>NZ_JAOCNC010000001.1:6042742-6353427 GCF_032860985.1 Chroococcidiopsis sp. SAG 2025
AAAATGTCTTTCTCGGACAACAGGACGTACTCATCTGTACCTAGCTTTACGTCTGTGCCAGCGTACTTAGAGTAAAGAACTTTGTCTCCAACCTTAACTTCTAATTCTTGGCGAGAACCATCATCATTACGCTTACCAGGACCAATGGCGACAATTTCACCAACTTGGGGTTTTTCCTTAGCAGTGTCGGGCAAGTACAAACCGCCAGCGGTTTTCTCTTCTGAGGCGCTGACCTTGACAAATACGCGATCGCCTAGTGGCTTAACTGTAGAAACGCTTAAAGATACTGCTGCCATACAAATTCCTCGCCTTGTTAGCACTCTCAACTCCTGAGTGCTAATTTAGCCAAAAGATAGAGGTCATGGCAACAAATCCAATTGTACGGGTTTCCGAACTGAAGGTGAGGGAGTCGAGAGTCGGGAGTCGGGAGTCGGGGGACAAGGAGGACAAGGGGACAAGGAGATAAGAGACAATAATCACAAATGACAATTGACAATTGACAAATGACTAACAACGAAACCTGTAAACCTAAAGATGATGAAGCTTTGGCTGTTTGCGTCCAGGCTTTAGGTTTACCGCAAATTCAACGCCATGTTTTTATTTGTGCCGACCAGACTTTACCGCAGTGTTGTTCTAAGGAAGCGAGTCTAGAATCTTGGGATTACTTGAAAAAACGCCTCAAACAATTAAAACTCGATAAACCAACGAGCGCTCGCCCCAGTTGCATCTTTCGCACGAAGGCTAACTGCTTGCGCGTCTGTACTAATGGTCCAATTCTCGTAGTCTATCCCGATGGGGTTTGGTATCGTCAGGCAACCCCCGAAGTTATCGAACGGATTATCCAAGAACATCTCATCGGCAATAAAATTGTACGCGAATATGCCTTTCTCGTTCATCCTCTTCCAGAACCGACATCACTCGCGATCGCAGATGACAACTAGTGCAGCATCAGAGAAGTCAATAGAATTGGCAAAATAACTTGGCAAATTAACAGAAAAGCCATCAGTTCTTTTGCACGAGAGACCATCTCATCACAATTTATTAAGGATACTTACAAAGAATATTTGATTTGGCAAACAAAATTGACTGACTTTTCTCAGTACAAATTTTGGCGTTTGCCTGTACTTTAGTGGGTTTTACTGATTCTTTCAGATAAAGACAAGTATATTTTGTTATTGTATCAGGTTTTATACGACAACGCCGAAAAAAGAATATATAATGATATCGCCTAAGTTATACCAAATAGGGCGTATCATTAGGTGTCCGTACTAAGACTGAAATCTTTGCAGTTGCAGTGCAGCACTAAAGCTATAAATCTTCTTTGAAGATTAAAATGGCTTTCCGGCTACAAATCAGCGAGACCGAGGTCAGTAAAATACCACCAAATTGATAAATTGCAAGAGAAACTGCTATTGAAAAGTTCGACTGACTCAATTGTGGCGAGTAAGCGCAGCATGAAGGAAACTAGCGTAAAAGAGCACAAGCGACTGCTATTAATAGATGATGACCCCAACCTGATATTACTCGTCAAGGATTACCTAGAATTCCGAGGCTATGAGGTCATCACCGCAGAAAACGGGCGAGAGGCTTTAGAAGTTCTGGAGCAGGAAATTCCAGATATGATTATCTGTGACGTGATGATGCCAGAAATGGATGGCTATCAGTTTGTCAATCAGGTAAGACAGGACGAACGCACCAGTTGGATTCCGATTCTATTTCTTTCTGCCAAAGGTCAAAGCCAAGACAAAATCAAAGGTTTAAACATCGGTGCTGATGTCTACATGGTCAAACCATTCGAGCCAGAGGAACTAGTGGCTCAAGTGGAAGCTTCTCTCAAACAAGCTTATCGCCAGAGACAACAATCAGGTGGCAACGGCGAAAACGAGACAAAAATTCAAGTTCCGTTTGACGTGCATCTGACGCAAACAGAGCTAAAAGTCGTGCAATATGTGGCGAGAGGTCTAGCTAATCGCGACATTGCCGAAGAACTGAATGTGAGTCAGCGGACAGTAGAAAGCCATGTGTCTAATATGCTTGGTAAAACGGGACTGCACAATCGTACTGAGCTAGCACGTTGGGCAATTGAAAATCAAATGGCATGACTCGATATGGGAAATTGGCGGCTGAAGACTGGGGAAGTCAAGAAAAAATGTAGCGGATTATGGCAAGAATAACTATATAGTTGAATCAGCACGACTGGCTGATGCCGTATAGATTAAATCCTGCTGCCATCTGCCTCCTGCTTTCTTGCACTAGTCTTAATTCAGTAGTGACAAGTTTAGTTTAAGTTTCTTATTAGGCGATCGCCTAAAAGAAGGTAGCGAATACGCAATTAGCTGCCTATCATGGGTAATACCAAGCTAGTGAGGATGCGGCAGTAGTAATGTTAGACCTGAACCACTGCTACAGAGTACTTGGATTAGAGCCTGGAGCCTCCCTGGAAGAAATTAACCAGGCGTATAAGGACTTGGCTTTTATTTGGCATCCCGATCGCATCCCGAAAGAGAATCAGCGGTTGCAGCAAAAAGCGCAAGAAAAATTAAAAGAAATTAATCAAGCGCGAGAGCAATTGCGGCTCATTCAAACTCGCTCCAGTAAATTTACTCCGGCGCAACCTAAGCCAGAGTCACGGAGTAAAACTAAACAGTCGCAGGCTCATTCTCAGTCTCATTACTACTCAGCGTCACAATCGCGCCAGCAAAGTTATTCGCCGTCGAGCAGCAATAATTCTCAGTCATATTACGATTCAACGGCGCGATCGCGTCAACAGGCAAATTCGCAGTCGAACGGCAATAATTCACAATCTAGCTACAAACAACCGTCGCAATCGCACTACGACTCTACTCAGTCGCACCAGCAGTCACATTCGCAATCTAGCTATAAGCAACCGTACCAGTCAGATTACTACTCAGCTTCACAGTCGAGCTACAAGCAGCAATCTCCTCCCTCAAGCTATTACTCGGGATCGCAATCGCCCCAACAGAGCGGTTCTCAATCTTACTATTCTGCTTCTAAGTCGCCCCAGCAAACCACTGCTTCATCTTCCCAGCAGCCCTACCGTCCTCACTATCCCGATATGACTGGAGCCGATTTACGGGGTGCTGAGTTGAAAGAAAAAGATTTATCGGGGAGAAACTTGAGCAAAGCTAACTTAAGTAAAGCCGATCTGAGCGATTCTTTTTTGCACAAAGTCAATTTACAAGAAGCAAATCTATCTCAAGCCAACTTATTTCGTGCCAACTTATTAGGCGCAAATTTAACTTCAGCCAATTTACAGGAAGCAAATTTAATTGGGGCTGACTTGAGTGGAGCAAATTTAAGTAATGCTAATTTAAAAGGAGCCAAAGTAGGCACAAAAGACCGAATTATGGTCAAATTAACCGGAGCAATTTTAACTGGGGCAATTATGCCCGATGGCTCAGTTCATCAGTAAAAAATCCTTTTAGTTTTTGACTTTTAACTTTTAACTTTTGACTTTTCATCTTGGCTGTGCTGTTTGGTCGTATAAAGGTTGGGTAGGCGATTTTTATCCGACTGGAAGTCGTGCGGGTGAGTTTTTACATTTATACAGCCAGCGTCTCACGACTGTTGAAGGAAACACCACCTTTTACGCTATCCCTGATGCCGATACTGTAGCGCGCTGGACAGCAGAAACACGCTCAGAATTTAAATTCTGCCTCAAGTTACCGCGAGACATTACCCATCAAGGCTTGCTAGAAACACATATTCCCAATGCTTTGAGTTTTATCGCACGAACGCAGGGTTTAGGCGATCGCTTAGGAGCAATTTTTGCTCAACTCCCACCACGATATAGTCCAGAAGCAATAGAGGACTTAACAATATTCTTAAATGCTTTGAGAGAAAAAGCATCGCTGGCTTTAGAAGTGCGTCATCCAAACTGGTTTCAAGAGCCGTATGCTAGTCAATTAACAGCGCTTTTAAAACAGTTGGGAATAGGTAGAGTTTTACTCGATAGCCGTCCAATATACGATGCGCCAGATGACCCACAAAGTCACTCCGAACGCCGCAAACCTAAGTTACCAGTAGAATTTAGTATCACCGCGCCGTTTAGCTTAGTTCGCTTTATTAGCCATCCAAAGTGGGAGTTAAATCAGCCCTTTCTTGAAGAATGGGTTAATTTTATCGATCGCAATTTACGCCAAGGAACCCATATTTATTTCTTCGTTCATTGTCCCACAGAAGAGCGATCGCCACACAATGCTCGGTCTTTTCACCAGTTATTGACACAAAAAGGGGTTGTGGTTCCGCCGCTTCCCTGGAACGATTTGCAGCCATTTCCTCAACAACTCAGCTTGTTCTAGATCGACTTTCATCCGTCAGAAAGAGTGCGATCGGATCTGTTTATCTTTAGTGTAGTAATAAGTCATATCACGTTTGTTGTAATAGCCAGATTATTGCAAGGGCGGGTTTTCCAGAATCGATGCTGACGGTATTTACGAGCGATTAACCGAACACGATATCAGAGATTTTTTCTTAGATTGGATGAGGCTGCGATTGCGTTTCACGCATTAGCCGAAGGCGTTAGCGAAGCGTTAGACGCGAAGGCGTAAAGAAGAACGCAAAAACAGCTCTTTTATTACAGTTCAGTTTTAGTAGTTTGATTTAGTAAGCAGGAGAAGTAACAGTGACTTTCAGTAATGAAGAAAAACAGAAAATAATGAACGATCTAGCTCAAGGTAAGCCAGGGTTAGTTCATGAGGAAAAATCTCTTAATCTCGACCAGTATGACTCTAGTTTTGATTCTAAAGACTACGAGAATTTTGAGGATTTTGCTCAGCGTCCTGTAAATGAGACAGATACAAAAACTAATTTGGATGGCAATTTGGTCGAGCAAATTAGGTTACAGATCCGCTCCGAATTTGAGGAGGCAAAATCGACCGGACAGTTGCGATCGAGTAGAATTCGCGAGATCGTTCAATCTGCTATATACAATATCCGCACGGAGATAAAAGCAGGTTCTAGCGATATTCGTCAAATTTTCAGAGATACCATTTCAGCAGTCAGCGATAACTTTAAGGATAAAGGTAGCGAAATTAAAGAGGAAGTTACTGCTGCTGTAGAAGGATTTATTCAAGGCTACAGTAGTGGCAAACGGCAAACTATTGTCAAAGATCAGGCAGAAGTTCACCAACTACAATCAAGAATTGACATTCAAGAAGAGGAGCTACAACAAGAGATTGATCGCCTCTTGGTTGATGTAGAAGAAGTTAGTAAAGAGTCAGATTCTAGTTTGAAAGATGCGATCCAATCCGCCATTAATGCCTTCAAAAACAGTGAAGAATTTGCTTTAATGAAGAAGCGTTATGCTCAACTTCAAGCACAACTGGCAATTGTGCGTGCCAATCTAGCCGCACGCTATGGTGGACGTTACGAGGAAATCAAAGAAAGAATAGATGAAGCAACGCACTGGTATAAACGTACTGGTAGTAAAACTGAAGCAGGAGAATCAGTAGAAGGGCGATCGCTTGAAGATAGACTACGAGAAGTCGGAGAAGCTATTGCGAAAGGAGAGCATCAACTACGCAAAATCTTGAACGATCTGCTCAAAGTTGCTGCCGATTTGCTCAAAGATAAAGAACCACCTGCTAGTAAATAATTTGGGTAAAGTAGGGGCGCATAGTTGAGCGTCCCTAGTGCTTCTTTTAGCTAGCAGCCTGCAATTCCAAAGATGGATAATCTATATAACCCCTCTCGTCTCCACCATAAAAGCTGGAGCGATCGTAGGGGTTTAATTGTGCATTGAGAGCAAAACGCTGAGGTAAGTCGGGGTTGGAGATAAAGAGTCTACCGTAAGCAACTAAGTCCGCCTCCCCAGAGGCTAATACTGCATTTCCCGATTCGCGCTCGTAGCCACCTGCACTGATGAGAGTCCCTTTGTAGATCGGACGGAAGTATTTTGATGATAATTCTGAAGTAGGGTTTTCTACTGTTTCATTACCAGCAACTCTTGGCTCTACCAAATGCAGGTAAGCTAATTCAAATTGATTCAGCGCATCAACTACGTAGGTAAACAATGCTTTGAGATCGGAGTCGTAGACGCTGCCAAAAGTGCCACTGGGTGAAAGTCTGACTCCCACTCTATCTGCGCCCCAAACGCTAACGACTGCTTCAGTCACTTCCATTAACAAACGGGCGCGGTTTTCAATCGAACCACCATATTCATCTGTACGGTGATTGGAGCCATCGTGGAGAAATTGATCGAGCAAATAGCCGTTGGCGCTATGAATTTCTACACCATCAAACCCAGCCGCTAGCGCATTTTTTGCCCCTTGGCGATATTGTTCTACAATTCCTGGAATTTCTGCTGTTTCTAGGGCGCGGGGTGTAACGTATGGCTTTTCTCCTTCGTAAGTAGCTGCCATACCTTCTGATGGAGCGATCGCGCTAGGTGCAACGGGCAATGCTCCATCGACTTGCAAATCGGGGTGAGATATTCGTCCGACATGCCATAGCTGGAGAAAAATTTTGCCACCGCGATCGTGTACGGCTTTTGTCACCAGCCGCCAGCCTTCTACCTGTTCTTGAGAGTGAATACCAGGGGTAAACGGATAACCTAAGCCTTGTGGCGACACCTGAGTCGCTTCTGTAATAATCAGTCCTGCCGATACTCTTTGGGCGTAATATTCTGCATTCAATTCTCTCGGCACGTTACCCTCTCCCGCACGGTTGCGCGTTAAGGGAGCCATCACCATTCGGTTAGGTAATTCGTAACGACCGAGCCGAACGGGTGAGAACAGATCGATGTTGGTATTCATAGGCTTTACTAGTGGGACTTTGTAAGAAAGATGGAGCAAATTGAGCTAGAATGCGGGTAGGAGTTGCGTTTTACGTCAGTCTCGACAGGAGCAACGTAAGGTGAAAGATCAAGTACCAGCAGCGATGCCGCAGTGCTTTGAGAACTGGTGTCGTCGGTTTGATGATGTATTTTCGCGTCAGAAGCAGCGGCAGGAATTTCGTGTTTATCTAGGGGGACTGCTGGGTGAGAGTCAGCGCAAAAACCTGAGCCAACTGGTCACAAATACAGTAGATGGCTCCTACAACAGCCTCAGACATTTTCTCAACAATGCCCCTTGGGATGAAGTCAAGCTAAATAATCGGCGGTTGGAGGTGATGCACCAGTGTCGCCAGACGACCCCGAGTCAAGGTTTCACATTGATTGTAGATGATTCGGGACATCGCAAAAGTGGTGCGGCTACTGATGGGGTAGGACGGCAGTACATTGGGGAGATTGGCAAGACTGACAATGGTATTGTGCTGCTGACTACCTACTTGTATGATGGAGTGCGACGTCTGCCGTTAGATGTTGCACTCTATCAACACGCAAGTTTATTCGAGCAAGGCAAGGCAGACCCCAACTTCCAGAAAAAACCTGACCTGGCTCTAGACTTGGTTGACCAATGCTTGAAGCGCGGTTATCGACCGGGTGTGACTGTAATTGATGCAGGCTACGGTAATAACACGCCTTTTCTCAAGCAGTTGGAGTCGAGAAACCTAACTTACGTGGCAGCAATCGCCAAAAACCGCCAAGTTACTGCTCAAACATCAGGTGATGAGTCTGCTCGTAAGCAGGGATTAGAAGCTATTGCTCAAACCTTGGCAGTGGAGCAGTTCACACCTGTGCAACTCAATCTGGAGCAGCCCCGGACAGTTTGGGTGGCGCTGTTACCAGTTCACGTTCCGAAGCTCGAAGGCACTCGCTGGCTGGCGATTCAACTCAATGCCTCTAGTTTCGAGCAAGCGACGGAGGTGGATTACTTTCTCACCAATGCCTCTGACAACCAAGTCAGTGCGGCTTGGGTAGCTCAAACATATTCTGCTCGCAACTGGGTGGAGGTCTTCTATCGAGAAGCCAAGGGCTGGTTGGGTTTGAGTGAGTATCAAGTTCGGGATGCTCTGAGTATGAAGCGTCATTGGGTTTTAGTGTTCATCGCTTACACCTTCATCCTTTGGCATCAGTTGACCGGCGGATTCCGCAGACGTTGGGCAACCAAACCCTTACAAACCTTTGCCGAAGCATTGGAGGCATTCCGCACCGCAGTCGAGTTTCGTTTGGTCCGCTGGCTTAATGAGCATGTTGATGTATTTGCCTCTCACAGAGCTAAGTTCGGCTATATTTGGGCTTAGAAAGTTTTAAAGTCCCACTAGGGTAAATGGATAAAAAGTGTATGAAATAATGTGGACTGTAGAAGCGCGAAATTTCACGCCTCTACAGATGTAATGTCTAAGCAGCTTGTCGATCTGCTGCTGGCTCTAACAAAGCATTCAATTTTTGCGCGATCGCTTTTGCCGGAACAACACCAACAACTCGATCTACAACTACGCCATCTTGGAAAAATAACAGCGTCGGAATTGCCTGCACCTTATATCGAGAAGCAATTTCTCCGTACTCGTCAACATTCAGCTTGCCTACTGTGGCGCGTCCGGCAAAATTGGCAGCAATCTCTTCCACAATCGGGTTAACCACCCTACAAGGTCCGCACCAGGCTGCCCAAACATCTACTAGCACTGGTGTTTTACTCTCAATGACCTCTATTTGAAAGTTCTCAGCAGTGAGGGTCAACGGCTTGACACGATCTGTCATACCTACAAGTCTCCTTCTTCATCAAAACCGGATTAGCGCAAGCAAAAGGTAACTACCAACTACCTATTACCGATCGCCAACCGTAGGTTAAAATTTAAGTAGTTAAACAACCACTTGACTATTATGCTAGACAATCAAAAATAAAAAGTCAAGTAGCTATTTAACTATTTGACAAGTAGCGCGATCGCGGACGAACGACCATGAAAGAGACTAATTCAGAAAAGCTTGTCTCCCTACCTGTAGCTGAAGTTGACGACAGCTGTCGTCGGGCAAAAATCTTTGCAGCCCTTGCCGACCCGACCAGATTGAAAATTGTAGAGTTACTCGCCCATGCTGGAGAATTGAGCGGTACGGAGATTGCTCAAAAATTAAGTATTAGCCTTGCCCTCTTCTGCCACCACTCTAAAACTCTAGCGGAAGCAGGGTTACTCGATATTCGCAAGGAAGGGCAGACAAAATATAACTCTTTGAATTGGGAGTTACTCAATGCTTGCTTGCAAAGCCTGATGAAAGGGAGCAGGGAGCAGGGACGAGCAGGGAGCAGGGGAGAAGAGAGAGTCGCCCAGCTGTAGGGCGACCTTCTCGGAGAATGGGGGGCTGAGGAGGCTGAGGAGGCTAAAGGAGCAACTAATTATCAATTACCGATTACCACTCTTTGCTTGACAAAACTCCAAATATCTGCATAAAACTTCAAGCTAATTAACTTTAATTCAGCTAATTCTTACGAGAAACTACAATTTTCATTCTTACGATTAAAGACAAGATAAGGTCGGATTAAAGACGGGATAATTCTCTACAACATTATCCATTGTCTACTCACGATCGTGCGGCTTCTCATAAAAGAATCCGCGTAGGAGGTTGTATGAATGAAAATGTCAGAGCGAGTACGCGCAATGTTGCAATTGTTGGTCCTTATTTGAGCGGAAAAACAACTTTGCTCGAAAGTTTGTTATCCGTCACAGGAGCTATTACTCGTAAAGGTAGCGTCCGCGACGGTAACACCGTAGGAGACAGTGCAGCGGAAGCGCGCGATCGCCAAATGAGTGTAGAAGTAAGTGCCGCTAGTACCGAGTATGAAGGTGTCCGCTTCACTTTTGTTGACTGTCCGGGTTCGGTCGAATTTGCCCAAGAGACATATAACGCTCTTATGGGTGTAGATGCAGCAGTTGTTGTTTGCGAACCAGCAAATGATAATAATGAAAATGGTCTGCGTCAGAAGGTACTTACCCTCGCTCCTTTATTTAAATTTCTTGACGATTGGGAAATTCCCCATCTCGTATTTATTAACAAAATGGATCGGGTTAGCAACAATTTCATGGATATGTTGCACGCCCTTAAAGCTGTTTCCAAGCGTCCGCTCGTACCGCATCAATATCCCATTATTCAAGACGAACAGCTAACTGGATTTATCGATCTAGTCAGCGAACAAGCATATCAATACCACTCTGGCGCACCAGCCGATCCGATTCCATTGCCAGCATCTTTAAAGGCACAGGAACAGGCAGCTAGAGCGGAAATGTTGGAAGAATTAGCCAACTTTGACGACCATTTATTGGAAGAACTTTTAGAAGAAATCGAGCCGCCTCAAGAAGAAATTCTGCAAGACTTGAAATTAGAACTAGGGGCAGATTTAGTCGTTCCAGTATTTTGTGGAGTTGCAGACCGAGATTTTGGAGTTAGACCGCTTTTAGAAGCACTGTTACGAGAAGCACCTGAACCACAAGACACCGCTCAACGACGAGGGCTTGGCGCTACTGCTGAAACTCCCATAGCCCAAGTATTGAAAACCTATTACACGCCCCAAGGAGGCAAACTTTCCCTAGTACGGGTATGGCAGGGTAAGTTAACTGATGGCATCGTGTTGAATGGTACTCGCGCTGGCGGGATTTATCGGCTACTAGGACAGCAACAGACCTCGATCGATGAAGCTGAAGCTGGTGAAATTGTTGCCCTCAGCCGCTTGGATGGCGTGAAAACTGGCGATACTCTGTCTGCAAATGGGCAAGTTCAGGAACTACCCAAAGCAGAAATACTCAAACCAGTTTATGCCTTGGCGATCGCCCCAGAAAAACGTAACGACGAAGTCAAATTGAGTGCGGCGCTGACTAAGCTGTTAGAAGAAGACCCATCTTTAATGTGGGAACAACACGGCGATACCCACGAAGTGATCCTGTGGGGACAAGGTGAAATTCACTTGCAAGTTGCCCTCGATCGCCTGCGTCGGAAGTACAACTTACCGATGGGGACTCACTTGCCACAAGTCCCTTACAAAGAGACAATCCGCAAGCCTGCTGCTTCAGTTCACGGGCGCTACAAGCACCAATCAGGAGGACACGGGCAGTTTGGCGATGTTTACTTAGATATTAAACCGCTTGGGCGCGGAGAAGGCTTTAATTTTAGCGAAAAGATTGTAGGTGGCGTTGTCCCGAAGCAATATATTCCTGGCGTTGAAGTTGGCGTGAGGGAGTTTTTGGTACATGGTCCCTTGGGCTTCCCTGTAGTCGATGTTGCCGTCACCTTGACCAACGGCTCTTATCACACAGTAGATAGCTCCGAGCAAGCATTTAAACAAGCGGCACGGCTAGCTATGCAAACGGGAATGACTCAGTGCGAACCGACGCTATTAGAGCCGATCGCCTCAATTGAAGTCAATACGCCCAGCGAATTCACTTCCAAGGTAATGCAACTGGTGAGCGGGCGAAGGGGACAAATTCTAGGCTATGAAGGCAGATCTGACTGGTCTGGTTGGGACAAGCTGATTGCTTACTTACCCCAAGCCGAGATGCAGAACTTCATTGTCGAGTTGCGATCGCTAACTCTAGGTGTTGGTTCCTTCCAGTGGCAATACCATCACTTGCAAGAAGTCCCTGACAAGTTAGCAGAGCGAGTTTTGGCAACTGGCAGTAACGGTAACGGCAGCCGTTGATGTATCAGGTTTGATTACCTTTGCTGAAAAGTTCGGTCGTTTTCGATTAGATAAATTACACGATCTGTAGGGGCGCACAGCTGTGCGCCCCTAGGAATAATCGTCATCAAATCAGAATTTCTGTCATCCCCAACTTTCCCAGCAAGGGATATTAGAGGAATTTTCTCTGACATAATATAGGCTTTGGAAAGCATAAAATTAAGGATACCAGACCAAGCAGCGTTCAACTTTTTTCTATGACGAATTCACAAACTTGGTTTATTGTCAAGCTAGCGGACGGTCATTGTCAAATTGTATCTGACGAGCAGGTGAATGTAGAGCCAGATCCAGAAGCCAGGGAACGTTGGGGACCGTTTCCTTCTCAAGCAGAAGCGATCGCCCGTCGGGTCGGACTCATCCGTGCCGGCAAATGCCAGCCTCTGTAAAGGGTGGGGAACACTTTTTCCCTACCTTGTAGCAGAGTTCCCCTTAGCTGCAATTTGCTTCTTTAATATGTCTAGTGCTTTAGCATATTGCGGGTCTGATGGCGTACCAACTTTGTCGCGATTTTGTAGAAACAACGCCTGTTTTTCTTTATCCGTCAGCGCTACTACCACATTAGGAGCAATCCCAGACTTATTGATGTCGCGACCGTTAGGGGTAAAGTACTTCGCTATGGTTACAGCTAAGCCAGAACCATCTCCCAAGCTGCGTACCGACTGTACCAACCCTTTACCAAAAGTTTTTTCTCCAACTAAAACCGCACGTTTGTTATCTTGTAGAGCGCCAGAAAGAATTTCACTGGCACTCGCCGAGCCATCATTCACCAACACGACTAGGGGTTTATTTGTTAACGGTCGGTGATTAGACCTTTCAATGTCTTGTTTCCCTTGTCGGTTCTTTGTCGAAACAATTACCCCGTCATCCAGCCACATTTGAGCAATTTCTACACTAGCTAGTAACAAACCGCCCGGATTATTACGTAAATCCAAAATGTAACCAGATACCTGCTTCTTTTCTAGGTCTTGAATCGCATCGCGCATTTCTGTAGCAGCATTGGCACTGAATTGATTTAAGCGAATGTATCCCACACCACCTGTAGGACTATTTTGGTAGCTGTAACGCACTGGATGAATTTCAATTCGCGCCCGTTTTATCCGAAAATCTTTCTGCTGTCCGTTGCGCAAAATCGTGATTTGTACTTCTGTACCTGGTTGTCCCCGAATCAGAGACACTGCTTGATTCACATCCATTCCCTTAGTGCTTTTACCATCGATTTTGACGATTGTATCCTTGGCAAGAATTCCAGCACTGAAAGCAGGTGTATCTTCAATTGGGGCAATTACAGTTAGTTGCTTTGTTTTCTCGTCTTGGGCGATCTGAATCCCAATTCCCGTTAGTTCTCCAGAAGTATCTACCTGCATATTCTTGAATTCTTCTGGGTCCATAAATCGGGTATATGGATCTTTGAGCTTTTCTAGCATTTGACGGACGGCTTTGTAAGCATCCTCTCGATTGGCATAAGAGCGGCTCAAGTACTCTTTACGCACAGCTTGCCAATTGACCTTGTTGAAAGTCCCGTCCACATACTGTCGATCGATAATTTGCCAAACTTCATCGACTAATTCTTTCGGACTTTCACGAAAGAAAGCTTGAGTTTGAGAGCGATCGCTAAAACTGGCAACTGCGGCAGTGGAGAGCATCACTGCCGTTGCACCTAACAGAATTCCACGCTTATTCATGATCGTATTGACACTGCACAGCCGGAGAACAAAGCAAACCAAGTAAGCCCAATTTAACACAGGGCGCTCAGACAGTGACCAGTTTTGACAGTGACCAGTGACCGCAGCAGACAAACCTTGGTAACTGGTCACCGATCGCTGCTTACGGATCGACCCAGCGATCGTCTGCCTTAATTAAGTTAATCAATTCTTCCACTCCTCGATCTTCAGGAACGCGCTTGATTTCTTCTCGACCGCGATAGAGAGAAATGTAACCAGGTTGCTTTCCTACATAGCCGTAGTCCGCATCCGCCATTTCCCCTGGACCATTGACGATACAACCCATAACGGCAATATCTAAACCTGTTAGGTGCTTAGTTGCCGCTCTAACTTTATGCAACACTTCTTCTAAATTAAAGAGGGTGCGTCCGCAAGAAGGACAGGCAACGTACTCTACCATTGTTTTCCGCAAACCTAAAGATTGCAGAATGCTGTAACAAACAGGAATTTCTTTTTCTGGCGCTTCCGTCAGCGATACGCGGATGGTATCGCCAATCCCTTCAGCTAACAGCGTCCCAATTCCAGCAGTAGATTTGATGCGACCGTATTCGCCATCTCCAGCTTCCGTCACGCCTAGATGCAAAGGATAGTCCATACCTAGCTCATTCATACGCTTAACCATCAAACGATTGGCAGCGATCATCACGGGCACTCGCGATGCTTTAAGAGAAATCACTAAGTTGCGAAAGTCCAGCGATTCGCAAATCCGAATGAATTCCAGCGCTGATTCTACCATTCCTTCTGGGGTGTCGCCGTAGGTAAACAGCATTCTTTCTGCTAAAGAGCCGTGATTCACGCCAATCCGCATGGCTTTACCCTGGTCGCGCAAGCAGACTACCAGTGGTTCCAAAGTTTGACGAATCTTGTCTCCAATTTCCTCGAATTCTGTTTGACTGTACTCAGTGCGATTGGATTTAGGTTTTTCAAATACGTACAAGCCAGGATTGATCCGCACTTTATCGATGTGCTTGGCAACTTCCAAGGCAATTTTCATCCCATTATGATGCACGTCAGCCACGATTGGGACTGGTTGGTAGGAGGCATACAACTTTTGTTTGATTTCTGCTAAGGCTTGAGCGTGTGCCATACTTGGTACGGTTACGCGGACTATTTCGCAGCCAATTTCATGTAGGCGACGAATAGCAGCAACGGAACCATCTATGTCCAGGGTGTCTTCGTTGATCATGGATTGCACCACCACTGGATGACCACCACCAATCGTGACGTTTCCTACCTGAATCGGACGAGTCTGGCGGCGATGAATAGTAGTATCGGTGGACAGTTCGCCAGAAGAAGATTTTACTGTAGCTGGGTTGGGGAGAGTCTGCATAACCTGTTGGCTGAATTTTTGTAGCGAGATTATCAGATGAGTCTATCTGTTTCTCAGATTGCCACAAATTAGGGGCAGGGGGCTAGATATCAGTTATCAATTATCAGTTATTAGTTGTTTGTGAAGAGCGGTGATAGGTAGTTGTTGATTATTGGTTGACGGTTAATTGGTCACTGCTCCCTGCTCCCTGCTCCCTGAGTTAATAACTGCTTCAAAGCTAGCCAGATAAACAGGGGCATGGTGGTAGTATATCTTTTCCAAAGTCTACGTGGTTCTTGAACTAATCTGTAAAACCACTCCAAACCAAAGTTTCTCATCCACAAGGGAGCGCGTTTGTGAATTCCTGCATACACTGGAAATACTCCGCCTACACCGATCGTGACGGCATGGATTTTGTCTTTATGTCGATCCATCCAGTATTCTTGCTTCGGACATCCTAGAGCTAGTAACACAATTCCAGCTCCACTATCATGGATTTTTTGAATGACCGCCGCGTCCTCTGCTTTTGTAAGCGGACGGAATGGTAATGGCTCCATTCCAGCAATTTCTAAAGTGGGAAATTCACACTCTAAGCGTTTTCGCATCTGTTCTAATATGGAGGCTTCCGAACCAAGAAAAAAGACTTTTATCTGACGCTGAGGAGCCTGTTGGCAAATAGATAACATGATGTCTAGCCCAGCAATGCGATTCTGATGCTGCGCGCCCATTAGTTTCATCATCCATACTAAGGGCATACCATCAGGAGTGACTAAATCTGCACGAGCTAACACTGCATGAAATTCTGGATGCCAGTAGGCTTCTATCAGCATATGGACGTTTGCCACGCATACAAATCGGCTAGCACGACTGCTAGCCCACTCCAACATCATTTCTATTTGGCGATCGAAAGGTGCTACCGTGACTGGTGAGCCAATAACACAAATTCTGATTTGAGGAATTTCAGCCGGAATAACTTCTAACTCCAATTTATTTACTGGAGTATGAAACGATTGAGTGATGGCTAGACCGGGAAAATCCGATGTTATTTGTTGAATTAAATTCACTGCTTCTACTTTATTTGTTGTATCAAATCTCATTTCCCTGAACTCTTCACTTGAGTTATTGCCATGAATGACAGTATAGTTTGAAAGTAATTTATAGCATCACTAATTATTGATTACTTACGCCTTCAACGATAAAAGAAAGATTTCAAATCCTGCAAAACTCTAGTTTTTACTAAAAAGAATTTTAAAAAATCTTGATTTCCTTGCTACTGTTTTGACGACTCATAATTTATTTGATTAAATTCAATCTGTATGGTAAATGAGCCATACAAGTGATGACAAAACTATAAATATTATCTGTTAAACATGAATCAACAGAAATAACAGCACCTATAGATTTGAGAGATTGCTACACGTTTTCTCAAAGTACGCTGGAATTGATGAGACCTACCCTGAAAATCATTTGTATGTCTAAATTTATACCAAAACTTACTGGCAAGCAATAGTAGTTCAGCAACTTCATTAAAAAATAATAATTGCTCAGTCATGGTACGATCGATACCCAGCTATAGTAGCAGATTTGCTTCTATTTAATAGCTCGTAGATTGTTCGATCGCAAAACTCTGAAAATACAGAAGTTATGAAATCCGTCTCAAGCGATTGGTTTGCCATTGCAGACCGATAAAAGTAGCCATAAAGAGCATGTAGCCAGGTTCTTCTATTTGAGTGAAAATCAACCCAAAAACAAATATAGTTAGGAGAAAAAACCGAGAAATATCGTCCGAACACAGCCTGCACCAAACAATAAATGCAAGATAAAAATAAGCTCCTAACCCCAGAAAACCCAAATCTCCCCAAATTCCTGCCCAACCAAAAAACGGCGAAAACATGCTAGATTTATCGCCAAACCAGGTTGCTCCTACCGCACTCCATACAGCTTCGCTCACTGAAAGTTGAGTTGCCCCTAGAGGTGAGAGCAGATCCCAATAATCACGCAGCATCCATCCTCCTAAACGTCCGATCGTGTGACCAGGACCAAGCCCCAGTAAAGGGTTGAGCGGGGAATGATAGAAAGAAGGAATAATTGAGAATCCTACTAGTTTAAGCTTCATCCCCTCTAAAGTCATATCGACGCTCCAGGCGAGAAACCCATTATTTGCCAACCAAACTGCGATAAATACAGCTAAAATTGCTCCAAGTGAGTATTTTACAAATTCTGTAATATCTTTTAATTTAGTGCAAAAAAGAAGTACGAGAGCAACTAAAAATACTGCTAGAACTTGTTTGGCATCTGATACTAATACGTGAACAATAGTAGCAAGAAATACAGATATTCGCAGCCAAAATGGACGTTCTTTAGCAATACATAAATAGTACGTACCAAATGTCAATGAAACTGAAGCACCAACAACATGACCAGAACCTTGGTTTAAAAAAACTCCTTTAATATTGTCTTCTAAACCTTCCTGAAGATGTAAGTTGAGAACAAAGCGCTGGAGCAAAGCAAGCAGGAGATTGATAAAGCCAAAACGCACTAACCAACAGTGCAGTTTTTCCGTGCTAGTTAAAGACATGGGAATGCAGGCGATCGCTACTAGAAGTAAGTACGGCTCGGTCAGCATTAAATAATTTAAAACTACATTAATAAATCCAGCGTTATTGAGTAGTCCACTAGCACACATTAAGATGAAAAATATTAATAATCCTAAGAGAATTTCCTGAACGATAGCAAGTTGACGCTGGCTTTTAGAGCGAGCTTTGACAAGAGCAATACCACAGGCAAGTGGAACTGTAGCAAAGTGTAAAAAATTAATTGCTGCGGGTACTCCTAATGCCTCGATGATACGGGCAAAATAAGCAGTAGCAAATGCTAATAGTACAATTGTGGAACTTTTAATGAATCCCTTGCGTTGTTGCTGACACGCCGCCTCTACGTTCATCGATCCACCTCTAGATACAAGCACCAGAGCGCGCTGTATGCCGCTACGTGTAAGTTAGGCATGAGGAGCTAATGTATAAATTTCCATCATGCGGCGATAGTTTTCCTCCGCAGTATACTTAGCCTCAAATTCAGCTCTAGCTGCTTGGCGCATCTGCATCAGTTCTTCTGGATGTGATAAAGCCCACTCTACCTGCTCGACAAGGTCTTGGGTGTTACCTGGAAGAAAATGAAGTCCGGTTTGCCCAGGCGTAACTAACTCGGCGATCGCACCAATTGCTGAAGCTACTACAGGAGTTCCCTTGGCAAAAGCCTCGATCGCAACTCTGCCAAAAGTCTCGTACCATTCAGAAGGAAAAATCAGCAAGGCAGCTTCTCCCATTAACTCGTAGACTTCTTCCAACGGTCTGCGTCCTAGCCACTCTACTCCTGGCAGGCGCTTTGTTGCCTCAACAACTTGAGGTGCTAACGGTCCATCGCCAACAATTTTCAAAGGGATTTTTCCGCCCAATTGTTCCCAAGCAGCTAGTAGCGTCCCTAAACCTTTTTCTGGCGAAAGCCGCCCGACAAAAATGGCGTATCCACCACGTCCTGTTCCTGGTGCGGGAGCGGGATGTAGAAAATTAGTTTTAAATAGAATCTTTTTCTCCGGTAAGCCACCTTGAACGAATTTCTGCAAAGCGAAATGGCTATACGCTACGAATACGTTTACTGTTTTTGTCCAAGTACACATCATTGAGTGTAAGTTCACCATTGCTGCTACAACTCCACTCGCTGTTTGACTATCTCGGTAGCAACCGCGAACGATGCCAGGTATAGAACCGCATTTTCCCAAACAGTCTTCGCAGATCTTGCCATCACGAAAAAACAGAGCATTGGGACATAAGAGACGATAGTTGTGCAAAGTTTGGACAACTGGTACACCCTCATCTTTCATGGCGTGATACGCGGCTGGGGAAATCAGAGGAAAAGTGTTGTGGAAATGAGCAACCTCCGGTCGTTCCTGGCGGACGATCGCCCGTAGGTCGCGGTATACATCGTTATTCCAGATTGTTTTTTTCGCCAGAGTCAGAGGATTCATTCCCTCAACGCGCTCGTTATGAATCGTGTAGCGATGTACTTGATGACCGCGTGTTTCTAAAAGAGCCGATTCGGTAGCAAAGATTTGTTCTTCACCACCTGGTTGTTGGTAATAGTTATGAACTGTGAGAATACGCATGGGGAATCGTCTATTGATTGAAAATGTTGTCGTAGCACTGCACTAATTGCTGACCCTTATTTGCCCAGTTGAACAGCTCGTTTGCCCTCTTCTGTCCTGCCTTGCCCAATTCGGCACTCAGTTCAGCATCGTTTGCAAGACGAGTCATAGCATCAGCAATACCTGTGACAGCTTGCTGAGGTTCGATTGCGGTGACTTTAAAACCTGTTGCCTCGGTGACCTGAACCGCTGGTCCACCTAAATCGAGACAGACAACCGGACGACCTGCTGCCATTGCTTCTAAGCAGACAAATCCTCCAGATTCGTGCAAACTAGGATGAACCAATGCTCGTGCATCTGCCATCATTTGCCAGATGCGATCGCGGGGCATCTCAGGGTAAAACTTGATTTGAGAGATAATCCCTAACTTTTGGGCGAGAATTTGTAGCCGTTTCCGTTCGGGTCCGTCTCCCAGAATCCAATATTCGGTATCAGAGGGTAAATCTGCTTGAGCAAAGGCACGTAGTCCCAGGTGAAAACCCTTCCAATGCAGCAATCTACCAATAGAAATAAACCTGACTGGGCGATCGCTAGAAATGTAACTCTGACTCAGACGAGCGATCTCTTCTGGGAGTAAAGCGACTTGGGAAAGCACTTCGACGTTTTTCGCTCCCATTTGAGAGAGTTTCCGTGCTGTATCCTCAGTAGTTGCCCAAGCTAAGACAGAGCGCCTGGCTGTCAGGCGAGCAAACGGATCGAGTTCTCCTAAACGACGAGAGAAGTCACGCAGTATTTCGTAGACTTTGCCTCTCCAGCTGAAGTCTTGCCAAAAAACCTTTGGTGCAGTTTCGCCGCCGCCTACTGGACCCCAGATGAAGGGAACTGGCAGCAGAGAGAGGAAACTAGGACTAGAGTATTTAACAAAAGTGACGTGCTGAATTAAGTCGAAGCCAATTTGACGATGGAGTTGACGGGCAACAAAATAAGCTTGAATCTGCCAGAGATAGTAGTGAATTTGGAAAGCTCCATTACCCCACTTCCAACCGCTACCCCAGATGGGCAAGGTGAAATAGATAAAATACAGGTTGGGGACTGGATGACGGGCTAGCTCTGCCTCAATTGCCTCGCGACCGTCATCAGGTCGAGTTAGTACCCAAACTTGATGGTATTTGGCAACCTCTCGAACTGTGTTCCAGCCCACGCCGAGTTCAGTTCCTCGACCTGGTTCGCAGGCATAGGCAGACAATAGAATCTTCATCGACACAGTACCTCTTGGCGGACTAACCCAGTAGTAGAGAAATCTAAATATTGCTGAGCGATTTTTAGATACTGAAAGTCTCGCGCCCGTTTACGTGCTTGGGTTTGATAATGCTGCTTGAGGCTGGGGTTGCTGAGGATTTGCAAAATTCCTGTTGCCAGTGCTTCGGCATCTCCAGCAGCCACCATCATTCCGTGCTGACCATGTTCGATCAGATCTTTCGAGCCACCTGGGGCATCGTTGACGACAACAGCTGCACCGCAAGCCATTGCTTCTTGCAAAGCGATCGGGCATCCTTCCCAAGCTGATGCGAGTACGAATACGTCACAGGCAGACATGTATCTGTAAGGGTTGCGATCGTATCCAGGCATCGCCACGCAATCTTCGATTTGGAGTTCGTAGCACAGGCTTTCTAGTTGCGATCGCAAGGGTCCTTCACCCAAAATCAACAGTCTGGCAGGCTGAATCTTGACAACGCGAGCAAAAGCACGCAGCAATACATCGAGTTGTTTTTGCTTGGCTAGACGGGCTACGGTAACGATGGTTGGTGTTTCCGAGTCTAAAAACCAGGGGTGATCGGTTGGTTTTTTTGCTAGTTGTTGCACGCGATCGAGGTCAATGGGGTTGAAAATGACCCGCATCGGAATGCGCGGTGGCACTTTAATTGTTTCAACTAAGTCGGCGATCGTATCTTGAGAAACGGCAATTAAGCCATCACCATAGGGATACGTGTACCGCATTAGCGTCGGCAGAGATTGCAGGTGCAGTTTATCTTGATGCTCGATGCCTGTTTCTAAGCTAATAATATTGTGTTCGCCAATAATAATTTTGCTATCAATTCCTGATAGATACCTTGCCCAAATTGCCGTGATATTAAAATACCAAGGCATTGGAAAGATAACATCTGGTTTACTTTGTTTAAGATAGCGAATAGTTGGCAGTAAAGAAAAAGCCGTGCGCTGAGTATTGAGAGTAACTATATTAATGTCTGAATATTGCTCTTTTTCTGCTTGAGTTGCCTTTAAAACCACAAACTCACAATTGATTCCTAATTCCTGAAAGCCGCGAGAGAGGGCAGTTCCTAAACTAGTGAACGCACCACCTCCGATGTCATGCGTCAGGATAGCAACTTTTTTCATAGTCATAAATTTCAATTATTTAAAACTAGGTTTGTCACCTGAGCTAGGCATTTTGATGCTGCTTCTGGGGTATATTGAGACATAATTTGTTGCGCTTTTTTACCCATGTCTTCGATCGCAGTTGGGCGATCGATGAACTGGCGCATGAGTTCGGCTAGCTTTTCTGGCTGATTAGGGTCAAATACATAGCCATTCTCACCATTCACTATTAGTTCTGCCGTTCCCGCACCTGTAGAACATAAAACTGGTTTACCTAGTAACATTGCCTCTAGTACCACTACGCCCCATGTATCTTCTAGAGTCGGTAGAACGAAGACATCTGCATTGCGAAAATATGTACTGATAAGGTTGTAATCTACTCTACCTACCCACTGTATGCAATCAGTCAGATGATGCTCTTGAGCGAATTTTCCTAGTTCTTCGTGTTGCGGTCCATTGCCTACAACTTGTAATGTGTATTCTCGATAACCTTGTCGCTGAAGAATCTTGCAGGCTTCTAGCAATATCTGCAAACCTTTTCTGGGAATAATATGTCCGACGAAAAGAAAAATTGGTCGCTGGAGTTGAGAATTATCTAAATCAATATTTTCTTGAATTACTAAAGTTTTGGTATCGGGAATTTCGTAAGGCTGAACGAAAACGCGGCTGTCTTTAGCGTTAAGAATATCTACTAGATAGGCTTTTCCAGCTTGACTGTTGGTAATGCAAGCATCGGCAAACTTTACCATTAGTCTCCGAACTAATAAACGTAATGCTGAATTGCGATAGTCTACACCAGGCGAACTACCTTCATAGGCAATGATGACTCGCCACCAACAAAGCGGTTTTAATAGGAGCGCCAGAATTGTCCAAACGCCAAAAGAACTAGAAAATATGACATGAGGTCTAAGCCGAAGCAAGTGGAAAATAATACTGGGAGACAGATATGTGAAATTAGAGCCGTAGCCTGTCGTCTCTCGCGCCGTTTCTAGCACATGAAATTTGCCGACAACTTCTACTACAAATGAGTTGTCAAATCCTCGTGCAAAACCAGGAAAAAGTCCGGTAAATACTTTCGTTTGAGGAAATATCTGTGTAAATTGACAGAGCGCTGGCTGCCAATAAAACCATGCAACAGGCAGCAACCACGCAATCCGAAAATTATGACTACGATCCACCTAAGGATACCTCTAGAAATACAAATATCAACTGCACAATGCAGCCGGATAAAATGACTACCTAGCTGATTTGAATCACCTTGAATAATATCTTTGAATCTGTCTCTGATGGCGTTCGTAAAGATGTCATCAGAAAATAAGACTTAAAAATATATTTATAATGTAACTATCTTTACAGCGATCGGCTTGTTTTTTTACCGATCGGCACTATCTCTTTACGCAAAATTTGAATTCTACGAGAATATACGTACTTTTTTTGAAGTAAAGGTAAAAATTTGAATTATGCCATGTACTGAAAACTGGTGGCGATCGCCAGCGAGTCAATACTTGGTAGTTAAAAGCGGTTAAAGCCACAGCTCCACAAAAGAAACCTGCCATAGTTCTAGTTTGGATAGGCTCAAATAGGTTCTGTAGTCTGTAAAGGCGAATGTTGTTAGTACTTGATTTAGGTGTTCCAGTTAATAAAACGCGCGTAAATATATGCAACTAACTCGTTAATCGTTTTCCGCACGCCTGCACTGTAGCGCCACCAGTATTTCGGATCGTAATCGATGGGTGGCATGGCAATAATACCAACTTTAGTATTTGTTGAAGCTAGTGCTTGACGATACAGCAGCCAGCTTCTTCTAGCATGTAAATCGAGTGTTAGTAAATCAATCGATTTTATTGGTGTATTTGTCTTTTCCAACCACTGTTTAAAAGCAATAGCAGAAGCATAAGTTCGGTCTTTACGTACTTCTGGGGTCGGAACAGAAACGATTTTTTCTGACTCTAATCCTAACGTTTTTAAGGTTGCTGCCGCTAGCTCGGCATAATTTTTATATTCAGCCAAATAGCATCCTCTTTCGATGGGAATACCTGTAGTCACGATCTGGCGATAGGAGCCGCGTTTAAATCTAGCTAGTGCCTCTTTAACTGCATAATCTGGTAGCCAGCCTTCAACGACCAAAACTTCAGCGTTAACTGGTTGATTAACAGCTAGAAATGAAGGTAAGTTACTAATACTGACAGTTAATAAAGTTAGAGTCAATAAGATCGGAAATAACCATCCCCACACCGTAGGTAGCCATATTTCTTGTCGTCGAATGAGAGTGATATTTAGTAGTTTGAATTGCGATCGCTTTTTAGCAGCCATTAAAAATGTAGTTTTGCATAGCTTAGGGTGTAGAATCTACTTTAAACCAAAATTCGATTTCAGTAGGATTGGGCGAATAGAATTCGCGACTACACAAACTAAGTCCGCCTGCGCGGACTACAGACAGGTGAGTTTTGCTAGTGTAAAGTCACTTCTACTGACTATCTACTGTTGCTGTCTTGTGTGCTTTTAAATAAGCAAATACAGATTTATCACCAATATCAGGTGGAATTGGTTGTACTGCCTTACGAATGGCAAAGACAACGAATAGTACAGCCCACGTACCAAGCATGATTTGTTCCCACTGGCGCGGTAAGATTCCGCTTAAATGACCCAATAATAAAATTGGTACTAGAGGTGTGAGAAATTTGGTTTCAAACCGATTAAAACAAAATGCCTCTTTGAAGTAAATTCCTGTGAGCGCTGCAAAAATAAAGCCAACACCCAATAAAGTCATTGGATGTTCGTAAACTGTGACAGCTAGCGGCGTGCTATTACTCAATGCGATCGCGACTGCGGCGATCGTCCCGATCGCCCAAAATAGTTGTAGGACGCGATGCAGTACTGCCAGATATATATGAATAGTTAGTAAGCTAACACCCAATGCACCGCAAAAACAGAAAAATAGGGGTGTGAGTGCTGGAAAAACAATGGGATGAGGGTTCAACAGAACTAGAGTACTACCAATGGCAAAGCTGAGGGCGGCGATCGCTAAGCCAGTCCGATAGATAATCACACCGAGGCGATCGTTTTTGTCGATTGTAAACTCACCAAACTGACCTTGATATGTTTCGGATACTATTTGTTGAGTCATAACTTACCTCTCACTAATAACCACTTCTACTCTATCTCCCCAATGCTGCTGCAATTGTAACTGGGCATTGCCGCAATTGATGGCAATTTCTACCCAGCCGTGACTACCAACTAAGGCGAGTGCCTCTTCAGGAGAGACGTTGCTGTAGGTTTGACACCCTGGGACGATTCGTTCGCCTAATCGTACTGTCCAAGTTTGATTTTCCACGTCGC
This sequence comes from Chroococcidiopsis sp. SAG 2025, assembly GCF_032860985.1. Lineage (GTDB taxonomy): Bacteria > Cyanobacteriota > Cyanobacteriia > Cyanobacteriales > Chroococcidiopsidaceae > Chroococcidiopsis. Next base: position 6,067,196 of record NZ_JAOCNC010000001.1, read on the forward strand.
TACCAGGAATATTGGTGACTAAATTGCCAAAGCGATCGATATATTGGATGCAACCAATTATTTCTGTAGAAGTATAGATTAACTGGGGTAAGTCTAAGTGTAGTAGCGTAGCAAGATCGATCGTTCTCCCCAATTCTCTTAAGGGAACTCCACTCGCAAGATGCGCCCCTACTGGGGCAAAAATATCTCGTCCGTGAAAAGTCTTTGAGAGTTGGGGAGTGCGCCAGTATTGAGCATGAGTCAGTTCTACAACAGCGATCGCAGGGCTTTGACTCAATACGCCGCTAAAAATTCCATTATTTGGTCCCACTAAGAATCCATGCTCGAATTCTATGGCGATCGCGCGTCTATTGCTACCTACCCCAGGATCGACTACAGCCACATGCACGGTTCCATCTGGAAAATAGCGATAGGCATCCAACAAGCAAAATCTAGCCGCAGCGAGATGTTGGGGCGGGATCTCGTGGGTAATATCGATAACTGTCAGGTTAGGGTTAACTTGGGCGATCGCGCCTTTCATGACTCCTACGTACACGTCACTGAAGCCAAAATCACTGGTTAAAGTCAAAATCCGGTTTGAATTCATCTGTATTACAGGCATTTACTGGAAAATGTCTTAAAAATATTTAAATTTATTTCTGTAGCTATTGTTACTAAAATCTCTCTATGTTAGGATAAATCAACATAAACAAGATAAGTAAAAATAATGTTCTCTATGAGCAGAAATAAACAACAAGCTGTAAAACAAGCTGCCGAAGCTCACCGTCAGAATATTCAAAAAAGTCTACAACATCGTTTAGATGTTGCCAGAGCTAACGGAGATGAGAATCTCATCCGCCAGCTAGAAGCAGAAATGAGATACTTCAACTGAAGCTGCAACTAAGTTTTTGTCACAAGGTTTGATGCCACTGACTTGATAAATTACAAACAACAGATAAAATACTGACATTCGCAGGATGCATTTCAAGTGCATCCTTTTTGTTTTAATATCCTTTGTTTGACTATCCACGCGATCGCGTTCAGAAAACTAAGCATCAATTGGGAATAGCTATACTGGTTGGTTAAAGTTCCTACTCAAACACCAACTTAACTGAGGATATGCCTATGCAAGCGGATCTATCAGCCGTGATGACAGACGTATGGCACGTACTAACTAAAAATAATCGTTGGATGAGCTGGAATTTGTTTCTAGCTTTTGTTCCTTTAACTTTGAGTGCGTGGCTATTTCTTAGAGGAAGCCAAAAGCGGCGTTGGCTATTTTGGCTATTATTCTTAGATTTGTTGACTTTCTTACCGAGTGCGCGTCATGTTTTAACTAATATATTAAGTTTCAGTACGAGTATCGTTACATCTGAGCTAATATGGGTCGTACCCTTAATTTGTATTCCTTTGTATCTATTATTCATCTTATCCGGTAGAGAACGTTGGCAAACCTTTAAGTGGTCAATTTTGTTTTTAGTATTTTATGCTTTTTTACCAAACGCACCGTATGTTTTAACTGATATCATTCATTTATATCGAGATATTAGAGATATTCACTCAGTCTGGCTAATTACTTTGGTTCTTATCCCAGTATACGTATTATTTATGGGAGCTGGATTTGAGGCATACGTACTATCTTTAATTAACCTGGGATCTTATTTACAAAGAATTGGTAAAAGTACGTGGGTTTTGGGCACAGAGCTGATCGCTCACGCTTTGTGTGCAATAGGAGTCTATTTAGGTAGATTTTTGCGGTTTAATAGTTGGGATTTCATCACCCAACCCGATATTCTCCTTACTGCTGTAGTTGAAGATTTATTCGGTAAACGTCCGGTTGTCATTATGATTGTTACCTTCGCAGTTATCACTGGTTTGTACTGGCTGATGAAGCAGGTTACGCTTAAAATTATGGGAAAAAGTCGTATAGAAGCTATCTCTACTGGGGAAGAGGGCAAAATCGATTCGTTGTAAAGTAGAGACGCAAAATTTTACGTCTCTATTGCTTTTACACTCTATTACTTTTATAAAGGAACCAATTCGGGGAAATGTAGTAATAGTTGATCGTTTGTTAGTTCTTCGCCAAATTGAGCGGGGGAAAACTGGACTTGAATTGCCCACAATCTTTTTTGATAGTGCAGATTAATCAGGGCTTTCAATCCAGCTTTCATCGCATTTATATCTGCCAGATTAGTTTCTAATTCTGGCACTTCCCCGTCATAAACTACGCTTAGCATGACGACTAAGTTACGGGTAACGGGCAAGGAAAAAGATTCATCTGTAGTAGCGGGTGAACTTAAATCTGGTTCGCTTAAGTAGCGTTGGGCAGAATCGGTAAATAATTCGTTGAAATAGTCGCTGGCTGCACCTTCATCCCAAAACACATCGCCTTCGTTTGCACCGGAAAGCCAATACTCGTCATATTGCAGCAAGCTTTGACAAATTTCTACCAAACCTTCGCCTACGGCTTCAATATCGCCGTCAGTATCTATGGCTTCCCTTGCTTGACGGTTGAGAATTCCTAATAGCGGTGCTACTTCTTGCCCCGCAAGATGGAGAAATATCCGACAGCCAACAAACCGAGTCCGCCCTGACATCCGATTCATCCGATCGCGCCATGAACTCATGATCTTCCCTCCATATCCTCTTACTCAATTTATCGCGCTCTCACAAATCTTTCTCCCCCTCGATCGCTAGATTTAAGGGAATTGACGGTAAGATCGGAAGCAAAATTGTCAAGTCATGAATATCGGTATTATCGGACTAGGGTTGATTGGTGGCTCGTTGGGCTTAGACTGGCGATCGCAAGGACACAAAATTTTCGGTGTCAGTCGGCGCGAGTCTACTTGCGCGCAAGCGATCGCTTGTGGTGCTGTTGATACGGCTAGCGCCGATCTTACCAGTCTCAAAACCGCAGAAGTTATTTTTATCTGCACTCCTTTGGCAGCAATTCGCCCTACCGTAGAACAACTAATTCCCCACATAGATCCAGCAACAGTTTTAACAGATGTCGGTTCGGTAAAAGCCCCAATTGTAGACGCGATCGCCCCCTTGTGGCAGAATTTTGTGGGCGGACACCCCATGGCTGGTAAAGCTGAGAGTGGGATTGAAGTTGCCCAAACAGGACTGTTTATCGGCAAGCCTTATGCGATCGCCGCGATTGATACTACACCACCAACAGCCGTGCAGGTTGTCGAGCAATTAGCGCGATCGCTCCAAGCTACTATATATCATTGTCACCCAGCCGATCACGACCGCGCCGTCAGTTGGATTTCTCATTTACCAGTCATGGTTAGCGCCAGTTTAATTGCTGCTTGTGCCAGCGAACCTAACCCAGCAGTTCTGGAATTGGCACAACAACTTGCTAGTTCTGGATTTCGCGATACAAGTCGCGTTGGAGGTGGAAATCCTGAATTAGGAGTGATGATGGCGCGGTATAATCGCCCAGAGTTGTTGCGATCGCTACAACAATACCGCGATCGATTAGATGAAATTGCGCAATTAATTGTACGAGAAGATTGGCAAGCTTTAGAACAGCAATTAAATTCAACTCAGCTAGCTAGACCGAAGTTTCTTCGAGAGTAGCGTCATACTTTTTAGTTGTGAGATATTAGGTGAGATTTTAGTCGATTTTGGCAGATTCACCAATCGAACTACCAATTCCATACTCTCTCAATATGGAGGTGAATTTTATTTCATCTCTATATTTATTGCTAATTTCTACTCGTTAAAGATAACTGACATCAGCTCGGAAGCTATAGAAAGTACTAGCCCAGATAAGCAATACCAGAAATTCGGCAGCGATCGCAAATAGTTTCAGTCGATTGCTAAAAGCTCAACGGTAGATTGCAGGTTGCGATTATATTGCATTTCTAAAAATATTTATATAGCTATATAAATATAAATCGCTACGTGCATTCTCGAAAATGCAGGAACATAAAAAGAGGGTAGGAAGTCTTAAATTTGGGAATGCTTTGTCTCCCATCTTCTCTATTCTTAATTTAGTAATTTATGTATATTGCAACACTGAAATTTACAGATAAATAACAGTAAATCTAAGATTTATAACTCGTAGCGAAAAGTTATAAATCTACCTAGTATGTTTACATAGCTTAATGGTATAGTGAGTATTTGTACTGCTGAGGGTAACTTCAATGCTAGACCCTGCTTTATGCGCTCGTCCTCTGAGCCAGTGGCTTGTCTTGAAGTCCACACTTTCCCACTGGCTGATGACTCCTGTACTGGTTGTCATACCGCTAACAGCTTTCATTCTGCTAATCAAGTTTTTTCCCAAATGGCGTTGGAAGCGTTACATGTTGGTAATGGGAAGTTTATCGTTAGTAGCTTACTTTCTTGCGAGTTTTCCGGCTACAGTCGCGATCGCCAGTAAGGGATTGATTGCTTTTTTACCTGAAGATCCAGGGAGAAAAGCGGACGCGATCGTGATTTTAGGTCGCGGTGCGTACATGAGAAAATCTAGGGTAGAGGTTGCGGCTGACCTGTGGAAAAGCAAACGCGCTCCCCTAATCTTTGCCAGTGGTGCAGGGGATGGAGCAGATATTGTGAACATGCTCAAAACGGAAGGAGTCCCCAAGTCAGTATTGAAAGCGGAAAGTTGTTCTCAGACAACAGAAGAGAACGCACTATTTACAGCGGCGATGCTGCAACCGATGGGAGTGAAGCGAATCGTTTTGATCACGGACTCGCCACATATGATGCGATCGCTATTAACGTTTCGCAGTCTGGGTTTCACCGTTTTTCCCCGTCCTACTCCTTTGCCTGCAAACTTGCCACCCACAAGAAGGGCAATGATGATCTTCTACGAATACATGGGTTTATTTAACTATGGTATCAAAGGGTACTGGCAGCCTCAGAATGCAGAAATGGAGCAAAACCCGTACATAGCTCAACAGCAAGCAGCAAACGGTTGACAGATATCAGTGACCAGTGACCAGCGATCAGTTATCAGTGAAGAAAGGGTGTGGGGGAGCCAGTGCGGTCTTGGGGGTTCCCCCCATGAGCAACTGGCGCTATCTGGGTGTGGGGTGTGGTGAGTCAATTCTCTCCCTCAGCGCCCTCAGCGCCCTCAGCTCTCTTTCCCCTGCTCCCTGCTCTCTTCATAAATAGGTAACTCTACCGTGAATGTTGCTCCCATACCCTCACCGTGGCTGTCTGCCCAAATTGTACCGCCATGTAACTCGACTAATTGACGAGCGATCGCTAAACCAAGTCCTAAACCGCCGTAGGCGCGAGTCATGCTACTATCTGCCTGTCGAAAATATTCAAATATGTAGGGGAGAAAATCTGCACTAATGCCTTTACCTGTATCGCTTACTTGGATTTGGGCGTAGTTGGTAGTTGGTAGTTGGTAGTTGGTTGACGGTTGATGGTTGACGGTAAACGCTGGCGCTACACTCCGTGAAGACGGTTGGTTGAGTGTTGTTTTTTCTCCCTCAGCTCCCTCAGCTTTCTTCTCCCTGCTCCCTACTCCCTGCTTCGTACTCCCTGCTTCCTGCTCCCTGCTCCCTACTCGTGCGAGCGAGATCTCTATCTGTCCGCCAGATGGGGTAAATTTAACTGCGTTAGAAAGTAAATTCCAAACGACTTGCTGAAGGCGGCTGCTATCACCCCGCACCAGTCCTACACTAGGGTTCAAACTGAGTCCGATCTGAATTGATTTTGCTTCTGCTGCCAGCACTACGGTATCTAAGGCAGATGTAATTGTATTTGCCAGATCGACTATTTCCCAATTTAGCTTCAGTCCCCTCAGAATGCGGGAGACATCTAATAGATCTTCGATTAATTGTGCTTGCAGCTTGGCATTGCGTTCGATGGTATCGAGAGCGCGATCGATCGTTGCAGAATTTAACTGATTTGTTCGCAGCAGTCGCGACCAACCTAAAATTGGGTTGAGAGGAGACCGAAGCTCGTGGGAGACGATCGCCAAAAACTCGTCTTTAACGCGGTTTGCTTTTTCTGCTGTTTCCTGCGCTGCCAATGCTCGATCGCGCATCTGGCGATATTCTTGGACTCTAAATGTGAGATCTGTCACATCTTGAATTGATAATAGGGCGTAAAACTCATCACCCTCCAAGGCAGGTAACGAGGTGACAGTTGTATGCTGAATGCGCATTTGCCCCTGGGGTAGAGAGGCAGGAATGACGTGTTTGTGTAACTGAGAAGAAAAGATCGTGGGCGGTCCCCCTTGAAATATCTGCTGCAAGCGGTTGGCATACTGAGTTTGACGAAAGTGGGGGTAGCGATCGCCGATACAAGTCCCTAACATTTCTGCTCTAGATAGCTTAGTCCATTCTTCTAAGCAGCTATTCCAAAACAAGATCGTTAGATCCGAACGCAAAATACAAGCCCCCAAAGGTACTTGGTCTAGAATACTAAAATTCTGCTGGGCTTGTTGCAGTTGCTCCATACTCAAAAATAAATGGCGATCGCCAAAAATTTCAGCGCTAAACTATCATCTCTAATACCACTATGCCACTTCTTCGATCGCTGCAATAAGTTGGTCGAACGTTTGCAATTCAAATATAAAAATAAGATCGCCAATCACTTGAAGCTGTTCGATTGTAAAACTTGCTTGCGCCAATACAATTGTGGAGTCATCTGGTTCAACAGCAGCAAATAAATTTTCTACAGTATCTTCCGTATATGTAGGAATTAAGTAATTCATCCGCTGCTTCAATAGATTGCCCAGCGAACCTATTACGCCGTTGATGACAATATTACCCACCTCGGTTAAAGTGCCAATTTTCACTGCATCAAGATCGGGAGAGCCTAGATCTTCTCCTGTGAGAATAGATACGAGTGTTGATGCACTCTCGGTAGGAAATACTAGCTCTGCGCTGCCATTAATTGAGCCTGAAAATTCCAACCTTACAGTAGCTAAATAGTTACTATTAAATCTAGCAATTAATTCTTGCTGCAAATCTTCAACAGTGAATACCTGAATGAAGGGGATCTCCAGGCAGATGGGAAAACCAACCATTTCATTTAAGAGACTGGCAGCTCGACCCACGCCAATATTAATCAATTCTTTTATTGCATCAATTTGGTCTTCTGTCAACTGCTTCACGAGAGATATACCTCTAGAAGCTAAAAACTTGTCGGACGGTCTGGCGTAGCTCATCTTCTTTTGGTGGCTTATTGATAAAAGCAGCTGCTCCTAAGTTATATCCTCGCTGACGAGAACTTTCTTGAATATCTGCCGAGATAATAATTGTGGGAATAGCCAATCCCTGTTCTTTTAAAGTTTGGAGCAATTCAAACCCATTCATGTCAGGCATGAGAATGTCTGTTACCAAGCAATCTGGAGTGCGATCGCGAACGATACTTAATGCTTCTTTGCCGTTCGTCGCTTCCCAAATCTCATAGCCATCAGCTTGCAAAAATTTGCGAATCATCCGGCGGCTGAATGCAGCATCATCAACTATCAAAACAGATATCATTGCCGATCTTCTAAGCTATTCACTATCATATTATCGAAAAAATCAGCAGGAAGTATTTCACGCATCACTCACCAAAGACAAATTGCAAATAACAAATTTACATCTACCTACAGTCAGTGTAGTATAGGCTATCAAATATATGATGTATTTAATTCCTATCAGTCATGGAGTCACTTGAAATCGATGACGATATCAAAGCATTTTTAGATGAAAGTTACGAAAACCTGAATCAGATCGAGCAAGTTATTCTCGAACTAGAAGGTAATTCTGCAAATTCCGAACATTTAACTCGTATTTATCGCGCCCTCCATACAATTAAAGGTAACTGCGGTTTTTTACCGTTGCCCAAACTAGAATCAGTCGCCCATGCAGGAGAAAATTTATTAGACCAATTGCGGGAACAGCATTTCACTCTCAATCCCCAGATTGCCAGTATTTTACTTCAAACTGTCGATGCAATTCGACAAATCTTAGCCCAAGTTGAAGCGACAGGCAATGAGGGAGATGGTGATTGTGCCGCACTAATTGCAGCGTTGCAGGAAGCGGGAGTCGGTAGGGGCGGGTTTGGAAAGGAGTCGGGAGTCGGTAGGGGCGGGTTTGGAAACCCGCCCGTACAGGAGTCGGGAGTCGGGGAAGAAAGCAGAGGAGCAGAGGAAGCAGAGCGAGCAGAGGGAGCAGGAGAGCAACAACCAACAACCAACAACCGTCAACCGTCAACAATCAACAATCAACAATCAACTACCGACTACCAACTACCAACTACCAATCCATCAGATTCTACAATTCGGGTGAATGTGGAACTGCTCGATCGCGTAATGAATTTAGTGGGTGAGTTGGTTTTGGCTCGCAACCAAATGGTACGATTTGCCGAGACTGTAGCAGACTCAGACTTGACTGCGACTTGCCAACGATTGAATCAAGTGACAGCTCAGCTACAGGAAGAGGTACTGAAAACACGGATGCAATCGATCGCCACGATTTGGCAGAAATTTCCTCGTGTGGTACGCGATTTGGCGATCGCCTCTGGAAAGCAGGTGCAAGTAGAAATGAATGGTGCGGATACGGAACTAGACCGCACTGTTCTTGAGGCAATTAAAGACCCTTTAACCCACATTGTCCGCAATTGTATTGCTCATGGAATTGAAACGCCTGAAATTCGCAGCAGTCGCGGGAAGCCGATTCAGGGGAAGCTTGCTCTCCATGCATGGCATGAAGGTGGCACTGTTAAGATTGAAATTAGCGATGATGGTAATGGGATCGATCCGCTACAACTCAAACAGCAAGCGCAAAAACTCGGAATTCTCAGTGCAGTTGAAGCAGAAAAAATCACCGAAGCGGAAGCATTCAATTTGATTTTTGCATCGGGTTTTTCAACAGCAGCACAAGTCACTAATCTATCTGGACGGGGTGTCGGGATGGATGTGGTAAAAACCAATTTGGAAACGATTGATGGCACGGTTGAGGTGGATAGCCAGGTAGGACAAGGAACAAAGTTTAAGCTGAAAATTCCTTTAACGCTAGCAATTATTCCTGCCCTAGTCGCTTATAGTGGAAACCATCGTTTTGCCATTCCTCAAGCAAGCATTCAAGAATTGGTGCAACTGGAAAAAGAAGTATCTTTGCTTGAGATTGAAACATTCTACGATATTCCTATATATAGGTTGCGTGGCAAATTATTGCCTTTGGTCTATCTAAATCAAACATTACAACTACAAGTAGTAAGAGCAGATGTAGATACTATTAATATAGTGGTCATCAATGCGGACAACTACTACTTTGGTTTAGTTGTCGATCAAATTCAAGACATCCAAGATATTGTCGTCAAACCTTTAGGAAAACAACTACGAGATGTCTCAGCTTTTGCTGGAGCAACAATTCTTGGTGATGGCAAAATTGCATTAATTATCGATGCCGTTGGTTTAGCAAATTGTGCTGGTGTAACTTCGCAATTACAGCAGCAACTCGCGATCGCCACCGCTACAGCATTAGAAGAACGCACGGGCGATCGCCAGTCGATCTTGCTTTTTCATGGCGGATCGGGCGCACGAATGGGACTGCTGATGTCTCAGATTTTCCGTTTAGAAGAATTCGATCCGATCGCGGTGGAAATTGTGGCAGATCGACCAGTGGTGCAATACCGAAATACAATTTTGCCGTTGATTTACTTGCATCAAATATTCGGTAATTCTGATTTTCCTGAAAGCAGAACCCCCCAACCCCCCTTGACAAGGGGGGCAATATCTCCTCAATTGTCCTGGGCAAGGGAGGTTATAAATGGGCAAAACGATCGACTGCAAGTCATTGTTGTGGAGCTAGATCGAGAGCGCAGCCTTGGTTTGGTAGTAGAACGCATTCTCGATATTGTTGAGGAACCACTGGCGATCGCGGGTCATGCGACTCGATCCGGTATCCTGTATTTGGCAGCTATTCAGGGTCAAGTTACCGAAATTCTCGACCTGCATACAATAGTTCAAATTGCCTATCCGTATTTACTTCAATCAGTTAAAAGTTAAGAGTTATCAATTATCAGCGACAAACAATCAACGGCTTACAAATGACAAATCGCATTTTCGCGAATATTTGACAACTTAAATAGAGTTATACAGATATGACTGAAGTTCAGCAATATTGTACTTTTTTTATTAACAAAATTCATTTTGGAATCGACATCAAACAGGTACAAGAAGTCATTTGGAGTCCTGAGATAACTCCCATACCCCTTGCGCCTGTTCATATTTGTGGTTTAATTAATCTGCGCGGAAAAATTGTGACGATAATCGATTTGCAATGTAGGCTAGGAATGGGTCAGAGCTTATCACCTTCTACCTCTCATCCAGAGTTAGATGAAGAATTTTTGGCTCATAACATTATTGTTCAGACTAAGGATGAGATTGCTGGCTTGCTAGTAGAAGACATAGGCGATATGTTGGAGTTTACATCAGATAGGTTTGAATCTCCACCCGCTACGCTAGCGGGCAAAATGCGGAAATTATTACGAGGTGCATATTCATTATCACAAGGTTTTTTAATGATTTTAGATATTGAGAAAGTTTTAAAAGTTTAGATTGATGATTTTGGTTCGCGCAAAGCCGCAAAGACGCAAAGGGGATTCTCGTAGAGTAGGCGCAAACAATATATCGCCTACTCAAATTTAAATTAGTAATGGGGAATTTATACTAATGGCTGATACTAATAAATCCAGTCAACTATCCACAGAAAGCTTAGAATCTTCAGAAAATTCTGAAAGATTATCAAATAGAAAAGCAACTCAAACGAGCAGTAAAGCTAGAACGAGTACTAGGCAAAGAAGCGAGAATACAACGCAACTACAACCGCTATTGAGAGCCATAAAAGCGGTAAAAAATGGCGATCTAACCGTGCGTTTATCTGAAGAAAATGGATTGAGTGAAGTTGCCAAAGAGTTCAACCAAATGGTCAGTCAAATCGATCTTTTCGCAGGCGAAGTGACGCGGGTAACGTGGGAATTGGGGACGGAAGGCAAACTAGATGCTCGTGCTACCGTTGAGGGTGCTGTTGGGACTTGGAAAGAGCTGATCGACAATACAAATGCAATGTCTGCCAATCTCGCAGAGCAGATTAGAAGCATTGCTGATGTCACATCAGCTATATCTCAGGGTAATCTCTCTCAACAAATTGAAGCGCAAAATGCAGGGGAGTTTCAAGACTTGACGCTCTGCGTCAATCAGATGATTGCCAATCTCAAAGCTTCCATGAAACAGATTGCCGATATATCAACTACAGTCGCTTCTGCTGCGGAAGAAACGACAGCAGTAAGCACCGAAATGGCAGAAAACGCGACTCAAACTGCCGAACAAGCAACATCTGCTTCCGCATCCGCCGAACAAGTGAGTACCAATGCTACCAGCGTCGCTACAGCAGTAGAAGAAATGAACGCCAGCATCCGCGAGATTGCCAAAAACGCAGCTGTAGGAGCGCAGGTAGCCAATACAGCTGTCAAAACCGCCGATCGCACTAACGATACAATTACTAAATTAGGGCAAAGTAGCGGTGAAATTGGCAAAGTCATCAAGGTGATTACATCTATTGCCCAGCAGACAAATTTATTAGCGCTGAATGCCACAATTGAAGCAGCAAGAGCAGGAGAGGCAGGTAAAGGTTTTGCTGTCGTGGCAAGCGAGGTGAAGGCATTAGCCAAACAAACTGCTAGCGCTACAGAAGATATCAGTCAACGAATTGAAGCAATTCAAACCGATACCAAAAGTGCGATCGAGGCGATCGTTCAAATTACTGATATTATCAATCAGATTAACGATATCCAAAATACAATTGCTAGTGCTGTAGAGGAGCAAACTGCAACAACAAATGAAATCTCCCGCAACGTTGCCGAAGCCGCCAAAGGGACTACTGATATTGCCAAAAATATTGGCATCGTCGCCCGTAATGCTCAAGCTACAACCGCAGGTGCTAGCAATACCTCCCAAGCAGCTAGCGAACTAGCTCGTATGGCAGTAGAACTGCAAAAAGTCGTAGATCGGTTTACCTACTAAATAGTCTCATGACTCCTTACTAATGCCAAAAATCCGAGTTCTCGTAGTTGACGATGCAGTGGTTGTGCGCAACCGCCTGAGTAAGCTGCTAGCTGAAGATCCAGAATTGGAAGTGGTGGGAGTAGCGGCGAATGGTCGCATTGCACTAGCAAAAATTGCTCAACTCAATCCTGATGTGGTGATTTTGGATGTGGAAATGCCAGACATGGATGGCTTAGCAACTTTAGCAGCGCTCCGGCAGATCCATCCCCATATAGCTGTCATTATGTTTAGCACTTTCACCCGTGCAGGGGCGATCGCAACTTTGGATGCTCTATCTCTAGGTGCATCAGATTATGCTACCAAGCCGAGTCACTTAGGCAATATCGAAGCTATCCGCCAACATGTTTTTGACGACTTGGTACCGAAAATAAAACTGTTTGGGACAAAGCAAGTCAAAAGTCAAAAGTCAAAAGTCAAAACACAGGAGTCAGGAGTCAGGAGTCAGAAGTCAGGAGCTAGCAGTAATTTTTCTCCCTCAGCTCCCCCAGCTCTCTTCTCCCCAACTCCCAAAATCGTAGCCATCGGCGTTTCCACCGGAGGACCAAATGCTCTAGCTGTGTTGCTATCGCAGTTGCCAGCAGATTTTCTTGTACCCATTGCGATCGTGCAGCATATGCCACCCATGTTTACTCAATTGTTAGCAGAACGGCTTGCTGCCAAGTCCCGCTTAAAAGTAGCTGAAGCTATTTCCGGAAGCATACTGAAGCCCGGACAGGTTTGGATTGCCCCAGGAGATTTTCATCTTACCGTGCAACGAGATGGCGATGTCGTGCGCTTAGTCACCCACCAAGCACCACCAGAAAACTCTTGTCGTCCTTCCGTCGATGTCTTATTTAGCTCGGTAGCACAAGTTTTTGGTGCCAGCGCGATCGCAATTGTCTTAACAGGTATGGGTCAAGACGGATTGCGGGGTTGCCAGCAGCTACGCGAGGCTGGGGGGCAAGTTTTAGTGCAAGATGAAGCGAGTAGCGTCGTTTGGGGAATGCCTGGGTTTGTAGCTAATGCCGGACTTGCCGACCGAGTGCTGCCGATCGACCAAATGGCAGATGAAACGATCCGCTTAGTGTGTAATAATACCTAAGATATCGTTAGTATTTTTATATAACAATGTTAAAAGTCTGTAGCAAGCAGACACCAGACATTAGCAACATCAATTTTCAGTATCTTTGTCAGCTAGTTTATCAACATGCGGCGATCGTGCTGGATGTGAGTAAAGACTATTTAGCAGAGTTACACTTAAAACCAATAGCAGAAACGGCGGGATTTGATTCCTTAAACAGTTTCGTAGAACATTTACGATCGCACCCATTTGGCAACCTGCATGTCCGAGCGATCGAGGCACTGAGCGTAACTGAAACATCATTTTTCCGCGATCGTCATCCATTTGAAGTACTCAAAAATTTCACGCTACCAGAATTAATCTCGCGACGGGCAAAAGAGCGATCGCTCAAGATTTGGTGTGGAGCTTGCTCTAGCGGTCAAGAACCTTATAGCCTTGCGATACTGATCCGCGAACATTTTCCTCTACTAACAACTTGGGATTTGCAGATAATTGCCAGCGACTTTTCTAGCCAGATTCTTGCCCACGCCCGTCAAGGTCGCTACAGCCAGTGGGAAATTCAGCGCGGATTGTCCGTCGATCTGCGAGAGAAATATTTTCAGTTTCAGCAACAGCAGCAGAACTGGCAGATTAAAGACCAGATCCGCCAGATGGTTGAGTTTCGTCAAATCAATCTCATCCACCCATGGTTATCAATGCCAGCAATGGATATTATCTTTCTGCGAAATGTATTGATTTACTTTGATACTGATACAAAGAAATCTACGCTCAAAAAAGTTAGACAGCAATTAAGACCGGACGGCTACTTATTTCTCGGTGGTGGTGAAACCACAATTTATCTCGATGACTCGTTTGAACGAATACAGCAGGAAGGAGGCGTGTGTTATTGTTTGCAGTGAACGGTTATCAGTGGAGAAAGGGAGTCGGGAGTCGTAGGGGCGGGTTTATCAAGCATATTCACGCCTTATGTCAATAGCTCTTTGCTCAAAACCCGCCCGTACAGGGGAGTTGGGAAGAACTGACCTCCTAACCGCGCACAAATGACCAATGACTAATGATTAATGACCAAGAACTGTCAACTCTTATCTATAACTGGAATCGCCGAGTTGACTAAAGATAACAAAGTACCGTTCTGTTCCTGTCCGTTGGCGGCTAAATCGCTGTGACATAGATAAACTCTTTCTCCTACACGCCCAAGTAAATCTCGCAAAATTCGCCGCAGTCTTTCTGTGTCGGCGCTTAAGTCGTCTTCCGCCGTCCAAGGGCGACCGAATCGATGTTGTAAAAATAACGGCGCACCGTATAAAGTTGCCGCACCACCACGCGACCACAAGGGAGAGCCTGCATCCAACCAAAATTGCCAACGATGAAACCGCCGACTGGAACGATATTGGAAGATAGTCGCTAAGGTGACAGCACGACTAGCAGCACCAATGGGACGCACGGGATAAGAATTTGCTGTAATTGTACCCCGTCGTAGCAGTTGAATGAATTGGGCAATCGTAGTGTGAGCAGGAGTATCGATCCCTTCAGACTGCCGCAGCCGCGCATCGATTTCCCAATAGTGTTGAGCTGTTTCTAGTAATTCTCGTAATGCTGCTAACTGGTCGTAGGGGAGGTTACTGCCTTGCCAGAGAAATTTTTGAATAGCACGGTCGAGTAGAACAATGGGACTGGGGAGAAGCCGCTGTTCTTGCTGCGATCGCTGATCTTCTATCCACTGCACGATCTGAGCATAAGCTAAACTTGCCGCATAGCCCAAGCGATCCCAGCGATCGTAGGTCGTTGCTGGTAGTAAATTTGGATGTTCTGGGTGCGGTTGGAAGCAGTAGTCGGCAATCAAGCCAGCACGGACAGGATCGATTTGGAATTCGGAATTCGGGATTAATTGTGACTTGTGACTTGTAACTTGTGACTTGTCTTGCTCCTCCAGCTTCCCCTGCTGCTCCCCCAGCTCTCTTCCCCCTGCTCCCTGCTTTCCTGCCTCTCGCCTCGTACTTAATACTACTAACATTTCCGCTACCATATCTCGATCGACTAAACGTCCTAAACCTGGGTAGACGAGGGTGAGGAGGGTGAGTAAGGCTCGGATAATCGGAGAACTTGTCAATGGGCGTTGGTCGTTCAGGGATTCGACAAAGATCCCGTGTTTAGTCAGAATTTCTACTAGGGTATAACGGGCGATCGCATCTAAACCAGGAGCAATTAAAGCAATTTCCTGCGGCTGAATCTGTCCCGATTTAATCGCTTGAATGATGAAATCGGCAGTTTGTCGCAGTAAGTCGCCCCGCGATATGGTTTGGATTGCTTGCACTGACTCTGGTAGCGAAAACAGTGCCAGTGGTTCCGTGACTAACTCTACTACTGGCGTTGCCAAATCGTCAGCCAGCGCGATCGAGGAAGGCTGGATAAATTCTATCTGACAGCGCTTTGCTAAGCCTTGCAAGTATTCGGGATCGGCTCCTAGTCCCAAACGCACGGCTCCATCGGGATTATAAGTAAACGCACCAACCGCCCCTCGGTCGAGGAGAAACTCAAACAAATCGCGGGCTATAGCTGGATAATCATCGACATCATCCGCCAGAATGTAGCGATAGCGTCGTAGTAAATGCTGCTGATAGTAGGGATCGCCTAAAAGATACTTGCTGTAGAGTTCTGTCGTGATTCCATAAGTCAAAAAACCCCTCTCCCAACACCAATTGCGCCAGTTAAGAATGAGGGAGTCGGGAGTCGGGAGAGTGGCTAGTGGCTGGTGGCTAGTGGCGCGTAGTTTTTCTCCCTCAGTTCCCTTAGCTCTCTTCTCTCCCTCAGCTCCCTCAGCTCCCTCAGCTCCTCTGCTCCTCTGCTCCTCTTCCAGTGCTGCGAGAATACACCCCACATCTTCAATCGCAGTGCCACTATTTGCTGCTAACTGCAAGATATCCAGCAGGCGACGCACCCAACGAGACTCGCCGATCCCTGCTGGACGGGGAATTTCATCTAGCTGCTGTCGCCACAGGCGCGTGGCTAATTCCTGTTCGGTTTCTGGGCGCAAACGTACGGGAAACTGAGCTTTTAGTCCCAAAATCTGGAGCAGCAGGGGCCAAAATAAAGTGACTTCATCTTGAAAAAAACCTAATAAGGTTTTAGCGCGAATCGGATATTTACCATCTGTTGCTGCCGCTAATTTATCTCGTAATTCCCGCCGATTATCGTCATTTGCTGCTAAGACTAAAACTGCTGGTTCTCCTTGATGAGGATATAAGCGCTGTCGTCCCCAAGAGGACTGTTGGCGATCGCCTGCTTGCAACCACGTACAAAATTGTTCGACTAAACGAGTCGTTTTGCCACTGCGAGTAGAACCAACCATCCAAACCGAAATAATTCGCACTAACTCTATCCTCGGAGATTTGTTAATATACCCGGTATGTCAATATTAGTGACCGGTGTAGAGACGTTACATGTAATGTCTGTACAAAGTTATCAGTTATCAGTTATCAGCGATCGGTGACTATTAACTAGATGAAGAATTCAGCCACTGATTCGACTAGCCACTAGCTACTAACCACTATAAACTTGACTCAAGGCTGGCGATGAGAAATTATAGTTGGACGCAAAAAATTTATGCTTTCTTACGCTCTGCCCAACAGTGGTATTTTGACACGCCAGAGCGATCGCTCGATGAAGCTTACAAAGCTGCACTTCTAATTAAGACGATCGAAGATGAGCATTTTGGTGGTCGGAAAATCTCACCAGAATTTGCCAGTTTCGGACGCAATACGATGACGATGTTTGAATCAGATCTGAAAAAACATCTGAAAACGATTCGCATGAGACTCGTTGAGTTTAATGCCAGTCGTACTATTTTTGGAGATTCCAATCAAACTATTACTAAATTATCTAGGCAAGATGGGATAAATTCCAACAGGGATTCTTTTGCCATACAACAGAGAAACAATCCATCATTAATTTTAGAAAAACTTAGATTTATTGATGAGATCGCATCGAGATATCAGGAAGAACAAAAAGAAAGTCTTCCTGCGATTAAGCCTCAAATTATCCGACCAGATGCACTTTTCAATAATCGAGATCTTCAAAGTACTCAAGAAAGACTTCGCTCCAATTCTATAGAAAGTTCCGAGAAAAATAATAAACCTAGTAGTAAAACTGAAGAGACAGGTGTATTACCTCGCTCGATCTTAAGTACCTTGAACCGACTGAAAGTAGAATTAGATCCGAGCGCTGAAGAAGAAGTTGTCAAAAATTTTCGTACCTCGCAAAGAAGAACTCTCATTTCAGTGAGATTAGTATTATTACTAGTTATAGTTCCTTTTCTAACTTTTCAAATTTCAAAAAATATAGTTATTGGACCGCTTGTCGATCGCTTCCGCAATCCCGAACAGGCTACGATGTTCCTCAACTATGAAATGGAAGAGAAAGCATTAGCAGAAATGCAAAAGTTTGAGGAGAGACTGAAATTTCAAAATCTTCTAAATGGAGGCGAGGGAATCTCTTCAGTTGAGATTGAGAAGAGATTACAAGAGAGAGTTGCAGAAATTGCTGAGGAATTCCGTGCCGAAAGTTCTAATGCGATTAAAAATGTTTTTGCCGATCTCCTCTCAGTTGGAGCTTTTATTTGGTTGCTACTCGTAAGTAAGCGAGAACTCGCTGTTTTGAAAGAGTTTTTCGATCAAATTGTTTACGGTTTAAGCGATAGTGCCAAAGCATTTATTATTATTCTATTTACAGATGTATTTGTTGGATTCCACTCTCCCCACGGTTGGGAAGTTATTTTATCTAGCGTGTCGCGACATTTAGGATTACCAGAAAATCACGATTTTATCTTCTTATTTATCGCGACATTTCCCGTAATTCTCGACACAATTTTTAAATACTGGATTTTCCGCTATCTCAACAGAATTTCTCCTTCTGCTGTGGCGACTTACCGCAATATGAACGAATAGTAATATTGGGCGAATAGAATTCGCGGCTATACAGGCAAAGACCGCCTGCGCGGTCTAAGATTTAAATAGCCTGCCTCCGCAGGCATGATTTGTAAGCACTACGGTTCAGTTAAGGCTCAAAGTGTTGTAAATTAAGCATTGTTCCCAAGAATGGAAAGTGAGTGTAGTGCATCTGAAGGATTTCTCATTGTTGTCTCCTACGATACAAAGTAGTGATGTGTTCAAAGCGATAGAGGCAGCCATCCCATCCACGGAGATCGAGCAAGCGATCGCTAAAACTAAAGTTTGTGAACAACGTAAACGCTCGTTACCAGCACAATTGGTAATTTGTTTGGTAATTGCGATGAGTCTGTGGTCACGAGATTCGATGAGAGATGTGCTGAAAAACTTAATTGATGGGCTGAGCGAAGCATGGGTGAAAGTGGGGAAATACTGGCGAGTTTTTTGTAAATCAGCAATAACGCAAGCCCGACAACGATTAAGTCCAAGGGTGATGAGTCAATTGTTCCATCAACTGGTGCGACCAATGGCTAGCACCGATACCAAAGGAGCATTTCTCAATGGATTGCGAATTGTGGTAATTGATCGGACTTGCTTCGATCTGCCAGACAGCGATGAAAATGCGAGAGTTTTTGGTCGTCCGAGCAGCCGTCCTGGCACACAAGCCGCATTTCCCAAACTGCGATTAGTCATTTTGGTAGAAGCAGGAACACATTTAATCTTTGATGCATTGATGTGTCCATATCGAATAGGAGAACGAGTGCGGGCATTAAGATTATTACGCTCCGTGAGTTCAGGGATGTTGTTGATGTGGGACAGAGGGTTACATTCTTATGCAATGGTGCAAGCAACTGTCACAACTGGTAGCGATTATTTAGGAAGAATTCCCGCAAATGTCAAGTTTTTGTGCGAAGAACCACTGGCGGATGGTTCTTATCTGAGTTGGATTTATCCACCTGCTAAATTCCGCTCAAAAGCTTGCCAGCCCATACAAGTCCGAGTGATTGAATACACAATTGGTAATACCGACAACCCAGAGGAACAACTAAGATATCGCTTAATTACCAGCTTATTGGAATTGGAGAAATTTCCGGCTCAACTACTGGCGATTGAATATCATCAACGCTGGGAAGTAGAAAATACTATTGATGAACTCAAAGTACATTTATCAGGACGAAAAACTCATATTCGCTCTCAAAAACCGCGTGAAGTTGTGCAGGAAGTTTACGGGTGGTTGTTAGGACACTGGGCTGTGCGGTTATTGATGTTTCAAGCTGCAAAGAGCGCGGGTATCACTCCTTTGCGTCTGAGTTTCACTGGGACATTGCGAGTTATTCGTCGTGCTATCCCGAAATTTCAACGCTTGCAATCACAAGAACTCCCCTTTTTTTAAGTTGGTTAACTGTAGAGATTTTAGACACTCTGTTACCTGAACGAGTTTCTCGTACCAATCCCAGAGTTGTAAAAAAACCTGTATCCAAGTTTCGCTCAAAAAAGCCAAGACATCGAGCCACCCCCTCCCGAACCAATCCTCCTATTTTCTTTATCCTCAGCACAGCGTAGCCTTAAATGAACCGTATTGGGTTAGATTAGGAGCGAACCACTTAGTCTAAACGGGTTTGGTATGGCTGCTCATCGGGGTATTGAGATCTATCCGCTAGCTTCAATTCAAGGGGGAATGGCTCAGTTTTATACTCCCCAGTCCAGCCACGAGACAATGTTGGTACAGATTCCGCCGCACACGATTGACGATCTCTTCGTTCACAAATCTCAGACAGACCAGATTTTAGTTGTTAGAGGGCGTTTAGCCCTCGTGACTTTAGAAAATAAGCAGTATCGCTATACTCCATTGAGCGATCGCCTGCCTCAAGTTGTTAAAATTCCCCCAGGCGTGCTACACGGTGCAATAAATCTAGATTCCGAACCCTGCACGATTGTTAATGCCGTTCTGCGCCATCGTCCGACGCAACCGCGAGATTATATTCCTCGTCCCCGTCCTTTTCCCTACAATCTCGCGATCGCGGGAGCTAAACTAGCAGAGATGGAGGCTGTAATTATTCAGCAAGCCTTGGGTAGTGGTAGGGGTGGATTTGTTTAAAGTATCTATTTGTTTTACCGTAAACCCACCCTTACAGACATATTCGTGTAGGGGATTGGTGTAATTGGTCGATCCGGCATTTCTTTTATTCGTGCAGCACGGCTGGGCAGATGATAACCGTGCCATGATGCTACTGGCGCGTCGGTTGGTCACAGATACAATTCCAGTTTTTGCGCCGAGTCTGGGTTACGTTCAAACTTGGGTGAGAATCGAGCCTTTGATTCAGGCAGTGGAAAAGCTGGCTAGCGAACAGATTGCCAGATATCCAGACGTACCGCTGAAGATTATCGGTCATTCAATGGGTGGTTTGATCTGGTTAGAGGTGTTGCACCGCCATCCCGAGTGGTGGTCTAGAATTCACTCGTTGGTTTTGATTGCATCGCCAGTCGGTGGTGCAGATGTGGCACGGGCGATCGATCCTTTAAATTGGGGAATTGGGATTGCTGGCGATCTGGGAAAAAATCGTAAGCCAATTGCAGCCGCGATCGCTTCTATAATTCCCACATTAGTTATCGCCGGAGACATTGATGGTGGTAGCGATGGTACAGTTCCAGTAGAATCTACCAAATTCCAAAATGCTCGGTTTATCTGCTTGCCGGGACTTGCCCATGCCGTCTTGCGAAATTATCCTACGGTTGCCACCATCATTCAAGACTTTTGGATGGATGCTAATGTCGGTGAGGCGATCGTCTATGACGATATCGTACAACGGTTGCAGGCAGTACCAGGCATGACAGACGGTCATCGCCGCGATTTTGCTAAAGCCCAAATCGCGATCGCACTGCCAAATGGTGCTACTATTCGCACTTGCAAGAACTTATTTGGTATCGATTGTGTCTTTGTTGCCTCTCCTACCGGAGAATGTTTGTATGCAGGCTTTGTTGGTTGGCTGCACGCACTAGATTTACAAAAAGCTCTAGAAGATATTCAGCAAGCATATTAATTGATGAAATGCTGCAATACTCAGTTCACCCAGCTCCTAGATTCATTCGCACTCATTTAAATCGGCTTTTACCGAGTTGGTCGTTGCCAGTTTTATCTGTGGTTGTAGTTTTACAACTGTGTCAATTTGCTTTCTTGGAACGGACAGTTGAGACAGAAATCTATAAGAACGAATTTCGGCAACAATTTCTAGAATTTGGCAGCCAAATCATTGCCCAACTAGGAACAATGGGATACTTAGCAGATATGTTCGACCCGCGCACTGGATTTCCTATAACTTCTCCACCTGGTCAAGTGCGGCTGAGCGATGTGAAAGTTGTTGGCGCGACTTTAGGCTATACAATCGATCGCAGCGGTCAGTGTGCCGCGATCGTCCATCCAACTTGGGGAAAAGCAGTTTATCCTTCTACGCTTGTCTCATCTGCCCAACCAGATGTAGTTGCAGAAATCGTGGCTAACATAGCAGCTAATAGCACGCACTGCCATATTCAACCCGTAGCAGGATCGAGCGATCCAACCGTAGAGGGGCAATCTTTTCCAAATATAAAGCCAGTATAAGAGAGCCAGTATCAGTAGATCGATAAGTTTACTTGGTCAAGGGTAAAAAAACGGCTCGAACCACTGGAAAATGGTGTTCCACCGCATGGCATAAGAATTCCAGCATCGTTTTAAGGGGAAATAAATGCTGATAAACCAGACGTGGGCCGAAACGGCTGCGACTAACAAAATGCCAGCGCAAATAGACCCACAAATTGACTAACACAAATGCCAATGCCACGAATAATAGACGCACAACCGGATTTTTGGTAGTGGTACGAATCCGGCAAAGATTCTTGCTTCGGTAACTGGTTTCAATGCCAAAGCGAGAGCGATAATTATGATGCAATGTAGACAGGGCAAGTTTGATGCCGTGGACGGCATAAACCAAATACTGAATCCCTCGTCGTCCCCGCTGCCCCCGTTGGTAGCGACAGACCACGCCCATGTTGCACTCGACTGCTCCATAGGAGCCACTCAACCTGTAGGTCGTGAAGTAGCTCTTGCGCCCTTTCAGCAGCTGCCGAGTGCCACCTTTTTTGCCCCGAATGATGGCAGGCATGATAAACGGGAGGTTGAGCGCTTTGAGCCAGCGAATTACTGGAACACAGAAAAATCCTCGGTCGAGATACAGACGTTTGATTCCCAGTCGCAGGGGCGAAAGGGCTGCTAGCAGATACGTCAAGGTTGCCACTAACGTTTCTTGTCGATGCACTGCATGAACTGCCAACGTAACACGCTTGTTTCGAGCAATCACATAAACAGTTGCGTAGGCGAAGAACGAGGTAGTGCCCAATTTGGCTTGAGAACGATAGATGTAAGGTTGCTCGGCTGGAGTTGGATTGCCGTAGTATGGAATCAAATGTAAGTCGATCGCCAGGCGTTGCTTGCCTCTGGCAATGCGGGGTGGTACTCGGCTTTGTAATGCCTGATTCAGTTGCGCTTCCAGACCCTGCATCTCATCCAACTTGTCCAGATGATAACGCATCGTGTTTCCGGTCGGCACTCCCGTCAGTTGTTGGGTTGTGTGTTCGATGCTGTCCTGCTTGCTTGCCGCTCGAATCAAGACTTGAAATATTGTTTGCGGGTTGCAATCTCCTTGAGTCGGAATTGTCAAATGCTCCAGCAGACAATCCAATGCTGCATTCAAGGTAGCTTCATCAGTCAGCGCCGGGGCAGCAGATAATGGGGATGGGGATGACAGGGTCATGGCTCAACTTTGATCAATGCTTGCCTGACTCTACCCCTTTCTTGGAGAATTTTCGATCTACTGAGTATAAGAGCGTGCATCTGCGATCGCAGCTTGAGAAAACATCTATGAAAGCATCCACACAAGGTTCTAATAGAGCAACTGTACTGCCTTTGGCAACACTATTTGCTATCTTGGCGACTCTCAGCGTTAACGTCTTGTCAAATTTCTTTCCAGTTCGAGGATTAAATATTGGTGAAATTGCCAACACCATTCTTCAAGGCGTACAAATTACACCAGCAAATTATGCCTTTGCCATTTGGGGATTAATTTATCTCGGACTAATTGCCTATGGCATTTATCAGTTTCTTCCGGCACAGCGCCAAAATTCAACTCTGCATCGAGTTGATGTCTTACTAATTATTGCTTGTCTAGCTCAAATTGCTTGGGTATATCTCTTCACGCTACAGCTATTTTGGCTTTCAGTAATAGCAATGCTAGCAATTCTAATCTCCTTAATTGGAGCTTACTTGCAATTAGAAATTGGCACAAGAGGATCGCGCGAATTCAAATGGCTGGTACACATCCCATTTAGTATTTATTTAGGTTGGATCTCTGTAGCAACGATTGTTAATATTGCCTCTGCTCTTTATATTTCTAATTGGAATGGTTGGGGCATAAGCCCTCTAGGATGGACTATCATTATGCTGCTTGTTGGTGCAGCGATCGCCTCTGTAGTTGCCCTTCAACGGGCAGATATTGCCTTTACGCTGGTATTTGTTTGGGCGTATGTTGCGATCGCAGTTCGTCATTTATCTCTAAATAATCCGGCTATTTCAATCACCGCAGTAGTAGCAGCGATCGTTCTTGTAGTCCTACTAGGATTTAGCAGGGTGAAAAGTAAGGAGCGAGGAGCGAGGAGTGAGGAGTGAGGAGTGAGGGAAACCACTGCGCCAGCTTACTACCTGTGAGCGGATAATGCTTTACGGTAAACGATCTTGTCATCGCCCGCTTTATAGAAGTCGCGGATTCGCGCTTCTTCGTCATAACCGCACTTGCGATAGAATGCTCGCGTGCGCTCGAAGTCCGGCAGTCCTGACGTTTCTACCAATAGTACGCGCCCGCCACTTGCCGTCAACATTTGTTCAACATACTGTAGCAGGTTCGCACCACGTCCTTGTCCTTGGCGATCGGGTCGGATGGCAATCAATTGCAGGTTCCACGTTGCATCAGTCATCCGTTCCATCTCGCAGTAGGCAACCCCCACTAGTCCGTTGTCGTCGTCAACGATCCAGAAGCGATCGCTGTTGCTGTTATTGCCAAAGTAATCGGACAGTATTTCGCCAAGCTCCTCAAGTTGGTTCGGCTCGAACAGTCCGGTCGCGTCGGCTAGGGCAATCAGTGCGGTTGTGTCATCGGGTGCGATTGGTCGAATCATACGATAACTGTCAAAATGGAGTTTTTACCTGTAGAGAAATACTTTTCCCTAAGTGGGGATGCTCGAAACAAAGTTCTCTCGCATGTAAGCATAAACGCTCTACTTGGGCGCGACAACCGTACAATCGATCGCCTAATATAGGTATTCCTAACCCTTGGCGATCGGCAGCATGAACCCTAAGCTGATGAGTCCGTCCTGTTAATGGAAAGAACTGAATCCGAGTAGAATCGTTCGATCTTGCTATGACTTGGAATTCAGTTATGCTTGGCTTACCCCTTGCATCGACTTTCTGATAAGGGCGATCGCAGGGATCTCCCCAAAGTGGTAGTTGAATCGTACCGCTTGCTTGCGTCACGCATCCGGTAAGTACCGCTTCATAAACTTTACGCACTCGCCGCTGTTGAAATTGCTGGCTCAGATGACGATAAGAAGCGCGATCGCGAGTTAGTAGCAAAATACCCGATGTTTCCAAATCTAGACGATGGGCAGCTGCGATCGCCATCCCATCAGGTAGCAAATAACGTAAGCGAGACACGACGCTATCGTAGCGATCGCTATAACGCCCAGGAACAGAGAGCAATCCTGGCGGTTTATTCACCGCAATCAGCCACTCGTCTTCATAAAGGATTACCAAGGCGGCTTGGACAGATCCTATTGCCCCCCTTTCCAAGGGGGGTTGGGGGGATCTAATTCCCTCCTTCGGTAAGAGGAGTTGGGGGGATCGATGCTGTAAACCTGACAATAAAAACCCCATTAGTGGCTGACAGCGCTCTGCACAGGCTCCATAAAACTTCCCCTGCACCTTCTCGCCATTAGTTGAAGGCAATCCCCACCAAAACTCTGCCATTGCCAGTGGCTTGAGGTTGTGAGTTGCTGCGTAATGCAGTAATTTGGGCGCACAACACGCACCAGCGCCAGTTGGCAGCGAACCCGCCAACTGCTGTATTGGTAAAGATTCCCCTGCAAAATTGGTTAACTTGTAGCTAGCGTGCATCAAAGCTTGTAGCTGTCTAGATAAACTTTTCCGCTGTTGTTTCAACTCGTGCGTTCTCTTATCTGCTTGCTCGATCGCCTGTTGGAGCGGTTGTAACAGACAATCTCGTTGACGCTTAAACAGCTTGCGATCGATCCCATCCTGACGACTTTGTTCGTCTAGTTGCGCTAATGCCTCTACTAAAGCAACGCCTGCGAGGGTATCTTGAAATACCTGGCGCTGAGATTGCCTTTGTTGCTTGCGATCGCGATGTAGGATTGTCAGTTGCTGCCAACGGGTTTCAAACTCCTGCCCTAACGTTGCATACTTTTGTCGCTCTGGGATTTGTTGCAAGGCAATTAGCTCTTGTTTCATTGCTGCTAACATATCCAGGGTACGGGCTTCTTCTAAAGCCAGTTCTTTGCCCTCGATCGCCCCCACCCAACCTGCAACCGTGCTACGACCATGCAAAAGCCCAGAAAATGCTTTCAGCACTCGCCGTTCCCCAGCAGCAGTCTCGACAAGCAACACGCCATACATTTTCCCCTCATGGGAATACCGCGCATCAGTAGCCAGCTGTTGCATCAACCCAATTGCGATCGCTTCTACAAAAGGAGTGCGAGGTAGTGTCAAGAATTTACCCGTCTGGGGACAATAACCTTCATACCAATAACTGACAGGTGAGTCACCAGCAACGCAACCTGAGCTAATAAAATCTGTTGGTAGATGAAGGATCATAATATTGGTTGATGGTTGCCTGATAACTGATAATTGACTCCTGTACGGGTGGGTTTTGACCAAAGATTTACTGTTTTGATGGCAATCTATACGCTAAACCCGCCCCTACGATAACTGATAACTGATAACTGACATGAAATCTCTGTCTCGACTTCCCAGGCAAGATATTGCAGCCAAAATTTTTCATTGGGTAAATATTGTTAGCTTATTCATTATGCTGACCAGCGGACTGCAAATCTACAATGCTAACCCCGTATTTGGCGGGCGTGCAGGCTGGCATATTCCGCCAATTTTTACCCTTGGAGGGTGGCTGGCTGGTGGTAGACACTGGCATTTTGCTGCAATGTGGCTGTTTTCGCTCAACTTGGTGTTTTATGGAATTTATATCCTCGTTTCCCGTCGTTGGAAACATCGATTTGTCAGCGATAAAGACATCAAAGCACTGAAATTGAGTCAAAACCAAAAGCGTCGTGCTTATGCATGGCATCGGATCGCTTATACGGCGATCGTTCCCATTTTATTACTGGCTATATTTAGCGGCTTGGGTATGTACAAACCCGCTCAATTTCACTGGATTGTCGATTGTTTTGGCGATTGGCAAGCGTTGCGAATCGCTCACTTCGCTACAGTCCCAATCGTGATTATCTTTGCCACAATCCACGCCTTACTAGGACGAAAAGTCGGTGGCGATCGCCTTTTAGAATCGATGTTTTGGTAAGCTTATCTATAATAATATGAATCAGATTCAAATCCCCCGCGAAAGACTGTTACGTCGTCACTTTCTAAAACTTTCTGGGCTTTCCAGCGTCAGTTTATTATTAGGTGGATGTGGCACGCCTTTATTTGAAGATATAGTCGGTAAAGTTTCCGAACCATTGAACCAAAAAGTTGAAACTTTAATTTTCAATCCTGAAAAACTCGCACCGGAATTTCCAATTAGCGAGATTGAACCAGAAGCATTAATTGTTAACTCATTTAACTTTACTCCAAAAATCGATCCAACCAAATTTCGTCTGATTGTTGATGGTGCAGTCAATAAATTCCTCAGCCTCAGCATGGCAGACATTCAGCAAATGCCCCTCGCCTCAATGGTGATTCGTCACGTCTGCGTGGAAGGGTGGGCGGCGATCGTGCAGTGGGGTGGAGTCCGATTGCGGGATATTATTAATCTTGCCCAACCTAAACCCGAGGCAAAATACGTTTATTTCAAATCCGCTGATGGCTACTACGAAAGCTGGGATTTAGCTTCGTGTCTGCACCCGCAAACGTTGATGGCATATCAGAAAAACGGGCAACCTTTACCAATAGATAACGGTGCGCCTTTACGTCTCGCCTCGCCAATCAAACTAGGTTACAAGCAAAGTAAATGGGTCACTAACATCATCCTCAGCGATCGCCTCCTACCCGTCAAAGGCTACTGGGAAGACCAAGGCTACGAATGGTATGCAGGATTGTAAAAAGTCAAGCATTCGTAGGGGCGGGTTTACCAAGAAACTTTGACTCCAACAAACATGACTGGTGAACCCGCCCGTACAAAAGTTAAAATTTACAACTACCAACCGCCAACTACCGATTACCAATGACCAATTACCAAATCCAAGAGTAAAATCTATGGGATGCAATTCAGCACCTTAATGATGAACATTCCTAACTGTACCTGGCAGCGCCCTATCGGTCTGGGCTGGGATAAGCCCTATACTGTCCGTACCGCAAGTAATTTAGATGATGGTCCCTGGCACGGTATGCCTTTAGGGGGCTTTGGTGCGGGTTGTATCGGTCGGTCTTCTAGGGGTGATTTTAATTTGTGGCAGGTGGACGGCGGCGAGCATATTTTTCAGCCGATGCCTGCTTGCCAGTTTAGCGTGTTTGAAAGCGTGTCTGAACGGAGTGCATCTCGTCAGGCTTACGCTTTGTGTACGGAAGCACCTGAAGATGGATTGCAGAGTTGGCAGTGGTATCCATCTAGGGGCGAACAACACGCCCATACAGGCACGTATCATGCGTTGTATCCTCGTAGCTGGTTTGTCTATGAGGGTGTGTTTCAATCTCAGTTAACCTGCGAACAGTTTTCGCCAATTTGGGTAAATAACTATCAAGAAAGCAGCTATCCAGTGGGTGTATTTGTCTGGACTGCCCATAATCCTACTAATGCCCCCATAACTTTGAGTATCATGCTGTCCTGGCAGAATATGACGGGGTGGTTTACCAATGCCAGTAAATCTTCGGAAGTAAAAATTAGAGATGATGGTAGCCCAGTGTATGAATATAAATCGCGCTGGGGAGAAAGCCAGGGAAATTTTAATCGGTTGCTGGAAGATTCCGAGTCTGTCGGATGCTTATTAGGGCGAGATAATAGCGAGGATGCAGAAGAAGGGGACGGACAGTGGTGCATTGCTACGGCAAAACAGCCCGGTGTAGAAGTCTTTCATCATACCCGTTGGAATCCTGTCGGTACGGGAGAAGACATATGGACAAGTTTTGCCCAATCAGGTGCTTTATCCAACATACAAGATGAGACACCAGCTATAGAGGGAGAACAAATTGCAGGTGCGATCGCCATTCGTTTTACACTTCAACCAGGGGAAACTCGCACGATTCCCTTTGTTTTAACTTGGGATTTTCCCGTTACGGAATTTGCTGCTGGGGTCAAATATTATCGTCGCTATACAGATTTTTTCGATCGCACGGGTAAAAATGCTTGGGCGATCGCTCGTACAGCTTTACATTCGGATCGAACTTGGCAATCTCAAATTCAAGCTTGGCAACAACCAATTCTAGACAAAACCGATCTGCCCGATTGGTTCAAGATGGCACTATTTAACGAACTTTACGATCTTACCAGCGGTGGGACGCTGTGGAGTGCGGCGACAGAGCGCGATCCGATCGGTCAGTTTGCCATTTTAGAATGTATTGATTATCGCTGGTATGAAAGCCTTGACGTGCGGCTTTACGGTTCGTTTGCTTTATTAATCTTATTTCCAGAGTTAGAAAAGGCTGTAATGCGGGCTTTTGCACGGGCTATTCCTGCCAGTGACAACAATCGTCGCCTCATTGGATATTACCTTACTATTGGGGCAGAAATGCCCCTCGCACCGCGTAAAGTTGCAGGTGCAACACCTCACGATTTAGGCGCACCTAACGAACACGTTTGGGAAAAAACAAATTACACGGCATATCAAGATTGCAATTTGTGGAAGGATTTACCCAGCGATTTTGTCTTGCAGGTATATCGAGACTATTTACTGACAGGTGCGACTGATGTAGAGTTTTTAGCATCATGTTGGGAGGCGATCGTTCAAGCCCTCAACTACTTGAAATCTTTCGATAAAGATGGCGATGGAATTCCTGAAAATTCTGGTGCGCCAGATCAAACTTTTGATGATTGGAAGTTGCAGGGTGTTAGTGCTTATTGTGGGGGATTGTGGTTGGCAGCTTTAGAAGCGGCGATCGCCATTGGTAAAATTTTACTCAATTCTATAGAGACATTACATGTAACGTCTCTACAAGAAACAATCGACACTTATCAATCTTGGTTATCGCGATCGCGTCCTATCTACCAAGAAAAACTTTGGAACGGACAATATTATCGTTTAGATAGCGGTAGTGGTTCTGATGTCGTGATGGCAGATCAACTCTGCGGACAATTTTACGCTCGTTTATTAAAACTACCTGACATTGTACCGCAAGAATGTGCTTTATCTGCACTCAAAACTATATACGATGCTTGCTTTTTGAAATTTCATCAGGGAAAATTTGGGGCGGCGAACGGTTTAAAACTGAATGGTTCTCCTGAAAATCCTAATGCTACCCATCCATTAGAAGTATGGACGGGAATCAATTTCGGATTGGCGGCTTTTCTCTTGCAAATGGAAATGAAAGCTGAGGCACTGCAATTAACAGAAACAGTTGTCAATCAAATCTACAAAAATGGGCTGCAATTCCGGACTCCAGAAGCAATTACATCTGTTGGTACTTTTCGGGCAAGCTATTATTTGAGAGCAATGGCAATTTGGGCAATTTATGGCGTGTGGTTTGAGTTTTAATTATTTAGTAATTTACCATCTTTTGCTTTTGTCAATCGCTTGGATTTATTTGATGTCTTCTTAGCAAATGCTTTTTATTAGTAGTTGTTGCTGCACGTCCCTGTTGCTTTAACAGTTGAATGGAATACAAGGTAGCAATAACTTGAACCGTTCCCATTGTGATAAATAAAGTATTGAAAGACAACCAATTAACAATTACTCCCCCAAGCACTACAGCAAGACCAGTCATGACTTTTGATTGTCCGTCAGCCATGCCCCAAATTTGCCCTGCCTTTCCTCGATCTTCACATTGTGCATATAAAGCATTCCAGGTAGGAGTTGCTAAAGCAGAAGCAATTCCCAACCCTACTTGAACGACAAACAAACTTAGTTGAGAAGATACGAATAGATAGCAAAATGTGAAAATGGCATTTAAAGCATAGCCAATTATCATGAGTTTGGCTTTGCTTATATTGCGGTCTGATAGCTTTCCAACTAGGATAGTAAAAATTCCTGTAGCAACCAGATATGCAGCCCAAATTCCGCTAATATCAAGAATGTTGCCTCCAATTTTTTGAGTAAATAAACCAAAAATTGGAGCAAACATGCCCTCGCCCAAATACCAGATGTTACTACTGTAAAGTAAGATTTTGAGATTTTTTTGCAACATAGAAAACAACGTAATAATTTGATGAATTCTATGCGGTCACTAGTTTCTGATGACGGTTGTAATAGCAATTAAGCATGGAGTCAAGTCGCTCGTTTCCAGTGGCAACTGCATTCACTTTATCGATAAACTTACTTGAAATAAACTTCTTCAATGGCTGTTCCACTCCATTGAAGTAGTTCATTGCATTAGCAACTTTCCTATCCCACTCTGGATATAGCAGCAAGAAATCGTCAGGCATGACTTTGGTTTTAGCAAACCCTGGTTCTGGAAGGCATTCAAAAGGTTCGTCTAAATTAAAACATGCATAGTCGTCGGTTAATTCTTCACCAGGATAAATGTCTCTAACAGCTATTTCAAAATCATAAGCTGTAGATATACAATTAGCGCGGAAACTGTGATTCATATATCTACCAATGTCCCAACACATTATGTAGTCACCATTTCTGTCGCGAAAACAATATTTGAAAATGTGATCTCGCTGAAGTTTATCTAGAGACAATACATAAGCCTCATCAAGTCTTCGATCGAGTTCGTCAACTACCCAAGTTATTGTTCCTTTAGGAATAAATTTTGTAGCAAATACACCGTAACCAATAATTTCATTGACAAAACGTAGTTCCGTGTCTGGATGAACCATAAAGTTTTAATGTATAGCAATGCGTAATTTTCTACCATAATTATTTTCGCAGTATAGCCAATTAAAGAATTTTTTAATATTTCTACACAGTAACAATGTAAATGTTAGGGATTATACCCCTAATTAGATATAATATCTAACTCAATTTAACAGCGATTAGTTGTAATTACAGCTATTTCAAAGCAACATTTAAAACCTAGTATATTATTCTACAACTATCCTAAATAATTTACGAAAAATAAACAGCTTTCTCACATTTGTAGAGCAATTATTCGTAGGGTGATCGTTGCCAAATATACAGTTAAAGCTTGACCTTCAGGAAATTCCCCATACATGATGTGACTGAGAGCGATCGCCATTGGTGAATAAACAGCTTTATCGCTGCCGCTGTAGAAGTGTATGCCAAAAATAAAACAAGCGATCGCCCCCCGCCCAAATTTAAGTGACTAGAGTAACTGCTCCAGTATCTAGGTCATAACGACCACCTACGATTTTTAGTTTCCCATCTTTGATTAGTTGAGTTAGTAGTGAAGAACTCTCTTGTAATAATCCAACTTGATATCGAACGTTAGCTACAACAGCATCATTAACTGCATCATTTGATTGAGCTTTGATCCCATTTAATGCTGGTTTAATATCCTCAACAAAAGTGCCAATTCTACCAGGAAGCGCATCGCTTTTGAGTGCTGCTTGTACTGCACCACATCTTTCGTGTCCTA
This sequence comes from Chroococcidiopsis sp. SAG 2025, assembly GCF_032860985.1. Lineage (GTDB taxonomy): Bacteria > Cyanobacteriota > Cyanobacteriia > Cyanobacteriales > Chroococcidiopsidaceae > Chroococcidiopsis. Next base: position 6,099,172 of record NZ_JAOCNC010000001.1, read on the forward strand.
AAACTATAATTAGTTGGGAACCTAAAACCGATGTAGCAAATTCTAGGCTACCTGTAGCTGTAGGGCTAACAACATTGCCAGCCAGCCGAACGACAAACAAATCTCCCAGCCCTTGATCGAAGACAATTTCTGCTGGAACTCGCGAATCAGCACAGCCCAAAACAGCAGCAAAAGGATATTGAGCCGCGGCAACCTCTTGCAAGCGCAGTCTTGATTGGTTAGGAGTCTGCCGCTTCTCTTTCATAAACCGTTGGTTGCCGTCCAGCAATCTCTTGAGAGCATCATCTGGACTGACAGGCTTTGGTTTTTCTTTAGTGTCTGTTTGTTGTGCCACAGCAGGTTGTGCGCCCCACGAGCTACTAACAACAGTAGTCGCAGCTAAACTAGCTCCTCCTACACCCACTAATTTGAGCAAATTGCGTCGTCCAACAAATCCATTTTTTCGAGTCATCACCGCACCTCAATTAAAAATATCTGCTGATTTCTGCCTGATAAAACAGGAAAAATCAGCACAGTAAACTTCTATGTTTGCTGCGTTTGTAGTCGCACGACCTAATTTCGCTTTGACGTGGAAATCTGCAAAATTAAAATAAGCTAACTTGCAAAAAATCTTCCAAACAACAGAACCTAACGATTAGGAAATTTACCAAAGTATGTGTACAAAAAGCTGATATTTACTATAAAGCTATTCTATGGTAAGTATAGAAAACATCCAATTAAGTCTACTATATGCATCAAAATTAATAGTTGTGCTGCGATCGCAGTTTTTTTGTTATCGGCACAAAAAGCTTTTTTGCTGTACTCAACACGACTTTCTTAAAAAGTCTAATTGACATAATTTCCAATTATTTTTTACTAGTCGATCTTTCCGGTAAATCAAAATTCACGCTCCTCACCTTACTGGAATTGACGACCCTGGAGCCAATGGCAACTGGATGCCGATATGAGAACTAGCAAAGATGACATCAGATGCTTGGCGCTGCATAGCAGGGCTGGCACTACAGCTAAATCAACGTTCCTCCAGCTCGGATTTACTGCCTCTCACCTCTTACCTCTCACCGGACAATGCGTGTTGCTTCCTCCCCGCGTTTTTAAACTTGGGGAGGAAGCAACTTGCCAAATAATTAAAGCGCGAAGCGCATCATTATTGTGTCGATCGATGAATCTCATATGTGATATTAGTGCACTCATGAAACAAGTATTGACGATAGTTTGCAAGCTTAACCCCACCCCTGAACAGGTTGTCAAGATTGAGGCAACCTTGAAGGCGTTTGCGGATGCTTGCAACTACGTTAATCAGACCGTTAAGCCAACCATAACCAGTGCTAGCAGCATTCAAAATCTGGTGTATCCAGAGGTGCGGTCTATTTATGGTTTGAGTGTAACTTGGCTGTCAGAGCTTGCGCTAGGGTTGGGGCTAACCGCAAAACCGCTAAACAGAAGGGTAAACCAGTTAAATCCTTTAAGCCGACCAGCGTTGATTATGACGCTAGGATTTTTGACTTTAGGGAAAAAGACTGGAGTGTGAGTTTGACTTTGGTAGATGGTAGAGAGCATATCAAGCTGGTGACGAGTAACTACCAACGAGGTAAACTGCACTCGGCTAAACCAACTTCGGCTCAGTTGTGCAAGCATCGAGACGAACAATATTACATCCACATACCGGTTAAAGACGAAGCGCCTCAGTCACTTAAGTCTGATAAAGTAATCGGAGTCGATTTTGGTAGGCGAGAAATAGCTCATACCTCAAGCGGGGAAAAATGGGACGGAAAACAAATACAACAAGTTCGGGATAAATACTTTCGTGTACGTGCTTCTCTCCAAAAAAAATCCACAAAAGGCACAAGGTCTACTCGCCGCAGGGCGAGGCGACTCTTGAAACGGCTCCAAGGGCGAGAGAGAAGATTTCAGACGTGGTTGAACCACAACATCAGTAAGCAGATCGTCCAGTCGGCTATTGCGACAAAATCTGTCGTCGCTATTGAAAACTTGACGGGAATCAGGGAACGTACCAACACTAAACCCAGAAACAAAATTGAGCGATTTCGCTCTAACTCTTGGGCTTTTTACCAGTTGAGGCAATTTCTTGAATACAAGGGATTGCAGTTTGGTATTGAGATAGTTGCCGTTCCTCCAGCATGGAGCAGTCAGACATGCCATAAGTGCTTCCATATTGGGTTGCGTTCTGAAAAGTTTTTTAAGTGCGTCAATCAATTCTGCTTGTGGCATAGCGATAGCGACTGGAATGCTGCAAACGTGCTTTCTCTTATTGGTGTGGCTTATGTAAACCCGCACCGAGGTTCGAGTCTTTTCTGTTCTCTTTCCAGAGATGATTCAGGGCTACTTGAAAGCCCCGCCATCCAGGCGTGGGGTAGTTTACTCCCATAGCTAGGATTGATTGTTACCATTAGCGATCTAAAATGACACTGATTAGTAGCAATTACAAGCAATTGATTCTATGTTGCGCCATCGATCGTTCTTATCCCTAATTTTGGTAATTTTGGCAACATTTCTCATCGGCTGTAGTAGTCCCAGCACTGCCACAGTACCCCCGACGTACAGCTCAGCTCAAATTCAGCAGATCCAGCAGTACATTCCCGATATCCAAAGCTTGCGCGATCGCGCCAGCAGAGAAATTCCGTCTTTAGTACAAAGAAAAGATTGGATCGATGTCGGTAATTTCGTCCACGGACCTTTAGGAGAACTGCGATTGACCATGAACTACATGACGCGCAATCTGCTGCCGCAAGATCAATCTAAAGCAAAGCAGATTACGCGAGACTTCTTCAACAACCTAGTAGGAGTCGATCAAGCTGCTCAACAAGGCGATGCGAAAAAAGTCTTGCTCAACGCCAGAGAAGCCATAGCAGACATCGACAGCTTTCTTCAGTTGCTTCCCCAAGCAGCAGAGTAGGGAGTCGGGAGTCGGGAGTCGGGAGTCGGGGACAAGGGAGACAAGGAAGACAAGGGGGAATTACAATCTATAATTCCAAATCTCAAACCCAAAATTTCTCTTATCCCTTACTCCTAACCGCTCAAATATGACTCAAGTAGCAATTATCGGGTGCGGTGTAGTGGGGGCAGCGATCGCCTACGAACTGAGCCAAGTTCCAGGGTTACAAGTTGCTGTCCTCGATCGCCAATTCCCTGCGCAAGCGGCAACCAAAGCGGCTTTGGGCGTTTTAATGGGTGTTATCAGCCATAAAACTAAGGGTAGGGCGTGGCAGTTGCGACAGGCAAGTATCCAACGCTATGAAACCCTCATTCCTGAATTAGAGCTACTGACAGGGCATCATATCCCTTTTAATCGGCAGGGAATTCTGATGTTGTGCGTGGCAGCAGAACTCGGTTCTTGGGAGAAACTCGTCGCTACTCGCGCTTCTCAAGGCTTAGCTTTAGAAATTTGGGATGGGGCAAAAGTCAAGTCTTATTGTCCGCAAATTAACTGCAATTCTTCGACTTGGGCAATTTACTCGCCCCAAGATCGGCAAGTCGATCCGGTGAGTTTAACTTTAGCTCTAGTTGAGGGGGCAAAACGCAACGGTGTCAAATTCTTCTTTGGAACGCAGATAGAGGAATCTAATTTCAGTTCGGCTTCCAGCGATGCTGAAAGTGGTTCAGGCGATCGCCGCATCAGACAAATAACATTTTCTGGAGGGATTTCTAGAGAGCGATCGCATTTGAATGTTGATTGGCTAGTTGTATCGGCTGGATTAGGCTCGTTACCATCTCTGCCAACTGAAACTTCACCTCAACTAGAATTTGACATCGTACCCGTACTAGGTCAAGCTATTCATCTCAAGCTCGATCGCCCTTTGGGTAACACAGATTTTCAACCCGTCATTACGGGTAACGACGTGCATATCGTTCCCTTAACTGGGGGTCAACAAGCAACTGAATATTGGGTAGGAGCAACGGTAGAATTTCCTGCCATTGGACGAGAAATCGAGGCAGCACCAGCCTTGTTAGAGGAAGTGATGCAACAGGCGATCGCTTTTTGTCCTGCTTTAGCGACAGCCAATATTATCAAAACCTGGTCTGGTTTGCGTCCCCGTCCTGAAGGTCGTTCCGCTCCTATAATCGACTACCTGTCAGGATTTAGCAATATCCTTTTAGCAACGGGACACTATCGCAACGGTGTTTTACTTGCGCCTGCCACCGCACAAGCGATCCGCAAAATGATATTATCTTCTGGTTAAGAGTTGTCAGTTATTAGGGAGCGCACAAGCAGGGAGCGCACGAGCAGAGAGCAGGAAAGAATTGAATTCTTCTTCTCACGCACCACACACCCCACACCCCACACCCCACACCCTATCTACTACTAGCCACCAGCCACTAGCCACTAGCCACTCCCGACTTACGACTTACCTATTACCCATTACCAATAAAGTGTCGTGTCCATCGCAGAACATCAAATTAATGTTGGTTCCCTAGAATGGTTTTACCGCGAGGTTGCCCCCATTGGAATGAGCGATCTGCTACCAGTGGTGCTGTTACACGGTCTACCTTCCCATAGCTACGGTTGGCGACACGTTATGCCTGCTTTGGGGAGTCAGGGAACTAGGGCGATCGCCCCCGATTTGATTGGTTTTGGTTCGTCAGCAAAACCCCAAGCGCGGGATTTTAAATACACTCCCGACGCTTTCGTTCAGGCATTAACTGAATTTATTCAAGCTTTGGAGATCGATCGCTTTTGTTTGGTCGTGCAAGGATTTTTGGGTTCGGTAGGGTTGCAGTATGCTTTACGCCATAGCGATCGCGTCGAAAATATTGCCATTCTCAATACTCCCTTGACTACGGCTGCTAAATTACCTTGGCAGATGCAACAGTGGGGACTACCTTTTGCGGGAGACATGGCGACGCAAGATCCTTTATTGGTGGATCGTACTCTAGAAGGTGGTAGCCGTTACCAGATTTCAGATGCAGATTTAGACGTATTTCGCAAGCCTTTTTTAAAAAGTTCAAAAGCAGGGCGATCGCTGATGACGACGGTACGCAATCTGAAAATGTCCCCGTCTATGACAGAAATCGCTGATGGTTTTCAAGACTGGAAGAAACCACTTTTAATTGTCTGGGGTGTAAACGATCCTTGGCTTCCTGTGGAAATCGCCCAGAAATTTGCCAGCAACCTACCCCAAGCAGAGATTGTCAAACTTGAAAAAGCCGGGCATTATCCTCAAGAGCATTTTGCCGAAGATATCCTACAAGACCTTTTACCTTTCGTGCGTCGTGCTTCGTAGAGTGCGGGAAACACCTTACTTTGTTCGATCGAACTCCCTAAGACAAAACCACTCAAAACCTTGGATTTACTGGAAATCCGTGTTGCGAGTGGTTGCTAGCACGACCGAGTTGATAGCAAATAAGCGGGGCTGGTCGTCCTGTTGATAGATAGTAATACTGCTAGCCTACGATGAGACCAACCGTGATTTTACGGAAAAACTGAGTTAGCAGATCTCTATTGAAGGGATGCATTCAGTATATTTTCTGTTGCAACAAGCAAGAGTACGCAAGAGACATCACAAATTGGCTCAGAATGGGCGATCGAGACAGGATCATTCCATTTATTATGAAGAAATGTAAATAAACAGTTCTACGTTAATATGTCTGACCGATTCATAGGTAAACTCCGTCCTCTTTGGCGTGTCATTTTACTGTCCGTTGCTACTCTGATGCTGTACTACGGCTGGTATAAATGGATTATTCAAGAGGAATTACGCCGCTACAACGGTTATGGCTGGTCTGGGACGCTGTGCTTAGCACCTTTTGTACTAGGGGTTGTCGTTCCCCAATTGTTACGGATTTACGATCCTGACGTACCAGGTTGGTTCGGCTGGTTTTCACTGCTGGGGGTGGTTTGGATTTATATCGTGCAGTTTAGGCTGTATAAAACTGTGAATGTGCTGTATCGAGAAGCAGGAATGAAAGAACCGCTAACTGTTTGGTGGATATTTGTCCCTGGGTTGAATTTAGTTGTTGGTTTGAGACAAATTCACTTTTTAAGTCAATATTGGGCAAACAAACAAGGAACTGTTGTTAAGGATGTTCTTGCTGAAACTATTCCTTTCTTTTCTGCTAATACTTAAATAAGTTTTTATTTGTCAAGCTATATATAGCACTTCTGGATCTATTAACAATAGGGTGCGTTATTGTTAACTCACCCTACTGAAGAATTTACTTCTTAATTGGGTCGTGACCCCAATTTTTTAGCGAATAACACCAGCGCGAATTCTCAATATCGTGTGATGGCTTTTGGGCGCTATGACGGTGAACGTAACTGATGACTTTCTTCATATGAAAAATATCGTCATCAGTATATTCGTCTTCTTTTTTTTGTAAAAGTTCGATAATTCGTCGTCCAGATTTATGTCCGGTTGACTCGTCGTCGTCCTTTTTTTGTCCTACTGCTTGTGACTCCTCAGTTTCCAACCAAGATTCAAGCTCTTTAGGAGTCATATTGACGACTTGATGAAACTCTGCAATCGCAGATTTGACATCTTGACTCATAACTCAATATTACTCCTCTACTTTTTCTAAAGCATCTGGCTTGTGAGCTGCTTCTTTTCCAGACTTTTCACTTTTGACCAAATACTCAGGATTATCTTTGGATGCAGCAACGTGGTGTCCTTTAATTTCTGTAGGAGAAGTGAGTTTCTTTTCTACTTCACCAGTAGTTTTACCTTGAGAGGTTTTCCACTCAACTTTATCGCCTTGCTTAAATTCTTCAGACATGAGTAAAAGATTGTGCCTACTTAAATTTTCTTTACCTATTAATGTTTAATTATCTTGACGATTAAGCAAGTAGCCATCAATCTATTTACAGATTACGAATTATGTGAATTTGACTCTAAATATTACTTTTGTCAGTGGTTGAGATTTAGAGAGCGTGGTAAGTGTATTCAATGGATTTTTGAGCTTGCTTAAAGACTCTTAGAAGCACCAAAGCCACCACCACCTGGGGTTTCAATGACAAAAATATCTCCAGGCTGCATCTGCGCGATCGCCGTACTACCTAGTTCCTCCACCGTACCATCTAGGCGTTGAATGTAATTTCTCCCCACTTTCCCAGGCTTACCACCATGCAAACCAAAGGGAGGTACAACCCTACGTCCAGAGAGAATGGCAGCTGTCATTGGTTCGCGAAACTGAAGGCGGCGAATGACACCATTACCACCGCGATGCAAGCCTTCACCGCCACTGTGGGGACGAATGCTAAAACTGTCTAACAAGACTGGAAATCGCCATTCTAAGACTTCAGGATCGGTAAGGCGAGAATTTGTCATGTGAGTATGCACCGCATCCGTGCCGTTAAAATCTGCACCCGCACCCGAACCGCCGCAGATCGTCTCATAATATTGATGGCGATCGCTACCAAAAGTAAAATTATTCATCGTACTTTGCGCTGCTGCCATCACACCCAAAGCACCATATAAAGCATCGGTAATCGCTTGAGAAGTCTCGACATTTCCCGCTACCACCGCCGCCGGATAGCGAGGATTCAACATACAACCTTCAGGAACGATCGTTTCCAACGGTTCCAGACAGCCAGCATTCAGCGGAATATCATCATCTACCAAAGTGCGGAAGACATACAACACCGCAGCTTGGCACACCGCAGCCGGAGCATTAAAATTGGTTTCTAGTTGGGGAGAAGTGCCAGTAAAATCGATTCGAGCGCTACGGGTAGATTTATCGATTGCGATCGCAACTTGAATGACACTGCCATTGTCGAGTTGGTAAGCGAACTCTCCACTGCTGAGTCCTTCTATAACTTTTCGCACCGACTCGGCAGCATTATCTTGGACAAAACCCATGTAGGCTTGGACTGTTTCCAAGCTGTAGTGTTCTACCATTTTGTGGAGTTCTTGCACGCCGCGTTCGTTTGCCGCAATTTGAGCTTTGAGATCGGCAAAATTTTGCATCGGGTTGCGGACGGGATACAACCCGTCACACAGGAGTTGCACTAACTCCGGTTCGCGAAACTCTCCTTGGGATACCAGCAGAAAATTATCAATTAATACCCCTTCCTGTTCCACAGTTGTGCTGTTGGGTGGCATCGAACCAGGAGTAATCCCGCCAATATCGGCATGGTGTCCCCTGGAAGCAACGTAGAAAATGGGTGTAGGGGCGGGTTTAGCCAATAAATTGTCAGTCTCTACCGGAAATCTTGCTTCCAAACCCGCCCAGACGGGAGTAATTACAGTAATATCGGGCAGGTGAGTTCCGCCATTGTAAGGATTATTCGATACGTAAACATCGCCAGGTTGCAAGCTATTTCCTTTCTGGGCAATCAACGCCGTCACGCTTTCACTCATAGAACCTAAATGAACCGGAATGTGAGGCGCGTTTGCCACCAACTGTCCGCGAGAATCGAAAATTGCGCAGGAAAAATCCAACCTTTCTTTGATATTGACCGAAGAACTTGTATTTTGTAACGTTATACCCATCTGTTCTGCGATTGCCCGAAATAAATTATTGAAAATTTCCAACATAACCGGATCGGGAGAATTCGGAATACGGAATACGGAATTCGGAATTAAATCTCCTTTGTCCTGCTTCCCGACTCCCGACTCCCCTGTAAGGGCGGGTTTTGAACCAAGATTTCCGGTTGAGGCTGACAATTTATCTGCTAAACCCGCCCCTGCGACTCCCGACTCCCGCTTTCTCAACACCAAATGATTTCTCCGTGTCACTTCGGCTTGCCAACCAGGTTCGACGATATTCGTCCCCGTGGCTTCCGCGACGATCGCAGGACTGAAAATACAATCTCCTGGTTGTAAGTCTTCTCTTCTGTATACAGGTGTGTCGTGCCACGCATCGGCTGTATACATTTGTACTGTCTTCACTGGTACGGGAGGTGCGTCGGTGCGCCGGGTCACAATTGGTTCTGTAGCCACCTCTGTTTTTAAGATCGCCTCCACAGCTACAGCCTCGACAATTAATCGTCGATCCGCAGCAATAAACCCGTACAGTTGACGGTGCGCTACCTCAAACTGCTGTCGCATTTCTGCTATATCTTCATATCGGACTACCAAAGGCGAATCTGTCCCCTCGTAGCGCAAATGTACTCGCCGCATCACCTCAATCCTATCGGTAAGGCGGTTATCTCCATCTGTAAGGTCTAGTTCTGCTTTTGCTTCTAACTCCAACTGAGTTAAAATTTCCTCTAATTCAGCCACCAAACCTACATCTAAAACCCTCTCCACGGCACGTTCTCGCAACGCCCGTTCGTCTGCTAAACCCATACCGTAAGCCGACAGCACCCCAGCATAGGGATGGATAAAAATCTGCTGCATTCCTAAAGCATCGGCAATTAAACAAGCATGTTGTCCGCCTGCGCCGCCAAAACAGCAGAGAGTGTATTCCGACACGTCATAACCGCGCTGAAGAGAGATCTTCTTAATCGCATTCGCCATTTTTTCCACAGCGATCGCTAAAAATCCCGTTGCGACTCGTTCGGGCGATCGCCCATCCCCAATTTCTGCCGCTAGTTGGCTAAACTTGCGTTGCACGACTTCTGCATCTAAGGGCAAATCTCCACGCGATCCAAATACCTTGGGAAACAAGTCTGGCTGCAACTTGCCTACCATGATGTTGCAGTCCGTTACCGTCAGCGGTCCTCCTTGACGATAACAAGCCGGTCCTGGGTTTGCCCCGGCTGATTCGGGTCCCACACGATAGCGCGCCCCGTCAAATTGAGCGATCGAACCGCCACCCGCCGCCACCGTATGTATTGCCATCATCGGCGTTCGCAGTCGCACTCCTGCCACTTCTGTTTCTAACGCCCGTTCGTATTCGCCTGCGTAGTGGGCAACATCTGTAGAAGTTCCACCCATATCGAAGCTGATAATCTTATCGAACCCCGCCATCAAACTTGTCTGTACTGCCCCGACAATCCCTCCCGCAGGTCCCGAGAGAATGCTATCTTTCCCCTGAAACCTTTGGGCATCTGCTAACCCACCATTGGATTGCATGAACATTAATTTGGGAGGGTCGGGAAATTCGGAATTCGGAATAAATTTTGAATTTTGAATTTTGAATTTTGAATTTTGAGTTGCTTCCCTAGCTCTCTTTTCGCTGCTCCCTGCTAAGCGCTCCCTGCTCCCTTCCAACTGACTCGCCACCCGATCCACGTACCTACGCAAAATGGGAGATAAATAGGCATCAACTACGGTGGTGTCGCCTCGACTAACGAGTTTCATCAAGGGACTGACTTCGTGGGAGACTGAAATCTGAGTGAAACCGATTTTTCGGGCTACGGCTGCAACTTGTTGTTCGTGTTGAGGATAGCGGTAGCCGTGCATGAAGACGATCGCACAGGAACGAATTCCGACATCGTAAGCTGCTTGCAATTCTAAAGTGTAGGCTGGATTAACAGAAATGAGTTCTTCGCCTTGGGCGCTGTAGCGTTCTTCTACTTCAACGACTCGTTCGTACAGCATTTCTGGTAAAACGATTTGCCGTGCGAAGATGTTGGGGCGATTTTGATAGCCGATGCGTAAGGCATCTCGAAAGCCTTTTGTCACAACTAAGACAGTGCGATCGCCTTTACGTTCTAACAGTGCATTTGTCGCGACAGTAGTTCCCATCTTCACCACGCCAATTTGTGCTGCTGGTAGGGGTGCATCGGCAGGAACGCCCAGTATTTCCCGTATACCTTGGATTGCTGCATCGGTATAGCGTTCTGGATTTTCCGACAGTAGTTTGTGAACGATCGTTCGTCCGTCAGGATGCTGCGCCACGATATCGGTAAACGTACCACCGCGATCGATCCAAAACTGCCAACGTCCTATCGCGCGATCGGCTACCGTCATCACTCATTCCTCAATGCAAGGGCTATTTGTAAGTTAGCAGCAGCTAGGGTACAGCTGCATGGCGCGATCGCCTTTACGCTGGGATGTAGTCCTGGCTTGTTCTCATAATCATCCCTAAGCTGTTTCTTGCCGCTATGACTCTATGATTCATCGGGTTATCTTAACTGACGAATACCTTGAATTAATCCCTGACAAACACCCGTGAGAAAATCTAAATTTAAGGTTTCAATGCGATCGCTCGGTTTGTGATAGTGAGGGTTGCGTAACATTGCTGTATCTGTAACCATCATCGCTCGATATCCTCGATCCCAAAAGGGCGCGTGATCGCTTAATCGCGTTTGGGGAACAATCCTACCTCGGTTGGGAACTGGCAACCACTCGCTAGGAACTCCTACTTGGCGTATATTTCGGCTGAGATGAATTAAGTCAGGAACGATCGATAAATTACCGATTAAAGCAATGAAATCGCCGCGATTAGGGTAAAAACGTTCTAATGGACTTGGGTATCGTTGCGATCCAGGTGTAGCATCGCTATAACCCAACATTTCAAGGGAAATCATCAAACGTAGCGGTTGTCGCTGCTGGCGTAATAAATCGGCATATGCAGACGCACCCGAACCTACAGCGATACCGTCTTTTCCGGTAAATCCGTATTCTTCTAAATCAAATGCTACGAGTTGAATGGGATATTTAGCTGGTTGGTTAGCAAAAGATCTTGCTAATTCTAGTAACACCGATACACCTGTAGCATTATCATCTGCCCCAGGCGTACCGGGAATGGTGTCGTAATGCGCGCCAATTAAAATTGGTGGAGATTTTCTCTTACTGCTTTGTTGCAAGCAAGGAAGATTGAGAATTAAGTTTTGAAAAGTTTGTCCTCTAATTTGAAATTCATGAATGTCTACCTTGCCCCATTGACTGAGTTCTGCATGAATATATTGGCGGACGAAGAAATGTCCTGCTGTTGATAGGAAAGGATCGCGATCGCGGACTATTTCCGTTAAATGATTCTGCAAGCGTTGTTTGAGATCCACAGTCTGGTTTAATTTTTTACTTAAATAGTTTTCACCTTCATTGTCGTACAAACCGAATATATCTCGCGATTCTCAAATTTCTTCCGTGCGATAGATCGATTTTTCAGTATATATTAATACTATATAAAGTATTGAAATAAATTATTCAAAGGAGTTTGAGCAGTGAATATTCTAGCTTGGATAGTATTAGGTTTAATTGCTGGTGCGATCGCCAAAGCTATCTATCCCGGTCGTCAAGGTGGCGGTATCTTAGGTACGCTCTTACTAGGTATTATTGGTGCGTTTATAGGTGGTACTTTGGGAACTTTCCTCAGTACGGGAACCTTACAGTTGGCAGCCACAACTTTTAGTATTCCTGGTATAGCTTTAGCAGTTCTTGGTGCAATTATTGCTATATTTATTTGGAATGCAATCAACCGTCGCAGCGCTGTATAAGTTTTTAGTAAAAGCGTAGTTAAAGTATAATATATAGAATAAATCGGGATAGAAAATTAGATAAACTATCCCGATTTTTTGTGATTGAATATTCGATCAATAGCTCTGAATTCAAGCAAGCAAAAATTTCTCTATAACCTCTTGCTCTAGAAGCGATCTTCAAATAAGAGTTATGTCAGATTGTCAGTCAAACTTAATCCGAACTCACTTCTCGAATTTGTAAAGCATTACCCATCCACTCAGCACCGTGAAGCTGAAATTTTGCGATTTCTTCTTGAGGTTTTGCAGTCATTTGGACGAAGGCAAATCCTAACCCTTCACCCGTACTCCAGTGAGTCGGATAAAAAATATGTTTGATAGAACCATAATTGCCAAAGAGGTCTAAAATATCTGTTTGTGCTACTTGGTGCGGTAAGTTATTAACGAACAGGGTCATAAAAACACTCCTCTATCGATTCATGGCAATGCCTGGACTCTAGTATTCCCAAAATTTCATCAAAAATTTGGCTCGACCGATCGGCTTCGCTCGGAGATCCTCCAAAACCCTTTTGAGGAAGCTAAGAAAAATTGGCACGGGAGGTGATGTCTAATTTGTGACTTCTACCTATTGTTGCTGTGACAGTTTTGATTGTTACCGCTTGCGAGTCAGTAGTATTTATTTTTTTTGTATATTTAATAACAATTAACTCAAAATTAATAATTGACAGCACATCTACTACGTTAGATTCATGACTTCTGGCAACGTATTACGGGAAGATAATACAAATTTAGCTTTTTCGTAAAATTTATTAAGATTGCTAAATGAACCTCAAACGCTTATCTCAGTTTGGCTCTCCGATTTTAGGTTTACTCTTATTTGGAGTATCATTGTGGGCGATCGCAACTCAATTGCGAGAGTTTGACTATCGAGATATTTTTCGCAGCTTGGCAGGAATTCCCAAAAGTTACATAGTCCTTGCACTGATTTGCACTGCGCTGAACTACTTGATGCTGACGGGGTATGATGCTTTAGCAATGCGATATATTCGCCGTTCCATACCTTTTCGGAAAGTGGCACTGACGGCGATTATTAGTCAAGCAATTACTAATACTGCCGGATTAGAACTCTTAACTGGCAGCGCGATCCGCTACCGATTTTATTCGGCTTGGGGGCTATCGACTCTAGAAATTGCGAAAGTGATTACTTTCTGTCACGTTAGCTTTTGGTTGGGTTTTTTTGCGGTAGCTGGCTTGGTGTTGATCGGCGAACCTGTATCTGTCCCCTCTTTACTCCGCATTCCCTCAAACTCTTTATTTCCGCTTGGTACGATATTTTTATTTTTAGTTGCAGGATATTTATTGTGGAATACTTGGAGCCACAAGCCGATGAAACTCGGCAAGTGGGGAATTCCGCGCCTTCCTGGTAAGCTTTCACTCTTTCAAACAGCGATCGCGATCCTCGACTGGGCAATTGCAGGCGGCGTTCTTTACGTTTTGCTATTAGCTAACGCTCCCCTATCGTATCCAAGCTTTTTCGGGATCTACATCTTAGGACAGTTGGCAGGAGTTATTAGCAATGTCCCTGGTGGATTAGGCGTGTTTGAAACGGTACTCTTGCTGTCGCTATCAGCGCAAATTCCATCAGCCGAACTATTTGGGGCATTATTAGCATATCGAGGCATTTACTACTTTTTACCTTTGATTGTGGCGATCGTACTGCTGGGAATTTATGAACTGCGGCAGCGATTCGAGAAAACAGAGTTTTCTCCGCGCAATCGTACCTAAACTTTCTGAACTCATTTTAAAATACAAGCACAGCCACAGATATTGTTGTATTTGCTGTCTGAGTCAGTGCAAATTATGCTTGAGCTAAGAAGTTTTGAGTGTGGGGTAGGCTGCTACCAACTTCGTAACTATGAACTATGAGTAAACAAGAATCTGGAGCGATCGCGCGCGAAATTCAAACCCAAATTTTCGTTTTGGGTGGACTCGCCGCCCTCATGTGGATTACCGAATTTGTAGATATCTTCTTTTTTAGAGGTAGATTAGACGCTTTTGGTATTCGTCCCCACAGTTTTATCGGCTTGCGGGGCATTTTCTTAGCCCCTTTTTTACACGGTGGATTGGGACATTTAATTGCAAATACAATTCCCTTTCTCACTTTAGGCTGGTTAGTGATGTTACGGGAAACCAGCGATTTTTTTGTCGTCAGCATCATTACCATGTTCGTCAGCGGATTGGGTGTATGGTTGACTGGTTCGCCTTATTCAATTCATGTTGGTGCAAGTGGAATTATTTTCGGTTATTTTGGTTTTCTACTTCTACGCGGCTATTTCGAGCGTAGTTTCGCCGCGATCTTATTTTCTCTGATTGTAGGCTTTCTCTACGGCGGGATGATTTGGGGAGTTTTACCAATACAATACGGTATTTCTTGGCAAGGGCATTTATTTGGATTTATTGGCGGTGCGATCGCGGCTCGTTTATTAGCTAAACCAAAAAAGAGGTATTAGTTGTAGGGGCGCACAGCCGTGCGCCCACTCTATAGAAAAAAGCGTAAGCTTCTCCATTTTCCCAAGCTTTAATACTATTTTCCTGTGGCTCGATTAATTCTTTATCCTTTGTAGGTTGTTCCCACAATATGCCGTCATTAAAACCTTCGTAACGAGTAGCAGAAAATATGTGTGGAATAGCTTCTAAAGAACTAAATCCTGCATTGGTAGCATTTGTTGATGAAGTAGGGCGGGCATTGCCCACCTTACGATTTAGCTACTACTTTTAATTGCGATCGCCCATATTTTCAGGTACACCTACAGGTGGTACTAACTCCGCATCTCCTGAATTTTCTGATTCGGGAATTGGCTGTTCGCTCGGTTCTGTAATTTCTGGTAGTGTGGGTGACACGCTAGGAGATGGCGTGACTTGAGGACGACGGAAACGATTGAAATAACCACCAAATTTTTGACCAATTGGATTTTGAGTTTTTGGTGTTTCTGGCGTAACTGGTAAAGTCGGTTCTACTGGTGTTGTTAACTCTGGGGCAATTTCTTGAGTAGTCGTTTCCTCTTCAGGAGTATTTAACTCGGATGCGGGTGATTCTTCCACTTCAGGCAAAGTGGGTGATGGTGTAGCAGTTGGTGAACGACGAAAACGATTAAAATAGCCACCAAAACTTGGGGAGTCGGGAGTCGCTGGAGTCGGTGCGACTGGTGGCGTAATTTCTACTGCTGGTACTTCTGGGGCAATTTCTGGTAATGGTTCCGTTGCTTCAGGAGTAGTTAATTCTGGTGCAGGTACTTCTACTTCTGGCGTTGGCGATGGTGCAACAACTGGCGAACGGCGGAAGCGATTGAAAAATCCTTTCGGTTGTTCTTCCTCTAGTTTTTTTGGTGCTGCTTCGGGTTTCTCTTCTGGTTCTACAGCAGGTTCCACTTCCGGCGAAATTTCTGGCTGTGGTTCTACAGCAGGTGGAGTTAGCTCCGGTGCAGGAGATTCTTTGACTTCCGGTAGCGTCGGAGATGGTGTAGCAGCAGGAGGACGACGGAAGCGATTGAAAAATCCTTTTGGTGCTTCTCCCTTGGCTGGAGGTGTTGGGGTTGGTTCTTTAGTTTCAATTTCTGGGGTTTCAATTTCTGTTTCGGCAGGCTTTTCTTTCGTTTCGGTTGGTATCTCTTCTTCTGGTTGCGGTGGAGTAGTCTCTTCTATCGCTGGTGGTACGGGTGCAGGCGCTGCTTCTACTTCCCCCTTATAGTCAGGATCGACAATACCACGGGCGGCGGTGGCGGATAGTTCACCCCTTACCAGTTTTGAGAGAGTATCTTGACTATTCGGATCGTAGGAAATGACGCGGACGGTGTTATTGAAAACATTTTTGACTGGGTTGCCTTGTTCGTCGAGAAATTCGAGTTGTACCCAGTTCTTGCCCTTGTTAAAGCCTTTGAGGTAAATCGGTTCCCAGCGATCGATGATAAAACTCTTGCCGTTAATCGTACAACGGATACGCCAGTCGGGAACTTCGTCTTGAGGATCGGCTTGGGCAGCGAGGTGTAGAGGGGCGTTGGTAAGGTAAAAGTCGAGTAGGATTGGTTCTGCCCCGTAGCTACCTTTAGGACGACTGTAGGTTAATAATGGCTGGCTAGAGTTGGGGTTGTTGTCGTCGGTTTTGGTAAAAACGTGAAATGTAGTTTGAGCGTATGCACCCTCGTTCTTAAAACTTTCGTGCCAAGGGCGGGAAGCGAAGACGCGCAGGGTGTGAGTACCTGGGGATAGGTTAGATAGGACAAAAGGCTTTTGCACGTCGTAGACGGCTTCGTAGGGCTGGTTATCGAGAATAACGTGGAGATGGGGACCTAAACCTAAATCTGAGTTTTGAAAAATGGGTAAGTCTTGGACTTGAAAGCGGGCTGATACCGTGTCGTCTTGCAACACCTCGTCGGGCTGGGGAGACAAGATTTTGACTTGCGGCTGGCGAACTTCCAAGGCTTGACGCAGTTGCAAAATAGCTTCCGGTGGGGCGACTTCGGTAATGTTACCTGCAAGTTGGACGGTACTGCGGGAGTTCGGGGGAGTAGCGGCGCGTAAAGTATCCGAACTGCCACAACTTACCAAACCTAAGCTCAAACATGCTGCGACTAGAACTGCGATCGCAGCCTTAGCCATTTTTCGTAGTTTTGCGATTGCCACCACCCCAAATGCTCCTCATACTCGAAATTTGCGATCGCCCTCAATCTAAATTTTAAGGGTTGCAGGTAAATCGCCTGAAATGATTTACAGATTGTGCCAGATGACAGCTCAGCTTTCGCGTTCTGAGTATCAAGCGTTACATGTAACTCACCCATGAGATACAAGTCAATTTAATAAAAAACTTCATCCTCAAGAGGTAACTCTCGTCGCCTGTTCCCTGACTTCTGACTCATTTCTTCATAAGTGTTGCAAATTATTTAGCTTTGTAAATTATATAAATAACCCCTTGACTTTTTTCACAGTCATGGAAACTTGGAGACCTGAACCTGCTTAATGTTGAGCAATTTTGAAATATTGTTAACAAACGCCTAAGATGAAGACAACCAAGATTTTATAATTCATCAGAAAGCAGTTTCGCGATTCGGTATTCTGGTCTACCTGATGGATGTCATAGAACAGACAAATGGTTGACTTACTCAAAGAAAACCGATTTGTGAATTAAACCACTCCTGTTTCCTTGTCAAGAGAGGAGAGTCTAAATGACGATCAGTCCTCCGGAGCGAGAGGAAAAGAAAGCAAGAGTTGTCGTCGATAACGATCCGGTTCCAACTTCATTTGAGTTGTGGTCAAAACCTGGACACTTCGATCGCACCTTGTCTAGAGGTCCCAAAACCACAACCTGGATTTGGAACCTGCACGCCCTCGCACACGATTTCGATACGCATACCAGCGACCTAGAAGATATTTCCCGTAAAATCTTCGCCGCTCACTTCGGTCACTTAGCGGTGATCTTCATCTGGTTGAGCGGGATGTATTTTCATGGCGCTCGTTTTTCAAACTATGAAGCTTGGCTAGCCGATCCGCTGGGCGTGAAGCCTAGCGCTCAGGTCGTCTGGTCTGTTGTTGGTCAAGACATTTTAAATGCTGATGTCGGTGGTGGCTTCCACGGCATTCAGATTACATCTGGATTTTTCCAAATTTGGCGTGGTGCTGGCATCACGAACACGTTCCAACTCTATTGCACTGCCATTGGCGGTTTAGTCATGGCGGCGCTGATGCTGTTTGCTGGTTGGTTCCACTACCACAAACGCGCTCCTAAGTTGGAATGGTTCCAAAATGTCGAGTCAATGCTGAACCACCACCTAGCAGGATTGTTAGGTCTAGGTAGCTTGGCATGGGCAGGACACCAGATCCACGTATCTTTGCCAATTAACAAGCTATTGGATGCTGGGGTAGCGCCAAAGGATATTCCTTTACCGCAAGAATTTATCCTCAACTCCAATTTGATGACTGAGTTGTATCCCAGTTTTGCTCAAGGCTTAACGCCCTTCTGGACGTTGAACTGGGGCGCATATGCTGACTTCCTCACCTTCAAGGGCGGACTTAACCCCGTTACTGGCGGACTGTGGTTGACAGATCAAGCGCACCACCACCTGGCGATCGCCGTATTGTTCATCATTGCCGGACACATGTACCGGACGAACTGGGGCATCGGTCACAGCTTGAAGGAAATTCTGGAAAATCACAAAGGACCCTTCACCGGAGACGGTCATAGAGGTCTGTTTGAAAACATGACCACTTCCTGGCACGCTCAGTTGGGAACCAACTTAGCAATGCTGGGTTCGCTGACGATTATCGTGGCGCATCACATGTACGCGATGCCTCCGTATCCGTACTTGGCAACCGACTACGCAACTCAGCTGTCCATTTTCACTCACCACATGTGGATTGGCGCTTTCTGTATCGTCGGTGGTGCGGCTCACGCCACCATCTTCATGGTGCGAGATTACGATCCAGCCACGAACATGAACAACGTTCTGGATCGGGTACTTCGTCACCGCGACGCTATCATTTCTCACCTCAACTGGGTGTGCATGTTCTTGGGCTTCCATAGCTTCGGCTTGTACATCCATAACGACACGATGCAAGCGCTCGGTCGTCCCCAGGATATGTTCTCGGATACGGCGATTCAACTTCAGCCCGTATTCGCGCAGTGGGTGCAAAACCTACACACATTGGCTCCTGGTTCTACCGCTCCTAACGCCCTCGAACCCGTTAGCTATGCTTTCGGTGGCGGCGTGCTGGCTGTAGGTGGAAAAGTTGCCATGATGCCGATCGCGTTGGGTACGGCGGATTTCATGATCCACCACATCCACGCTTTCCAAATCCACGTTACTGTACTAATCCTGCTTAAGGGCTTCTTGTTTGCCCGTAACTCTCGCTTGATCCCAGACAAGGCTAACTTGGGCTTCCGCTTCCCTTGCGACGGTCCAGGACGCGGTGGTACTTGCCAAGTTTCTGGTTGGGACCACGTATTCTTAGGTTTGTTCTGGATGTTCAACACGATTTCGATCGCCGTCTACCACTTCAGCTGGAAGATGCAATCGGATGTGTGGGGCACGGTAGACCCAGACGGCACGATCAATCACATTACGGCAGGCAACTTTGCCCTCAGCGCCACTACGATCAACGGTTGGCTGCGTGACTTCCAGTGGGCGCAAGCCGCTCAGGTGATTCAGTCCTACGGTTCGGCACTGTCCGCTTACGGGCTGCTGTTCTTAGGCGCTCACTTTGTCTGGGCATTTAGCTTAATGTTCTTGTTCAGCGGTCGCGGCTACTGGCAAGAACTGATCGAATCGATCGTTTGGGCGCACAACAAGTTAAAAGTTGCTCCCACCGTACAGCCTCGCGCTTTGAGCATCATTCAAGGTCGAGCTGTGGGAGTAGCCCACTACCTCTTAGGCGCGATCGTCACGATCTGGGCGTTCTTCGAGGCACGAATACTTTCAGTAGGTTAGCATTCAGTCATCAGCAATTCATAAGAATTGCTGATGGCAATAGGTCAGAGGATTCACGTAACCTATGGCAACAAAATTCCCTAAATTTAGCCAAGACCTAGCCCAGGACCCGACGACACGTCGGATTTGGTACGGCATCGCAACCGCTCACGACTTTGAAAGCCACGACGGGATGACCGAAGAGAATCTATATCAGAAACTCTTCGCCACTCACTTCGGTCACTTGGCAATCATCTTCCTGTGGGCATCTAGCCTGCTGTTCCACGTCGCTTGGCAAGGCAACTTCGAGCAGTGGATTAAAGACCCACTACACGTCCGTCCGATCGCTCATGCGATTTGGGACCCACAATTCGGCAAAGCCGCAGTCGATGCTTTTACCCAAGGTGGTGCAAGCTATCCCGTTAACATTGCTTACTCTGGTGTTTACCACTGGTGGTACACCATTGGGATGCGGACAAATAACGACCTCTACATGGGTTCCGTTTTTCTGCTGCTACTAGCGTCTCTCTTCCTGTTCGCTGGCTGGCTGCACCTGCAACCCAAGTTCCGCCCCAGTCTTTCCTGGTTTAAGAGCGCCGAGCCACGCCTCAACCACCACTTAGCTGGTTTGTTTGGCGTTAGCTCCTTAGCTTGGACTGGACACCTAGTTCACGTTGCGATCCCCGAATCTCGCGGACAGCACGTTGGTTGGAGTAACTTCCTCACCACCCCACCTCATCCAGATGGGCTACAACCCTTCTTCTCTGGTAACTGGGGCGCGTATGCTGCTAACCCCGACACTGCCAATCACGTATTTGGTACGAGTCAAGGCGCAGGAACCGCAATTCTAACTTTCTTAGGTGGTTTCCATCCCCAAACCCAGTCCTTGTGGCTGACGGACATGGCACACCACCACCTGGCGATCGCCGTATTATTCATCGTCGCCGGACACATGTACCGTACCAACTTCGGTATCGGTCACAGCATCAAAGAAATGCTCAACGCCAAGAAATTCTTTGGCGCTAACACTGAAGGTCAGTTCAACCTGCCTCACCAAGGCTTGTACGACACGATCAACAACTCCCTGCACTTCCAATTGTCTCTGGCATTGGCTGCACTGGGAACGATCACATCCTTGGTCGCGCAGCACATGTACGCGATGCCTCCCTATGCATTCATGGGGCAGGACTTCACGACACAAGCAGCGCTGTATACCCATCACCAATACATTGCTTGTGCTTTGATGTTGGGTGCGTTTGCCCACGCTGCAATCTTCTGGGTACGCGACTACGACCCAGAGCAAAACAAAGGCAACGTTCTCGATCGCGTCTTGAAGCACAAAGAAGCGATTATCTCCCACTTGTCTTGGGTGTCTCTCTTCTTGGGCTTCCACACCTTGGGTCTATACGTCCACAACGACGTTGTAGTAGCCTTCGGTACTCCTGAAAAGCAAATCCTGATCGAACCAGTCTTCGCACAGTTCATTCAGGGCGCTCACGGTAAAGTACTGTACGGCTTCGATACCCTGCTATCGAATCCCGATAGCGTTGCTTCCACCGCTGGCGCTGCATGGCTGCCTAACTGGTTGGATGCAATCAATAACGGCACGAACTCTCTATTCTTGACCATCGGTCCTGGCGACTTCTTGGTACACCACGCTTTTGCCTTGGCGATCCACACAACCGTGTTGGTACTCGTTAAAGGCGCGTTGGATGCCCGTGGTTCCAAGCTGATGCCCGATAAAAAAGACTTCGGTTATGCCTTCCCTTGCGACGGTCCTGGTCGTGGTGGTACTTGCGACATCTCCGCTTGGGACTCCTTCTACCTGGCTGCTTTCTGGGTACTAAACACTGCTGGTTGGGTCACGTTCTACTGGCACTGGAAGCACTTAGGTATTTGGCAAGGCAACGTAGCTCAGTTCAACGAGTCTTCGACATACTTGATGGGCTGGCTGCGCGATTACCTGTGGCTGTATTCAGCTCAGCTAATCAACGGCTACAACCCATATGGCATGAATAACTTGTCTGTCTGGGCTTGGATGTTCCTATTGGGACACTTAGTATGGGCAACTGGTTTCATGTTCCTGATCTCTTGGCGCGGTTACTGGCAAGAATTGATCGAAACTTTGGTCTGGGCGCACGAGCGGACTCCTCTAGCGAACTTGATTCGCTGGAAAGACAAGCCCGTTGCTCTATCCATCGTTCAAGCTCGGATTGTCGGCTTAGGTCACTTCGCTGCTGGATACATCCTCACGTATGCTGCGTTCCTCATTGCCTCCACGGCTGGTAAGTTTGGTTAACGCTTCTACCTAGTTGTGTAGTTAAATGAGAAAATCCCTCACCTACGGGTGGGGGATTTTTAATTTTTGATGATTGGACTTTTAGTAGATGTTTTTGATGTGGTTAAAAGGTAAATTTTGGATCGTGGTTGAAGAAGTTAGGAAAAGATTTTGTGTCGCGCATCAGCGAAGCGAAGCGACGAAGGAGTGTTAGACGCAAAGGCGCGAAGAAGAGCGCAAAAGTTTTAGGTCTGTAAGGGCGGGTTCACCAAAAATACTTATTTTTATAGCAAGATCTCAACAAATCCGCCACCAGTTAACGATTTGTACCCATAGGGATCGATATAGGAGAAAAACATGAGTCGCAAGAAGCAAACCCAAAAATCGATTAATGTAGATGGTAATCGTCCAGTCGATCCGAGTGAAATTAAAGTCAAAGAGACGGTAAATATTGACGGTCAACGTCCTATTGCTGCTGATAAAAATGAAGTGCGCGATACCCTGGATGTAGATGGTCAGCGTCCGATCGCTGCTAGTCATTTACAATCTCAAGAGACATTGAATGTAGACGGTAGCCGTCCAGTAGATCCCAGCGATCTAGATATTAAAGAAACGGTAAATATCGACGGTCAACGCCCGATTGCTGCGAATGATTTTAAAGTTGACAGGACGTTGAATGTGGATGGTCAGCGTCCAATTTCTTCAAATGACAAGGCACAACCTGAGATGCCCCCAGACTTCGTAGATTAATATGTGAGATATATAAATTCGTAAGGACGCACGCCTGTACGCCCCTACAATCGGATTGCAATTGAAAGAGACGGCGATCGAATTAAAATTTGTGTCACATTTATGTCACATTAGCCTTCTATTCTATCTTTCAGTAGACAAAACAGTCTGCTTCCTCATGCAAAGATTCAAACCCTCCTCAAGCCACAGTAGGAGGGTATTTTTTTGTCAGTGACCAGTGACCAGTTATCAGTTTTATTTCTTTTCTTCTTGTACTAAGCGGAATTTGGTGCTTGTAGTTCTTGAAACTGCGCTCGAATTGTCTCTATTCTTTTGCGATTTACGCCCAGATCGGATTTACCCAATCGAGAAGCCGAACGGACGTGGAAGACTTGTGCGTCGCGATCTAAATAAAACTCGACATCATCGACAAAACCCATTATCGCACTCGTGAATTCAGCATAGATATAGCTGTCAGTTTCTGTCACAATATTTGTTTTCGGTAAACTTGAGATAATTTGTTTGAGTTGGGTCAACGCCACCTCGGGAGCAGATGTATAGTTTAGCGGCTCCACTTTATGGCTGGCATCTGCACTTTGACTAGAGACGCAATTAGGCGTATTCGGACATGGGGCTAGCTTACCATCGCGCACGCCCAAGTTATTTGGTCTATTTCCTGTAAATATACCCACGCTCTTTATCGGCGAGACATCTATACTATGAATTTTAATATTGTATTGCTCATGTTAGTCGCGATCGCGGGCAATTAACATTTTCTCACGATAGTTACGTTGTTACACTGCTCAAAACTGGAAACGATGAAACTCAGTAAGATCTACCTTGTTACAGTTCTTTGTGACAAAGACGATCGGTGTAAAAATATTTTAATATTTTCTTGGTCTTTCAAGATTTTGTTGTAAAACGAAGTTTAAATTTTTCAAAAACTTTAATTAATCTCAAGCACTCGCGCTACGATTAATTTTAGTAAATTAAAGTATATACACTAGCACGCAAGCATAAAAGGTTCAGGAAAAAATTTTAGAGACGATCTCGTCTAAACTAGAAAAGTTGAGTCAAGTTCGGATTGCGATCGCAACCGCTCTGGCAAGAATGAAAATGTAAATCAATCATTTTCAAAAAAAGATAAGGAGTCAATAATGAGTGCATCGACAGAGGACGATATCAAATATATAGATGGAGAATCTTCAAAAAACGAGCCGATTTCAAATGTAGCAAATGGTTCTCAATATGCTCAGGTAGAAAACTTGAGCAGTGGAAGTTTAGATAAAATTCGAGAGATTCTCTTCGGGACGCAAGTTCGAGAAAATAATAAAAGATTTAACCGGATTGAAGAACGATTGCTGAAAGAGTTTACAGAACTGCGGGAAGATACAAGAAAGCGCATGGATGGATTGGAAGCCTACATCAGACAAGAAATTGAATCTCTCACAGAAGTCGTTAAAAAACAGCAAGTTAGTAGAGATGAAACTTTAAAAGAACTGACTCAAGAACATAAAAACCAAGTTGTAAATCTAGAGAAAAAGCTTTTTGATTTGGACGAGCAAACAAATAAAATTGCCCGAGATTTACGCCAGCAGATTTTAGACCAATCCAAAAATATGAACGAGGATATAGGAAAGAAATATGCGGAAATTTTAGCAACAGTCGAGCGAGAAACTCAGGAAATTCGGAGCGACAAAGCTAATCGAATTACATTATCGGCTTTATTTGCAGAACTAGCAATGCGCCTGAGAAGCGAAACCTAATATTGAAGTGAAGCTTAATATTAAAAAACAAAAACTAAGCGCACCTGCCAAGTCGTATCTTGCCGCAGAATCTGAATTTGGTCGATGAATTCGCGAAAGTAGAAGCGACGCTCCGATTCAGATAAATCGCGCCAAAACTGGGGAATGGATACAGCTTGAGCTACGGAACGTAAATTGACTGGTGGTAAAGTCGCAAATTTAGCTTGTAACTGGGAAATTTCCCCGCGCAGTTTGTAGGCGCGTAAACTAGCAGTCTCTTTATCCAAAACACCCGTACTAGTAAGCTGAGAGAGTTGAGCTAGGATCTCTTCACGATTGGCGATCTCGCTGAGTAAAGACTGCTTGGCTGCATCCAATTGAGGAAAATTCATTTGAGCCACAGCATCAGGTAAATCCCGACAAATGGCAGCGATTGTTTGTTCTAATACCTGTTCGTAGGCAATAGCACCACACTTAGGGCGTTGAGGACATTGCAAGGCGCGTAAGTAGAGATATTCTCGCTTTTGACGACGAGCAGTAACGCTCACAACCGTCATTGGCGCTTGGCACTCGCTACAAATCGCTAATCCAACGAGGGAACGAGGAGCGCTAGCAGTTCTCGGCGGGAGCTGGCGGTTACGCCGCAACAGGCGATCGATCTGAGCCGCCTCTTCCCGAGAAATCATTGGTATGTGGGTATTGGCGATCGTCTCACCGTTTTGATAAGCCGTATCGCCTCGATAAACAGGATTCGTCAGCCAACGTCGTCCGGTAGTCACGGAAATCTTTTTGCCATATTTTTGTGCTAAATGCCGTACTGCTCCGCGCAAAGAACCAAACAAGAGAAAATTTTCAAAAAAATCTTTCACAACTGGGGCAGTAGTGCGGTTGATCGCGTATTTTTCTTTACCGCGCCGATAACCATAGGGAGCTTTACCAGGAGGAGGCAAGCCATTGAGACGATTGCGAGCGTGTCCCTGACGCAGGCGACGGCTGTGCTGCTGTTGTCCTATGGTGTGTAGAAGTTGAATTAAATCTGTCTGTAGCGTTAATTCACTCCCCCTATCGGTAGCTAAAGACGATTCACCGATCGCTACCTTTACACCCAAAGCCTGTAATTGAACCAAGCGATCGCCAATTTCTGCCATAGTATCGCCTAGATCGTCCAAGCGACGAAGATACAAACAGTTTGGTGGTGCTGTCTGACAGTCACTCAACAACTGCTGCAACTGCGATCGCTGCCCTAAGTCTTGATAAACTCGATCCATACCCTGCCATCGACCGAGATCGGGTGTCGGATCGAGGAGAGGATCGCTGTAGCAGTAAGCAAAGGTTGTCATTAAGTCGTAAGTCGTAAGTCGGAAATCGTAAGTCGGAAATTGTTTAATCTCCTCTGCTTCCTCTGCTCTCTTCCCCCTGCTCCCTACTCCCTGCTCCCTGCTCCCTAATAACTGTTAACTGACTCAGTTCGATGATATTACCGTCGGGATCTTGAGTAAAAAGAGCAGCACGACCAGAAGCACTCATTTGTATGGGACAGTTATGAGTCAAAAGTCTTTGCTTAGCAGCATCTAGATCGGATACAGCAAAAGCAATATGAGGATTGCGACCTAATTTTTCGGGGTTTTGAGTTGTAAAAGGTACGCTGGGTGCAACAATGAGGTGAATTTGATACGTGCCGACTTGATACCAAGTACCAGAAAATTTGAGCGATCGCTCGACTTTGGCTAATCCCAAAATTTCCCCATAGAAGCGATCGGCTTGCTCTAAATTGGAGACTAGTATAGCGGTATGAAGACATTGCTCGATTTGCATAGATTGCTCCACCTTCCCCAACATCAGTATCTAATCTTACTTTTCTCGCTTTTTATATTTGCAAAACTTATACGAGTAAGCACTCTTGCGACTGTAAATCACGACTACACAGGCAAAGCCTGCCTTTGCGAGCTATAGAGTCCGTGCAGGCGAACCTAGTACGTGTCTGCGAATTCTATTTGCACAAGCTTGATGCTTACTACCAATCCTACTGTGAGAATCGATGGTGAAGATGAACGTTTCAGAACTAATCGAGCGCTATCAAGCTGGAGAGAGAGATTTCAAAGGTATCAGTTTCATCAGCGCTGCTCTAAGTGGCGTAAATTTGAGTGGCGCTAACTTGAAAGAAGCATCTTTGAGCGAAGCCGATCTGAATGGAGCGAATTTAAGCGCCACAAACCTGCAAGAAGCCTCTTTGAGTATGGCAAATCTCACTCATGCTGACTTAAGCGGTGCTAAATTGAATGGCGCTAATTTATCTGGAGCGAATCTCAAAGGTGCTAACCTGAGTGGAGCAGAATTGAAAATGGCAAATCTTACCCAAGCCAACTTAACCGATGCCAATATGGACGGTGCTAGTCTTTGGGGAGCATATTTAGCCGGAGCGAAACAGTGAGCAGGGAGCAGGGAGCAGCAATCTGTTATAACTTCTGACTTTTGACTTTTGACTTACGACTGCTGATTTCTGTACGGGCGGGTTTACCAATAGTCTTTGACTCTGACCAGTATTTCTGGTGAACCCGCCCCGACAATTTTTGACTTTTGACTTACGACTTACTCTCGGCAGCTTGGAGCGATCGCACCACATTTTTATAACCGTTAAACTCGGCGATCGTCAGTGCTGTATGTCCGCCTCGATTTTTTAAATTGACATTTGCCCCTGCATTTAATAATAATTCTACGGCTTCGCTGTAACCTCGATGGGCTGCCCACATTAGGGCTGTGGCTCCGGCTGCATCTTGGCGATTCACATCTGCGCCTTTTTTTAATAGCTGTTGCATCACACCGATCTGGTTGCGGTCTGCTGCTTGCATCAGAGGGGTTTTGCAGTCTGCTGTTTGGATATTTGGGTCTGCACCATAGTTCAACAATACTTTGACTGTCTCAGTGCGACCGAGGCTAGCGGCAAGGTTGAGGGGAGTTTCGTCTAAATTTCTGACATTGGGGTCTGCACCCCGTCGCAGCAATGCTTCGGCAATTTGGCTGTGTCCTTGCAAAGCTGCTACCAGTAGCGGAGTATCGCCAAGCTGATTTTTGACATTAACATCAGCACCGCATTCGAGTAGTGTCTCTACTACATCAGCGTAGCCTTCAACGGTAGCCAAATGTAAGGGGGTCTCTCCATCTTTGTCCTTAGCATTAATGTCAGCACCGTATAGAAGCAAAGCAGAGGCGATCGCTCTCTGTCCGCTAGCCGCCGCGATCGCGACTACCGTACTACCATCTTCCGTCCTTGCCTTCACGTCAGCACCGGCTTCCAACAAGGCTTTGACAATCTCTAGGTTTCCTCCGTCTACTGCCAATGTGAGAGCTGTTTCGCCAGCATCATCTTTTGAATTCAGCTCAGCACCTTTAGCTAGTAACAATTGAGTTACGGCAACATCACCTTTTTGAGCAGCTTGCATGAGTGCCGTTCTACCTTCCCAATTTTTGCCATTAACTGCTGCGCCGTGTGCTAGCAAAACTTTGACTATCTGAGTATTAGCTGTTGCTGCTGCCAGAGTTAAAGCTGTTTCGCCTGCTGTGGTTTGGTTTGGATCTGCCCCTGCAACGAGTAAAGCTTGGACGACGCGATCGTGTCCGTGCTGGATAGCTAGGAGCAGTGCTGTATCCTCATCTTTATCTCTGGCATTGACTTCCGCACCCGCTTGTAGCAAGAGTTGTACGACTTCGAGATCTCCTTTGGCAGCTGCTACCATCAAGGCTGTGCTGTTGTCGTCATTACCAGCATTAACATCTGCTCCCCTCGCCATCAGGAGTTCGATCGCGTCGAGACGGTGGGACGCAGCTGCTAACATCAAAGCCGTAATGCCAAAAAGTTGCCGGTGGATATTAGGATTGGCATTGCGATCGAGCAACACGCGAACGATTTCCCTATACCCAAGTTGAGCGGCAAACATCAAGGCTGTCGTACCCTCGCGATCGCACTCGTTAGGGTCAGCACCGCGATCGAGTAGCGCTGTTACCTGCCCAACGTCGCCACTTTTGACCGCTCGAATTAAGGAGACACCACGACTATCCATGCTCATAATCATCTCATAGAGCGCGATCGGTCAGGCAAAAGACTATTGAGTGGTGTGAGAAGTGTGGGGTGTGGGGTTGAATTGTGACTTGTGACTTGTGACTTGTAATTGCTCCGCGACTCTCTCTTCACTCCCTCAGCTCTCTTTCCCCTACTCCCTACTTCCTGCTCCCTATTATAATTTTTATAAAGATTCTTAAAGCCAGGTGAACGCACGATGGATACTCTACTCTCCCCAGAAGTCAAGTTTTGGCTCAATTTTTTCCATCCAGTATTGATGTGGATATTACTAGGAGTGTCAATTTATGCGCTCTATTTGGGTATCCAGTGGCGACGGGCAAGAACTGCTGAAGGCGAGAAAAAGAAAGAGCTGCTCAAAGGTAGATATAACGTCAAACACTACCAAGTTGGCTCGCTGATTCTGGCGCTGATGGTGCTGGGTGCGATTGGTGCGATGGCTGTGACTTACATTAATAACGGCAAGCTATTTGTTGGACCCCACCTTTTAGCGGGACTAGGTATGACAGGAATGATCGCTATCTCTGCTAGCTTGTCTCCTTTGATGCAAAAAGGACAAGATTGGGCGAGATACACCCATATTGTCCTAAATGCCACGATTTTAGCTCTATTTAGTTGGCAAGCTGTAAGTGGAGTACAAATTGTCCAGAGGATTATTACTAAACAGTAATCGAATTTGGTGTTAGAGCGCGATCGCGCTCTAACATTAGCTACGACGGCGCTTCGATTTTTTGGGAAAAGTTAAATTGAAGGATGTGTGAAAATCTTCCTGTACTTTGTGAGTTAGACGGCGGGAGACTTGACGCACGATTTGATTCAAGAGGCGATCGCCTGTAGCTTGAATGACAGATTGGGGCAAGCGTTGGATGAACTTGGGAAAATGCAAATCAACCGATAGATCGAGTTCCCACTCGACTCCAGTAACGATACCTTTGTAATTACTGTCAGCGCTAGCAGTTTCCACTAAATTCATCACTGCTTTGAAGTCTACGTCGTAACCTGGAGCAACGTAATTTGGGATGGCGATCGTTCTAATTCGATAAGCGCCTGACTCTGGAGGTAGAAGTTCCAAACCGACTTTAGGTTCTACTTCGTAATTGAAAGCACCAAAGTGACCGACTGTCAAGGCATAACCGTTAGCTCCAAGCGGCTCTACTGTCATCGGTTGAGCGCAGCGGCAAAACCAACCTTGGTGAGCATTGAGATATTCGGCAACAGTATGTACGTCAGCATACATTTCCATACAGTCGGTAAACTGACCGTGAAAGCGAGTTAGTTTCTCGGCTGGTATTTCTACCTCTGGCACGGCTGCTGCATCCCAAACCGTTTTTGAAGCCTCCATGTATTGGTATTCGCGATTGCTTGACAGCATAAAAGCCCTTGTGTCTAATCTGGTCTCTATATTCAGGATGCCCACGATAAGTTAGAGGTTGCTGTTCCCAACTCGATCTTTACTAAAACAAAACGTCAATCTGGCAGAGTTCATCAAATGTTTATCAAATTTAAAATTTAGAGATAGCAGGACAAATAACTGTCGTTTATTTAACATAATCACTATGAAAGCATTTGTAGCAGGCGCAACAGGTGAGACAGGTCGCAGGATCGTCCAGCAACTCGTGGCACGAAATATTCCCGTGCGGGCGCTGGTGCGAAACTTGGAGTCGGCTAGAGCAATTCTACCTAATACTGCCGAATTGGTGCAGGGTGACGTGCTACAGCCAAGTACCTTAGAAACTGCGATCGCAGATAGTACGGTCGTTTTGTGTGCGACAGGAGCAAAACCTGGCTTCGACCCCACAGCACCTTATAAAGTAGACTACGAAGGCACGAAAAATCTAGTCGATGTCTCTAAAGCCAAAGGCATCGAGCATTTTGTTTTGGTGTCTTCGGTTGGTGCGTCGCAATTCTTCCATCCACTCAACTTGTTTTGGTTAATTTTGGTTTGGAAGAAGCAAGCGGAAGAGTACATTCAAAAAAGTGGTTTGACTTATACAATCGTCCGTCCTGGGGGGTTAAAGAATGAAGATAACGCAGATAAGATCGTGTTATATTCCCCCGACACGCTGTCTTTAAGCGGTAGCATTCCACGTACCAAAGTAGCCGAAGTCTGTGTGGAAGCTTTATTTCAACCAGCAGCACGGAACAAAATTGTCGAGGCGATCGCCAAACCAGAAGCCCCAGAGAAAAATTTTGCCGATCTGTTTGCTGGTGTTGCCTAATGAGGGAGCAGGGAGTAGGGAGCAGGGAGCAGGGAAGATCGCCACGGGGTGCTAAAAGGTTCGGTAGAAGGCGCTTAGTTGCCGCTGGTATTGCTGCATTTGTCTTGCTATCCTTCCTGCGGCATTTACCTCAAGAGAAATCGCCTGCCGATCCCACGTTTGATAGTAATTTTCCGCCACTGGTGATGCAGGGGGGAGATCCTTACATTCGGGCTTTGATGAGAACGATCTCCGCTGGCGAGGCAAATGGTTCTCGACCCTATTCTCTAATCTATGGCGGTCAGCGCGTTAACGACTTGAGCAGTCATCCAGAACGCTGTATCACAATTGTTAGCGGTCCTAACAAAGGAAATTGTTCTACCGCAGCGGGGCGCTATCAAATGATAAATACAACTTGGTACGCTCTTGCGCCTCGATACCACCCTCAGCCTTCTGGCTTTCTCTTGTGGAAGTCTTATAGTTTTGAGGCAAGATATCAGGATAAGGTGGTTTACGCTTGGCTCAACGACTCGCAAGAGTGGGGAACGGATATTGCTAAATTACTGCGTCAAGGCAAGCTAGACCGAGTGTTAAGGCTGCTTTCCGGTACTTGGACGAGTCTCGGTTACGGAATTGAAGATAACGCGATGACCAGTTCTTTACCACGAATCTACCAAAAAGTCTTGCAACAGGAATTACAAGAGCGGGGATAACTGATAACTGATAACTGTTAAAACCGATCTTTCATCCCTCGCAGACGGGCAAATGTTTGCACGGGATCTTGACTTTTAGTAGCTGCTTGTAGTTCTGGTTGCTGCCAGCGTAAAAATGGGTTAGTTTGCTTTTCTATTCCCAGTAATGATGGCACAGTTGCTTGAGCGCGATCGCGGGCGGATTTAACTTGAGCGAATCGCGATCGCAGTTCTGCATTATTTCCATCTACAGTTAAGGCAAATTGCAGATTTTTCAACGTATATTCGTGAGCGCACCAAACCCTGGTATTATCGGGTAAATTGCGTAATTTGCTCAAAGAGTCTACCATTTGGGTCGGCGTACCTTCAAACAATCGCCCGCAGCCTCCAGCAAATAAGGTGTCACCACAGAATAATTCTCCAGGTTCGTTGGCGTTTGTAGGAGGAAAATAGTAAGCGATATGGGCGCGGGTGTGTCCGGGGACGAAGAAAACTTCGCCAGTGCGATTCCCAAAAGAAACGCGATCGCCTTCTTGTAAAAACACTTTCTGCCCTGGTATTCTGCCTTTATCTTCAATGCCACCGTAAACTGTGAGTTGCGGAAATTTTTGCATCAGCTTTTGATTTCCACCCACATGATCGTGGTGGTGGTGGGTATTGAAAATCGCTACTAATTCCGCGCCTAGTTGTTGCAGTTGTCTTAAAACTGGTTCGGCTTCAGCGGGATCGATGACAGCCGCAATATTTTGCTGTGGTTCGTAAAGTAAAAAAATGTAGTTATCAGAGAGTGCGTTAAGACGAAGAACCTGCATTTCACCTGACTCTATACAGTGCCATTTCTAATGTAGCGAGAAATCAGTTATCGGTTATCAGTAAAGAATGGCGTTTGGCAACAGGGCTTAGAGCAGATTCGTAAAGAAAATCTAAAGAGAACTGAATCTGGCTTTGTTAAAGTTATAGGCTGAATCGAGTGTAGTTATATTGTTGTCGATGAGCCGTCTACCAGCAATTGAGAATCCGCACCGTAAACCTTACCGAGCGTGATTTAAGCGATGCTGAATGGTTAATTCTCCAACCTCTTCTACCTACGCCCAAGGAATTTGGGCATCCACAAGAAGTAGATTTCCGAGAAATTCTCAATGCTATCTTCTACGTGCAACGTACAGGGTGTCAGTGGGAAATGCTGCCGCATGACCTCCCACCATACACAACAGTGTATGGCTACTTTCAGAAATGGCAGCGCAAAGGCATTTGGCAGCTTCTTCACGACTCTGTGCGTCATCAACTGCGACAAGATTTAGGTCGAGATCGACAGTCTACTGTGGCGATCGCTGATTCGAGTAGCAGTTAAGACCACGGAAAAAAAGGGGAGGTCTACGGTTTCGATGGTGGCAAGAAGGTTAAAGGACGTAAACGCCATATTGTCGTAGATTCTCTTGGATGATTACTTGGGGTTTTCGTTACCGAAGCTAATGCTTCAGAACGATTAGGGGCAGTGGTGGTACTGGATGAAGCAAAGGAAAAACTGTCACAATTAGAAGTCATCTGGGTTGACTCTGGATATTCTGGCAAGAACTTTGCCAATGCTGTTCAACAGGTCTGTGGTGAACAGGTGCGGCTGGAAGTGATTGAACGAACCTCCAATACCGTTCTCGCAGTTGCCCAAGCGATGGATTGTGGAGATGACCCAGCTACAATGCCCTCATAAACTTCAACAGATGAATGCTGATTGGGCAGCGCAGATTGCCGATTTTTGTAGGGCATAATTTCTCCTCCTGATTTGATCCTATACGGTATAGCTGCCTAATGTGGTTGAAGCAACTCTTTGTCTAACCACTGTTGCCGCAGGAAGCGTAAATATTTAATATGAAAAGAGGTGATTGTTAAGCTGCTTTTTCCTTCTGGGGCAACACAAACTCTAGCCATTTTTCTGACCACTCTTGACTCACCATGCTGGCTCGAATTTGCAAAACATTGTGTGCTCCTTCTCGAGTCCATTGCATTTTCTGTTTCCGCTTGTGTCTGGCATTGATGATGGAATCGATATGGGATTCTGCCACTTGACTGGTGAATACTAGATTGGCTTTCTGCCGCTGGTCATAATTTACCAGATAATCCAAATTGTTTTCCAGATAATCATGCAATCCCTGAAGCTTAGACCGTTTGTTTTCATCAGTGATGTGGTCGCGGATTAAGGCGATTTTTCGCAGAGTCTCTTCTGCTTCTCCATGCCAGAGAGTCCACTTCGCATTTTCAATGGATTCGCTGCAGGCTTCACCTAAAGCATTTTTGAGATTTTGGAATTTTTTGGCAATGTGAAACCAGTCCAAAATCGGTTCTATGGTTTGGCAATCAGGTTCTAGGACAGAAATGACAGACCAGCAGTTATGCGCACCATCGGCTATTGCAGTCACACGCGTTTGCTGACTTAGCCCCTGTTTCAGTGCTGCATGGTACAGGTACGTCTTGATGGTTTTCAGGTCGTCATCAAGGGCAGAAACCACACAACTTTTATCAGTAATTTGCTGATGGTGTTGATCGACATACTCCAGACTGCTCGGTCGATAGATGACAGCAGACAGAGCTTCAAAGCTCCGTTTGCCTTTGTCTTTGGTAGGAATATGACCACCATCAACTTGCACAATCAACTTCTCAGCAGGGACAGAAATCTCCTCTCTTGTCGGAGGTTTCTGATTCTTATGAGATAGCCGCTCTCCCACAGAGTTGGAGATGTGTTGAATCTGGACGTGGTTATTGACACTGCGACGTTGATAGTTGAGTTTCCCGAGGTTGTCCTCTGCCTGGCGGTAACTATGCAATGCCCCTTGCTCACATTGCAATTTCACTAACTCAGGATGGGTATCGCTGCCAAACACCGTGCTCGTGGTCGGTGTACTCTGCCAATTACAATTGGAGTTTTTGCAGCAATGCTTTTGAATGCGCAACTTGTGGTCGCTGAAAACAGCATGAAAGTTGGACGACATAAATCCGTTTTTGGAGAGTTTTGCTCCACACTGGGGGCAGGCATCGAATCCTGAATCGATTAAGGGAGATTGCTCAGCTAAGAACGCGTTTTGCACTTTAGTCAGCAGAGAAATCTGCTCTTGATGTCGCAGGCCTAAGTCTAGGATTGATTTCGGCTTTTTAATGTCGTAGATTTTGATGGTGTCTCGCTTGATAACTTTTTGGTTGGAGACAGCAACTTTTTCGACAACCACCCGGAATTCGTAATCCATTACCAAAACTTCCCACTTGTATCCTGTGAGAATAAGATACTATGAAAACCCAAATTTCACAATAAATATTTACGCTTCCGGGTGTGACTGTAATTGATGCAGGCTACGGTAATAACACGCCTTTTCTCAAGCAGTTGGAGTCGAGAAACCTAACTTACGTGGCAGCAATCGCCAAAAACCGCCAAGTTACTGCTCAAACATCAGGTGATGAGTCTGCTCGTAAGCAGGGATTAGAAGCTATTGCTCAAACCTTGGCAGTGGAGCAGTTCACACCTGTGCAACTCAATCTGGAGCAGCCCCGGACAGTTTGGGTGGCGCTGTTACCAGTTCACGTTCCGAAGCTCGAAGGCACTCGCTGGCTGGCGATTCAACTCAATGCCTCTAGTTTCGAGCAAGCGACGGAGGTGGATTACTTTCTCACCAATGCCTCTGACAACCAAGTCAGTGCGGCTTGGGTAGCTCAAACATATTCTGCTCGCAACTGGGTGGAGGTCTTCTATCGAGAAGCCAAGGGCTGGTTGGGTTTGAGTGAGTATCAAGTTCGGGATGCTCTGAGTATGAAGCGTCATTGGGTTTTAGTGTTCATCGCTTACACCTTCATCCTTTGGCATCAGTTGACCGGCGGATTCCGCAGACGTTGGGCAACCAAACCCTTACAAACCTTTGCCGAAGCATTGGAGGCATTCCGCACCGCAGTCGAGTTTCGTTTGGTCCGCTGGCTTAATGAGCATGTTGATGTATTTGCCTCTCACAGAGCTAAGTTCGGCTATATTTGGGCTTAGAAAGTTTTAAAGTCCCAATATTAGTCCTGTAGCTCATGGCTCTCCTCCTCGGTCAGTTTCATTTGACCAACTAGCAGTTGAGTCAGCAGCCAGAGCAGGCGTTGGCGATTTGCAACTGGTAACTGTAGCCACAAGTGAGCTACTGTTGGCGGACTAGACGGGGGGGACTTCTCGCTTTGGCATACCGCACCTTCCTGAGTACCTAAATCTGCGGTTACTTGGTATCGTGCGACTAACGCTACCAACCCTAATAACCCTTCTATACTGACGATAGCTGAAGAATTTTGTTTATGGTTTATGTCGGTATTGCGCTTGGGTAATCGAGCGAACTTTTGGCTGGCTGAATCGATTTCGACGGTTGAGTAAAGATGATGAGGTGTATTCAGCGGTGAGTGAAGCCATGATTTATGGTTCTTTGCTTCGTCTCATGGTTAGGCGATTAGCTGCTTAATATTTACTTTACGAATCAGCTCTAAGAGACAGTTGGGAGTCTGCGCTTTCAATTCGTGCGCTTTCACGTCCGAGGTTCCCTACTCCCTACTCCCTGCTCCCTGCTCCCTTTGAATTTTGACTTTTAACTTTTGACTTCCTTAACAGCCGGATATTGTTGCAACACCTGCTTTAAATATTGTCCTGTGTAAGAACGAGGATTTTTTGCTATTAGTTCCGGCGTTCCAACAGCAATAATTTCTCCTCCCTTATCTCCTCCTTCTGGTCCCAAATCTATCACCCAATCGCTACAACGAATTACATCTAAGTTATGTTCGATGACAATAATAGAATTACCTTTGTCTACCAATCTTTGCAGAACATCGAGTAATTTATGCACGTCGTAAAATGATAAACCTGTCGTTGGTTCGTCAATTAAATACAGAGTTTTTCCAGTGGCGCGACGCGATAATTCTGAAGCAAGCTTAACCCGCTGTGCCTCTCCCCCCGATAATGTAGTTGCAGGTTGCCCCAGGTGCATATATCCCAAACCAACATCAAGTAAAGTTTGCAGTTTATTAAATGCTTTAGGAATATTTTGAAAGAAATCTACGCCCTCTTCTACAGTCATGTTTAAAACATCGGCGATCGATTTATCTTTATACTTGACTTGGAGAGTTTCGCGGTTATATCGCGCCCCTTTGCAAATTTCGCATTGCACGTAAACGTCGGGTAAAAAATTCATTTCAATCACGTTTACGCCTTGTCCGCCACAAGCCTCGCAGCGCCCCCCTTTGACGTTAAAAGAGAATTGCCCTGGTTTATAACCCCTAGCTTTTGCTTCAATAGTTTGGGAAAATACTTCTCGAATCGCATCGAAAACACCCGTGTATGTAGCTGGGTTAGAACGAGGAGTGCGTCCGATGGGAGATTGATCGATCACGATCGCTTTATCAACTGCATTTAAGCCCTTCATTTCCTCTAAGTCTTTGGGGAAGGGAACTTTGCGCGTCAGGTGATGTTGTAAAGCGGGGTAGAGTAACTCGTTAATTAAGGTAGATTTTCCCGAACCGGATACTCCCGTAATCGAAACGAGTTTCCCTAAAGGGATTTCTACGTCGATATTTTTCAGGTTGTTGCGGTAGGCATTTTTAATAACTAACTCTCGTCCATTACCCTCCCGGCGTTGGGCGGGAGTTTGAATCACTCGCCTTCCCGATAAATATGCCCCAGTTAAAGATTCCGGTGCAGCGAGTAAAGCTGGTAAATTCCCTTGGGCGACAATATTTCCCCCGTGGACTCCCGCCCCTACACCAATATCTACTAAATGATCGGCGGCGCGGATGGTTTCTTCGTCATGTTCGACGACAATTAATGTATTGCCCAAGTCTCGCAGTCTGGTTAAAGTTTGCAGCAAGCGCCCGTTATCCCGTTGGTGTAAGCCGATGCTGGGTTCGTCAAGAACGTAGAGTACTCCTGTCAAACCGGAACCGATTTGAGTAGCGAGGCGGATGCGTTGGGCTTCTCCCCCTGAAAGCGTCATGGCGGGACGGTCTAAGGTGAGGTAATCTAAACCGACATCGAGGAGAAATTGCAATCTGGCTTTGATTTCGCGCAACACCAAATCGGCAATTTGCATTTGGCGATCGCTCAGTGTAATACTACCAATTCTCTGATGGCATTCTCGAATGGAGACGCTGGTAAGATCGAGGATGTGATATTGTCCCAGACGCACGGCTAAGGCTTCCGGTTTCAACCGCTTGCCATGACATACAGGACAAGGCTGTTGCACGACATACTGTTCTAACTTTTGTTTGATTAATTCAGAACTCGCTTCATCAAACTGGCGCTGGAGGATGGGAATAACCCCAGCGTAACGCCGATAATCTTTACGTTCTTCAATCCAAACGGGTTGGTCGCTACCGTATAAAATTGTTTGCTGCTGTTCTGAAGTTAGCTGATTCCAGCGGGTTTGAATTTCAAATCCAAAAGCTTTTCCTAAGCTGTAGAGTAAAGAAAGGTAGTAGGAGTTATCCTTTTCCGACCAAGGGGCGATCGCAGCATAGACCGATTGACTCGGATCGGGTACGACTAATTCAGGTGAGAAAGTTTGCATACTCCCCAAGCCGTGACAGTGAGGACAAGCCCCATAGGGAGAGTTGAAAGAAAATAGACGCGGCGATAACTCTTCCATTACCCCGCCGTGTTCGGGACAGGCGAAGTTTTCGGAAAATAATAATTCTTTTTCCCTTCCCCTATCCTTCTCTTCGACTTGATAGGCACTCGCCCCTTCTGCCACTTTTGCCTGTAAAGTGGGATGAATTAATATATTACCCCCTCGCTCCTCGCTTCTCGCTCCTCGCCCCTCTTCCACGTCCAATAAATCGATAACAGCAATCCCTTCCGAACGCCGCAGACAGGTGGTGAGGGAGTCAGTCAACCTCTCTTCCATCCCTGGCTTTTTAATCAAGCGATCGATCACGACTTCAATATTGTGCGCTTGATTTTTATCCAATTCAATCGAATCGCTGAGTTCCCGCACTTCGCCATTAATGCGGACGCGGACGAATCCTTCCGAAGCTAGACTTGAGAGTAACTTTTTGTGCGTCCCTTTTTTACCCCGCACGACGGGTGCTAAAATTTGAAATTTAGTTCTATCGGGTAATTCCATGATGCGATCGCACATTTCATCGATTGTTTGAGGCGCAATCGAGCGATCGCAGATCGGGCAATGCGGTTTACCCGCTCGTCCGTATAATAAGCGTAAATAGTCGTAAATTTCCGTTACCGTCCCCACCGTAGAACGGGGGTTGTGGGAAGTCGATTTTTGATCGATGGAAATTGCCGGACTCAAGCCTTCAATTGCTTCCACATCTGGCTTATCAACTTGCCCTAAAAATTGTCTTGCATAGGCACTGAGAGACTCTACGTAGCGCCGCTGTCCTTCAGCAAAGATAGTATCGAAGGCGAGGGAAGACTTACCGGAACCGGAAACCCCCGTAAACACGATCAGGCGATCGCGGGGTAGTTCTAAGCTAATATTTTTGAGATTATGCTGTCTCGCGCCGCGAATGCGGATGGTATTTTGGCTATTTGGGTTGGAAGTATCTGCATGATGCCCGTTTGCAGATTCAGTGACTTCAATCTTTGCATCGGGACGGTAATTCATGAGGGCAAGGCGAAAGAGTCCGTTGACGATTTTAACGATTTTCCGACTGTTTTTGCTATTCAGTTATCATCTGATTTCGCTTACTAGCCTCTCGTCCGTAAATAAGGTAGCCTTGCTAAAGAGTTTTTCGCGGGGGGTTGGGGTAAGGTTATGAGTGCGGTCGTGAAGCCTTTTTCGGTAATGGGGCTACCAGTCCATCTCATCGATGATTATACGGCTTGGTTGCGATCGCGCATCCAGCAGCAACTCGGTACTCATGTCGTAACGCTTAATGCGGAAATGAGTATGCAAGCCGAACAGAACCCTGCTTTAAGCAACGCTATTCAGCAAGCAGAGTTGGTGATTCCCGATGGTGCGGGGGTGGTACTCTACCTAAAATTACTATTTCACCAACAGGTACAGCGATGTCCTGGGATTGAATTGGCAGAGTCTCTATTGCAGAATACCCAGGCGCGGGTATTTTTCTATGGTGGTGCGCCTGGAGTAGCAGCCAAAGCCGCCGAGATGTGGCGACAAAAAGTCCCAGATTTAAAGATTGTTGGTACGCAGCACGGATACATTTCCCCAGAAGAGGCGGAACAATTTCAGCAAAGCCTCAGTCAACTCCAACCTCAATTGATTTTGGTGGGTTTGGGAGTGCCACGTCAAGAATTATGGATTGCGCAAAATCGTTATTTGTGTCCTAATGCGACTTGGATTGGTGTTGGTGGTAGCTTTGATATTTGGGCAGGAACGAAATCAAGAGCGCCTGCATGGTTGGCAAATAATAATTTGGAATGGCTTTACCGTCTCTATCAAGAACCCTGGCGCTGGCGGCGGATGCTGGCTTTACCTCAGTTTGCAGGTAAGGCAATTGTTTATCGCTTAACTCATTGATATCGACCTCAAGCAATTCTATGCACGGTGTATTTCAATTGCGAAAATCTTATTTTAGTAAAAAAGCTATTTTTTCTCTCTTTTCTTCTCAAAAGCTACCATATATAATTATTGGCTTTGGGATTTTGGTACGGCTAGTTCAATATGTATTTAATCGTTCTTTGTGGAATGATGAAGCTGCACTAGCATTAAATATCATCAATCGCTCGTATTTAGAATTGCTACAACCTTTAGATTACAGCCAAGGCGCACCTATTGGCTTTTTGATGGTAGAAAAGTTAGCGGTGCAGGTGTTTGGGAACAATGAATATGCTTTAAGATTATTTCCTTTTTTAGCCGCGATCGCCAGTTTATTTGTTTTTTACGAATTAGCTAAAAAATGCTTGCAGTCTCGTCTAGCTGCAATTGTTGCTCTCACTCTTTTTGCTACAGTACATATTTGGCTTCAGTTTGCTACAGAAACGAAACAATACTCTAGCGATGTGGCGATCGCAGTCATACTATCTTTTATTTTAATTGGCATAGAGCGACAGCAAATTAAACTAAGACAAATCTTAAAATTTGGCTTTATCGGCGCTGTTGCAGTTTGGTTTTCTCACCCGGCTGTCTTTGTCTTAGCTGGGATAGGGACGAGCTATTTATTCATAAGTTTATTTCAACAGAAATTTTCATTGAGTTTAAAGCTGTTAACTATCTATTCTATTTGGGTATTCAGTTTTGGTCTTTCATACTTTATTTCATTACGCAACATAGCCAGCAATCAATCTTTATTTAAATCTTGGGCGGGACGCGGTACATTTCCTACATCGGTTTGGGATTTCGGCTGGTTGTTTAATGCTTTTATAGAATTTTTTCAC
Source organism: Chroococcidiopsis sp. SAG 2025 (assembly GCF_032860985.1). Lineage (GTDB taxonomy): Bacteria > Cyanobacteriota > Cyanobacteriia > Cyanobacteriales > Chroococcidiopsidaceae > Chroococcidiopsis. The sequence continues at coordinate 6,139,954 of NZ_JAOCNC010000001.1, forward strand.
ATTCCGTTAGGACTTCCCGATATTTTTCTAGGAATTGCGATTCTGGCGTTCTTATCTGGTTGTATCTCACTCTGGGTTCAAAACAAAGCAATTTTACTGACATTGTTGGCTCCCATCTTAGTAACTTTTTTCGCAGCTTATTTACAAAAATATCCATTTAGCGGCAGGCTAGTCATATTTTTAATTCCTTTTTTTATCCTTTTCATTGCAGAAGGAACAGTGGCAATTCGACAGATAAGCCATCATCGAGTTTTGAGGAAAATCAGTACTCTGATTTTGATCTTGCTTCTCGTCCCCCCGATAGGAACTGCTGCTTATCTCATCTTCGATCCTTATACTAAACAAGAAATTAAACCCGTTCTTGCCTATATGAGAAGTCATCAGCAACCAAGAGATACTATATATATTTACGAACGCGCTGAATATCAATTTAAATATTATGCGAATTGGTATGGATATCAGGAAGGAGATTATATTTTAGGGATAGACGATCTCGATCGTCAAGATGGACAAGGTATTTCAGCAGCAGAATGGCGGCGATATACTAGCGATTTCAATAAGTTACGCGGTAAGCAAAGAGTATGGATCTTATTATCCCACTTGCGGCGCTGGGAAGATGAGCAAGAAAGAGTTTTAGCTTATCTTGATGGTATCGGTAAACGTGTTGATACTTTTGAGAAGGAAGGCTCTTTTGTATATTTGTATGATTTTAATTAGCCAGCAAGTAGATATGTCACACTGCGATCGCCTCAACGATAATCTAGTAAGATAATTCTCATGAAGTATGACTTACCATTGACTAGATGGCAATTGTTAATTATCAGTTGTCTAGTTATCGGTATATTTTTTCGATTTCTCTATATCGATCGCAAAGTTTATTGGTACGATGAAGTTTTCACTTCATTTCGTATTTTTGGCTACACGGAAGCAGAAGTCATTCAACAAGTTTCTCGTCATCCGGTTGTGAGTTTAGAAGATTTACAACGGTATCAGCATGACGCTGGTAGAAACTTATTAGACACGATAAAATCTTTGGCTACGGAAGATTTTCAGCATCCTCCGCTGTATTACGCGATCGCTCATTTTTGGATAAAATGGTTGGGCGATTCAATTGCTGCAATTAGAGGTTTATCGGCTCTGATTAGCGTGCTTGTTTTTCCTAGTATCTACTGGCTGTGTAGAGAATTATTTCCATCACCCTCGGTTGCTTGGGTTTCTATGGCGCTAGTCGCAGTCTCGCCATTTCATGTTTTAATGGCTCAGGAAGCACGTCAGTATAGTTTGTGGACAGTGGTAATTTTACTATCAAGTGCGTCTGTACTACGCGCTATTCGTCTCAGCAGTAAACTAAGTTGGAGACTGTACGCAATTAGTCTCATTGTAGGATTATATACATTTTTATTTACTGGTTTAGTCGCGATCGCTCACGGACTATATTTATTTAGCTTAAAGACAAAGTTGCGATTTAGCAAAGCAGTCTCTGCTTATTTTATCGCCTTTACTACCGCGATCGCAGCTTTTATCCCATGGATGATTATTGTTGTCAGCAATTTTTCTGAGATTAACAGTAATGTCAATAAGGATGAAGCTATACCCCTTCTCAGTTTAGTGAAAACCTGGGTTTTCAACTTAAGTTATATTTTTTTTGATATTTGGGGACAGTCAAGTTTAGAATCTAAACTGGAGCTAACGCATTTTATCGTTTTGCCATTTTTATGGCTGACAGGATACTCTCTCTATTTTCTGTATCGGACAACAACTAAGCAAGTCTCATTATTTATCCTATTATCGATCGCAGTACCAACTATACCCCTAATTTTACCAGATTTGATTTTAGGAGGACAGCGATCGCTGACGATGCGCTATCTCATTCCGACTTATTTAGGGATTCAAGTTGCTGTTGCTTATTTGCTAGCTACTAAACTCTCGTCAAACGGTGTCAAACAGCAAAAATTGTGGCGGTTGCTAGTACTCGTGCTATTAACTTCTGGTATTCTATCCTGTGTAATTAGCGCTCGAACAGAAACTTGGTGGACGAAAGGTAATAGTGCTGAAAATCCTCAAGTTGCTCAAATAATAAATGGGGTAAATCGCCCATTTTTAATCAGCGATACTAAAATTGGCAGAATTATATCTTTAAGCTATTTGCTAGAACCAAAGGTTCAATTTCAGCTCAAACCCAAATGCCACACTTGCCAACTTGATTCTACATCAAATCTATCCTTTGATTCCAAGTTTTCTGCTAGCTACAGCAACATATTTTTATACAAGCCTTCAGATGAAATGCTCGATAAGTTTAATCAAATACAGAATTATACAACAAAACTGGTTTACGAACCCGCTCGTCTCTGGAGGTTGAGCCAAAATAAATCGACTTCCCTAAATTAGATATAGCAATTACTGTGGCGATCGCAACTTTTATTTATCCAAATTTATGCAAACTAGTATAAAAAAATTTAAGAAACTTCATCCAAGAAAATTGACTGCATTCAGTCTAGATAGAATCTCATTCGTCATTATCGGCTTTGGTATCCTAGTCAGGCTAGTTCAATATCTGTTTAATCGTTCTTTGTGGAATGACGAAGCCGCACTAGCTTTAAATATTGTCAATCGCTCGTATTTAGAATTGCTACAGCCTTTAGATTATAACCAAGGCGCACCCATTGGCTTTTTAATGGTAGAAAAGCTAGCAGTTCAGTTATTCGGTAACAACGAGTATGCCTTAAGACTCTTTCCTTTAATTTCGAGTATTGCTGCCTTATTATTATTTTACCAGCTTGCCAAAAGATGTTTGCAAAAACCAGCTATCCCCATTGCTTTAACTCTCTTTGCTGGTTTAGAGTATTTGCTTTATTTTGCTTCTGAAGTTAAGCAGTATTCGACTGATGTGGTAGTTGCTATACTTGGCGCTACAATTGGAGTCTCTTTGAATCAGAAAAAGATCGAGTCTTCTCAAGTCATAACATATGCAATAGGAGGTGCGATCGCAGTTTGGTTTTCACATCCAGCAATTTTTGTTTTAGCCGGTGTGGGAATATATCATATATTAGCTAATTGGAGGCAAAAAAATAAAAATAAGTTAATTATAGTATTGACAGTAACTTCAATTTGGTTGTTAAGTTTTGCTAGCTTGTATTTTCTATCTTTGAGAAATTTAGGTGAAAGTGCATATTTATTGCGATCGTGGACAAATAAGTATGCTTTTCCTACCTCAGCCTTTGATATTAACTGGTCGTATTTAAGATATATCAAATTATTCAAAGATCCTTTAGGTTTTCCCGAACCTTGGGTGATTGTTCCTCGTTTAGTTTGTCTAGCTGGATTTATCTCACTGTGGTATCGGAAAAGAGAAATCCTATTTATTCTAATTTCTCCTTTTTAGTGACGTTGCTTGCAGGATATCTGCAAAATATCCTTTCCACAGTCGCTTAGTTGTTTTTAACTCCCTTTTTATTTTAGGAATTGCGGAAGGAAGCTATTTTATTTGGCAGAAAACTTGTAGAAACAAATTTACTGCTGCTATCGGTATTTTAATTCTTAGCTTGCTACTTGCCGTTCCTATAGCTAATGCTAGCCATCGTCTAGTACAGCCACAAACGAAACAAGAAGTCAAGCAAGTTATGAGTTACGTAAAAACTCATCAACATCCAGGAGATATTTTATACATTTATCAAAGAGCTGAATATCAATTTAGATATTATGCTGCAAAATATGGCTACCGTGAGGGTGATTACATTATGGGAATAGACGATCTCGATGAATATGACGGGAAGGGAATGTCAGAACAAGAATGGCAAAGATATCAAAATGATTTCGATAAACTGCGTGGAAATAAAAGGGTGTGGGTAATTTTATCTCACATTACTCACGTTCCAAAGAACAGCAAAGAATTTTAACTTATTTAGATAGTATGGGTCAAAAATTGATGTTTTACAGTTCCCGGTTCGTTTGCGTACTTGTATGATTTTTCGCGAAAGATATAAATGTAAATAACAGACAATTATCCGTGTAAGAATACAAATGAAAATCAATCTAATTCCTTTGAAGAAAAACCTTTTGTCAATAAGTCAGTTTTACTGATTGCTTTTGTTTTGGAATTTCCTACACTCAAAGACCTTTATACTACGACAATCAAACAACTAAATTTTTACATGGACTAGCACAAGCTGGCTATGGTTTTTAGAAAATGATTGGTTTGCAAGTACCATCGATCCTTTACCAGCTTTTACTTTTTAGTTAAGACAACTCATTTATATTTAAATGAATATGCTTTTTATCTTTATTATATAATTATTTTTGGCGTATACATTTACAGCTTGACTGGAATTATTTCATTTATTTTCCCAATCAATATAAATTCTCAAATAGCTATAGATTCTAAAACTAATAGCGATCGCCTAAAATATTTAGTTTTTTTTGCTGTACTAATCGTCCTCCATTCGATCAATATTCAAATTAAAGCTCTCGATTTAGATACAGCTTTAAATGTTCATTATGGAGTTGCAGAACAATACGTTCTTGGACCTTACTTTCAACCCAGTAATTTTGGTGTTTTTATCATTTTCTCAATTTATCGGTTTCTCCACCGAAATTATTTCTTAGCTGTAGCTTGTCTAGCTTTAGCAGCTACCTTTCATCCCACATATCTGATGGGTGCAGCGATTATTTGCTTTACTTACCTAATTATTATCTACAAAAATGAAGGTAATCTAATTAAAGTCATATCAGTTGGAAGCTTAGCAACTCTATTATTACTACCAGTATTTAGTTATATGTATTTTCAGTTCAGACCAACCACCGCTGAACTGTGGGCAAAATCGCAATATATCATCGTCCAATTAAGAATTCCTCACCATTCTATCCCTCAAATCTTTTTAAGTAAACCTTCAGCTTATTTACAAATTCTTTTAGTTGTTTTAGCGCTCTATTTAATTAGAAAAACCAAAGTTTTTACCACTCTATTTATTCCGTTTTTGATTATTCTTGTTTTAACTATTATTCAAATCTTCTACCCCAATAATACAATAGCTTTTGTTGCTCCTTGGCGACTTTCTGCGGTTTTAGTGCCGATCGCCACTAGTATTATAGTTGCTTGGCTCGTATCTTACTTATTCGATCGCTACTTTCAAGTAAAACACAAACGCTCGGTGATGGCGGCGAGCTTAGCTACAATATCTATGGTTTTTGTTCTTGGCTTGTACAACCAAGGACAAATGTTTGTAGAACAAGATAGAAGCGTTCCAATGTTGAATTATGTCAAAAAAACAACGCAACAAGGAGACCTCTATTTAGTCCCAAATAAAAATAAAGAGCTACGCAAGTTTAGAGTTTATACAGGCGCTCCCATTCTGGTTAACTTTAAATCACATCCATACAAAGATGTCGAAGTTTTAGAGTGGTATGAAAGAAATTTAGCCGCACAAGCATTTTATGAATCGCCAAGCGATCGCCAGTGTGACATTTTAAAACAACTCGTAGCCGATTATCAAATTAATAAAGTCGTCACCGAAAGCCAAAATTTCAATGCTAGTTGCACCTTTTTAGCTCAACTATACAAAGACGAGCGCTATGGAGTGTATCAGTTATCAGTGACCAGTGAGTCGGTAGGGGCGGGTTTTTACAGGATATCCCTGAAATAACCTAGAATTGGGCGGATAAACCCGCCCGTACGGGAGCAGGGAGTCGGGTAGGGGCGGGTTTTTACAGGATATCCCTGAAACAACCTAGAATTGGGCGGATAAACCCGCCCGTACGGGAGCAGGGAGCAGAGACGTTACATGTAACGTTTCTACAAGATACCACCATACTGAGCCACAGGGCGATCGCTCAACCATGCCCACATTTGATCGCCGAAGGAAAAATGCCACCATTCCCCAGGATGGCGAGTAAACTCAGCTTTGAGCATGATATCTCGCAATAACTGGCGGCGCTCGTGATATTCTTGCTCTACAGGATCGGCGCTAGTTGCAAAATAATCGGGTTGCGATCGCGCTGACATCTCATCAATCGGAGAACCCATATTTACTGTCATTCCAGCCGCATCTATCAAGGTAATATCGACTGCTGCACCCGTACTGTGAGGTGGGGGAGTCTTGGGATCGGTGCTAGGAATTGCCCAAATTTGATACACTTGCTGCCATAAAGCCTGTTGTCGGTCGGGAGATAATTGTTCTACCGTCAATCCTTCTGCTTGCAAAACTTGGCTAAAAGCATAATCTACCATAAACTTTTGCACGGCAATCGGGCGATAGGCATCGAAAATCTGAATGCGCCACTGGGGACGAGACTGTTGAAGATAGATTTGGGCTTGTAGTAGGCGATCGAGTACGCCTTGTCGTAGATGATAAGGCGATCGCCCTTGATAAGGCGCACCTAGTAACTGGTAGGGATGGGGTGACTCTACAGCAAACTTTTCTAAAGGAATTTCTACTAGCGGTTCCCCACACTCTGTAATTTGAATCTGTTGGTAAGGTTTCATTTATTCAGTTATCAGCGTAGAGACGTTATATGTAACGTCTGGACAAAGTTATCAGCGATCGGCGATCGGTCATAATTTCTGTCTTCTGTCTCCTGGGTTTTGACTTTTAACTTTTAACTTTTGACTTTATTTAAGATTTTTCTCGCCAAATTTTAATCGTTCTATCCTTGCTACCGCTAGCGAAATGTCCTCTGGGGCTGAATGTAACGCACGTAACTCCGGCTGAATGATCTGATAAGCTGCGCAGTAATTCTCCATTGGCAGGATTCCACAATTTAATCGTTTTGTCTCCACTGGCGCTGGCAAGGGTGTCGCCATCCGCGCTAAAAGACAGCGACGTGACTTCTTTTTTGTGGGCTTTGATAGTTTCTTGTAACTTACCGCTTTCAACTCGCCATAGAATCATTTGCCCGTTATTGCTACCACTGGCAAGAGTTTCGCCATCGGGACTAAAGGCGATCGCGTATACTGGACGTTTGTGTCCGGTAAAAGTACGAATCAGTTCGCCACTCTCTACATCCCAGAGTTGGACGCTATTGAAAAAAGTGCTACTAGCTAGGGTTTTACCATCGGGACTAAAGGCGATCGCCGTAACTCCACTGCCTTCGTTGATGACGCGCAAGGCTTTTCCAGTTCTGAGGTTCCATAACCTCACGGTATGATCTCCACTACCGCTTGCCAAGAGTTTTCCATTCGGGCTAAAAGCTACCGTACTTACCCAATCTTTATGTCCTACAAAGGTACGAATTAATCTTCTATGCCGTAAATTCCACACCTTGACCATTCTATCCCCACTCCCACTAGCAAGAATCGTTTTTTGTCCGGTTTTGTCGGGCATAAACGCGAGAGAACTCACCCAATCTCTGTGTGCTATATAAGTTTGCAATAATCTTTTCCCTGCCAAATACCAGACTTTGATCGTCCGATCTCCACCGCTACTTGCAATCATCTGACTGTTCGGACTGAACGCTACTGAATAAACTGCCCGTCGATGCCCGCCGCTAATCGTATCGACTTGAAATTTTCCCTGCCACAGACGAGTCAGGAGTGATGGTAGTTGGTAGTTGGTAGTTGGTAGTTGACGGTAAGAGAGTGGTGCGTGGTATTTTTTCTCCCTCAGCTCTTTTTCCCCTGCTCCCTGCTCCCTTCCTTCACTAATAACTGACAACTGACAGGCGATCGCAATAGCAATGGAAACTAAAGACTGAGGTGGCATAGATGAAGCTAGAGTGATACTGGCTGTATTATTGCTAACCTAGAAATAGTTTTTGGACTAATGGCTCTCTTTTTTGAGTAAAAATCCTCAGAGGCTAGACAAAGTGAACGGACTGAACTACCTTTTTACTAGGAATAGAGTTACTAGGGATAAATTTACCAAAGATAAACGCAATTGCTTGTAGCTGCCAAGTTTAAATTGGGTGCAGGCAAATTTTGAATTGCTGACAATCTTTCATTGAATTCCTCACATCATACAGCCAGTTCATTATTAACAGTTTTTTTGAGAATTGTTTAGCTTTGTTTTCAGGAACTCATGTACTTGAAATAACATCTTTGTGAGGAAGCAGGAAATTTATTAAACTTTTAGTAATTAAATTTCGGCTACTGCTCGTTCTCAGCAAGATCTGAGGACTTACACTGCCTGAGATAACTCAAAGTTAATTTAAAAAATACGTAATTATTACTGTAGGAGTAAGTGGATAGTTTGTAAATATTGTAACATGATCTTAATTTTCTGGGAATTCAGGTGATGAGAGGCAAGTTGCTAGGCGGGCGTTACCAAGTTGTAGAAGTTCTAGCCAATGGTGGTTTTGGTCAAACATACGTAGCCCAAGACATGCATCGACCAGGAAATCCTCGATGTGTCGTTAAGCACCTCCAGCCTGCTAGCGTCAACTCTAAATTTTTGCACAATGCAAGGCGGTTGTTTCAAACAGAAGCAGAAATTTTAGAGCAACTCGGCAATCACGACCAGATTCCTCGGTTACTAGCATATTTTGAAGAACACCAAGAGTTTTACCTCGTTCAAGAGTTCGTTCAAGGACATACTCTTACCAAAGAATTACTTCCAGGCGATCGCTGGGAAGAAAGTAAAGTCTACCAACTGCTACAAGAAGTATTAGAAATATTGGTTTTCGTCCATGCTCACGCAGCAATTCATCGTGATATTAAACCTGACAATCTCATCCGGCGAATTGCAGATGGCAAGTTAGTCTTAGTAGATTTTGGTTCAGTCAAACAGGTTTGGACGCAGGCGTTTACGCGAACGGGGCAACAGGAAAATAGCCCACTAGCTACGATCGCGATCGGTACTCCTGGTTACATGCCCACAGAACAAGGTCAAGGTAGACCTCAACCCAATAGCGATATTTATGCCCTCGGCACAATCGCCATTCAAGCTTTGACAGGGATGAATCCTTCCCAGTTGGCAGAACAGTCGGACACTGGCGAAATTGAGTGGCGGCAACATGCCAAAGTCAGTGAGGGACTGGGGGCAGTCATTGCCAAAATGGTGCGCTACAACAGCAAAAATCGCTATCAAACGGCAGTAGCTGCTTTGGTTGCCCTGCGCCAACTCGCTAATTTTCCTACGCTAATGCAACCAGTTATAGGAATTCAACCGCCACCTGCATCTCACTTCAACCAGTCGAACTTCGATAAACGTCTTACTCTAGTTGGCACTCCTAAAGGCATAGAGCGTGAGGTGAAAACCGATTTCCCTGAGAATCATTCCGAGACTCATACTGTGACGATGGCAGGACTCGACACGACCCCAACTACCGAGGTTGCCACCCAAACACTACCAGTTCTAGAACGGATACCCGACCCCCCCGCTGTAGCATTAGTAAACCCCGATCGGTCAACTCCTGCTAAAGCCTCCCCATCACGACAGCGCTATCCCCTCCGCGTGGGAGCAGCACTCACGGCTGTCTTAGCAAGCGTAGCAGCGATGTACGTAACGAATTGGCATCCAGTCGCAGATCCAGAGCAAACTCTGGAGCAGATGAACGCGCTCAAAACTGCGAGAAAATACCAAGAGTGCATCGATCTAGCATCGACTCACAGTAGTACCAACGCCAAAGTTCAAGCCGGACTTCAACAGTGTCGCCTCGCCCAGGCACAGCAGCTAGCTGCCACCGATCTATCGGCGGCGATCGCGCTAGGCAGTCAAATTCCCAGCACCGATCCGCTTTATCCCGTAGCTAAGCCTTCGATCGCGCAGTGGACGAACCGTTTATTAGAAAAAGCGAAAACCGATTACGAAGCAGGAAACTTACCACAGGCGATCGCCTTAGTTAAAGCAATTCCCATCACTAACCCCGTCTATCAAACAGCCCAAACTGCAATTGCCCAATGGCAGCGAGACTGGCAAAACAACCGCGCCGCTTGGGAGGCAGCAAAAAGCGCCGCCGCTGTGGGCAAGTGGCAAGATGTCCTCCAAGCTACCAGAAAAGTTACTATTCATCCCTACTGGCAACAGCAGATCGCTCCTCTTGCCCAACAAGCAGCCATTAAAATTGCTTTAGCGTCTAATACCGCTATCCCACCGCAACAGTCTAGAGCGGCAGCAAAACCGCCCCAATCGCAAACGCAGCCCGTAACATCCAAACCAAAAACCGTTACTAATCGCCCCCGCAGCCGCCCCAACCGCTCTAAAACCGCGATCGCAACTCCTACCTCCCGTCCTCAATCGACGATAAGACGAACGACTGTGAGACGAACGACTGTCAGGCGATTGCAACCCATTTCTAGACGAGTCAAACCCGCGATCTCCAGACGCACCAACCGCCCAATCCGCAGACGCGCCCGCTTTCCAGTCGGAAATACCAGAAGTTTATACAACTGGCAAACAAAACCGTGCCTTAATGAGTGGTGCGTGGGGGTGGGGTGTGGGGGGTGGGGGTGGAGTGACAGTGACTCCTGACCAGTGACCAGTTAGTTATTTTATCTCCTCAGCTCCCTCAGCTCCCTTCTCCCCCTTGTCTCCCTACTCCCTACTCCCTACTCCCTACTCCCTGCTCTCTCTCTGCTGGTACAGGATCGTAGCCGCCTGGATGCCAGGGATGACAGCGTAAGATGCGTCGCACTGCCAAAATTCCACCCCGCCAAGCGCCAAAACGCTCGATCGCTTCTAGGGCGTAAGTAGAACAGGTAGGATGAAACCGACACGATGGCAGTAATAGAGGAGAAATTAACATCCGATAGCCCCGAATTAACCAAATTAATCCGATCTTCAACACCGATAATTTCCTCCAATGACTTTTGACTTCTGACTTCTCCTGGTGTATCCCAAATCTACTACATTTGATATGTAGTAGCTTGTGTAACTGTTTTGATTGAGTCCTTGATGGCTGATTTTCCGCTACTGGCTCGAATTCCCACTCTCTGGCTACAAATAACGGTGGTAGGAGTTTGGCTGGGAATTGTTCTGGCGATCGCAGGTGCAGTTAGCCGTTTCGCAAATAGCGATCCCGAAATTGTGCGGAAAATCGTCCACATTGGTACTGGCAATGTCATTTTATTCGCTTGGTTATTAAATATCCCCGCCTGGGTAGGAATTGGTGCATCAGTATTAGCAGGTGCGACGACTTTACTGTCCTATCGCCTGCCAATTCTACCTGGGATTAACAGCATCGGACGCAAAAGCTTAGGAACGTTCTTTTACGCCGTGAGCATTGGCGTTCTTGTTGCTTGGTTTTGGGCAGTACAAAAACCTTACTTCGCTGCTTTAGGCATCCTCATTATGACTTGGGGTGATGGACTCGCAGCGTTAATCGGACAACGTTACGGCAAGCACGTCTACACGGTTGGGGGTGTGAAAAAAAGCTGGGAAGGCTCTTTGACGATGGCTGTAGTCAGCTACATTGTCAGTAGCGCGATCCTCATAGCCGTACAAGGTAATACTTGGTTAACTTGGCTTGTGGCTTTTGTAGTTGCTCTGGTCGCTACAGGTCTAGAAGCCTTTTCTTGGTACGGCATTGATAACCTATCCGTACCCATAGCTAGCGCCGGGTTGGGTTTTCTTTTAACTCAGTTGTTGTAAGAACAGTTATCAGTGAAGAATGGGGTGTGGGGTGTAGCGAGTAGCGAGTACGCGCAATGACCTACGACTTACGACTTACGACTTCAGCTCTCTTCTAGCCCCTGCAAAAATGGGCGAGTAATCCAGTTGATGCCTACCTTAATTTGATGCTCTAGGGTTGGTAGCCGATACAAATAAGCAAGGCGACGGGCGATCGCGGCGAGAGAACCCTCTAGTTTAATTCCTAAACCTGCAAGCGTGGCATTGTCAATACCCAGAGTCATCATTTCCCCTAAGTTCTGGTAGCGGAAGGGAAGTAAAGGACGGTGGGTCAAGGAAGCCCAAATATTCCAAGCGGCGTAGTCTGCCTGTTGTACGGCAGCTTGGGCAGTACCAGGAACTTGTTGCCCTGCGGCATCGCGACATTCAGCTAAGTCGCCTAAAGCAAATATTTCGGGACGATCTATAACTTGTAGAGTTGATGTCGCCGTGAGCTGTCCGCGTTGGTTTTGTTTGACGGGAAGCGATCGCACGATTGGCGCAACTCGCGTGCCTATCGTCCAAACGACAAGATCTACGGGAATAATATCAACTTGATTTTTATATTCCAGGGCAATCGCATTCGGTTCGATTGACTCAACTTTGGTTTCGAGATCGAGCCAAATCCCTCTTTTTTCCAATGCTTTTGTGGCTGCTTCGCGGTTGAATTCTGGGGAGGTTCTAAGAATTTGGTCGCTCAGTTCTACTAATCGGAAGCGTCCTCTTTCACCAAGACGATCTGCCAGCTTACACGCCAATTCTACGCCGCTATAGCCAGCCCCTACAATTGCCACGCGAATTTTATCTGCCGGAGATGCTTCAAGTAGTCGCAGCTGTTCTTCCATGCGATAGGCATCGGCAAGGGTACGGAAGGGGAAAGCGTAGGAGGATGCCCCAGGAACCATATCTAGCGGCGTTTCGCCTCCTAAAGCTAGTACTAGGCGATCGTAGGGAATTTCGATTCCATCTTGCAGCCGGACTCGCTGTTCGTAAATATCAATTTCTGCTGCTTCACCCTGACAGAAGCGAATTCCCGTTGAGGCGAGGAGTTCGATAAACGGCGGGGCAATTTCCCAAGTTTGCAATTCACCCGTGAGCAATTCGTACAACAGGGGCGAAAATAAGAAGCGATCGCTGCGATCGATTAGGACGATTTCTGGTTTTTCCGATTCCCAAGGTAATTGGCTCAGGCGCAGTGCCGTGTATAAACCGCCAAAGCCGCCACCGAGAATACAAATACGTGCGGGTTGTTGGGACATAATTCTGAGGGGCGATCGAATTGCGAGTAGGGCTACTCTCTTCACTCTAACAAAGCAATTACAAATTCCTGCTCTTGCTGCGGGAGTTAATTTGAGTTACCGCAACTTTGGCAATGGCGAATTGCTGCCGCAATCTCCTACAGTGAAAAAATACAACCGTACTGCTATCGTAGATGAGCCGCCAGCCTTCCCCACCAGCCATCGGGGCGATCGTGAAATCTATCCGCAAACACCGCAACCTGACTCTGGAACAACTCGCTCAACGCTCTCGTGTCTCTAAGTCAATGCTGTCGCAGATCGAACGAGAGTTAACAAATCCGACGATCGCCACTTTATGGAGCCTCGCCCATGCCTTGGATGTCAGTATTACTGAGTTAGTCAGTCAAGCGCATGTGGAAACCGCGATCGCGCCTACGAAAATTGAGATGATGCGATCGCACCATACCCCCACGATCGCCAGCCAAGATGGTAAGTGTAAGTTACGAATTTTAAGTCCAATCTCATCGGCTGGTGCTACTGAGTGGTATGAATTGGTCATGGAACCTAATGCTTGTTTAGAGAGCGAACCACATGCATCCGGTAGCTACGAACATTTAACTGTGTTAAGCGGGCAGTTGCTAATTAATAGCGGTACATGCGAGCAATTGTTAAACTCAGGCGATACAGCCAGATATCCGGCTGACACTAAACACCAAATTCAAAATATTGGCGAGCAGGAAGCACGGGCATTACTCGTATATGTTTTGTAGTATGTTTTGTAGCTGAAGCAAAAGTCAAAATTCAGTATATTGAAATTAATTTCGACGTGCAGTAAGTTGAAAAGCTGAGGTGAATTTACGCTTCTGTCAGCAGTGGAGAAGGCAAAGTATGATGCTCAGTGGCAAGCGTTTTTAACCAGTACGCTTGTGTAGTACGATTGTAGTATTTAAAGTTTAAGAACTCAATTGATGCCTAAGTTGCTCAAACTTGAATCCTGGCTACAAAACCAGCAATCTGACTTGCTAAAAACATTGGTACGCGGTGCAGGCGCAGCGTTGAGCGTCCAAATTCTCAGTGCTGGCGCGATCTACATATCTCAAATCTTGCTTGCCCGTTGGCTAGGAGTCATAGAATATGGCATTTACGACTACGCGATCGCCCTCAGTCTTTCTCTAGCTTTTCTCGCCGGATTGGGTTTGCCGACTGCCGTTTTAAGATTTATCCCCAAATACCAGTTCGAGCAAGATTGGCGACATTTGCGGGGAATCATCTGCGGCAGTTGGCAACAAACGCTAGTTGCTAGTTTGATTACAGCCATATTCAGCACGATTGTAATACAGTGGTTGGCATCAAATCAAGGATTAGAGCATTCAAGACCGCTGATTTTTGGTGTTTGGATCGTGCCTTTAATGGCATTGGCTAATCTTCAGCAGCAAATCGCTAGAGCTTTTCAAAGAATCACCTTAGCTTATGCTCCATACTTAATTGCCTATCCATTAGTATTAATTGGCATTACATTTATTTGGCAGTTAGATCGGAGCTTGAATAGTACAGAGGCGATCGCGCTTTCAATTCTGTCACTGCTACTGGTTTTGTTAGTTCAAGCACTTCTGTTTTATCGAGAAATCAGTACAGAAATCTCTCAAGTCTTTCCTGCTTATGCTCTCAGTCAATGGTGGAGAGTTGCCTTGCCATTGATGTTTCTTGATGGCTCGTCAGTCGTTTTGAGCCAAACAGATACGCTCATGCTAGGTACAATGCTAGGAGCTAAAGCCGTGGGGATTTACAGTGCTGCACTCAAAACATCGCTTTGGGTTCATTTCATTCTCACCGCAGTCAATGCGATTTTTGCTCCCATCATCGCTTCGCTACACGCTCAAGGCGATCGCCAAGGATTGCAGCAGCTAGTATCTACAATAGCGCAGTGGATGTTTTATCCGGCATTGGCAATTGCGATCGGACTCATTGTTTTTGCCGAACCCGTACTGCAATTATTTGGCGCGGAATTCACCACAGCTAGAGGAGCGCTGATCGTCTTGATCCTGGGACAACTTGTGAATGTGGGAGCGGGATCGGTAGGATATTTGCTCATCATGACAGGCAACCAAATTCCGGCTGCATCGGTAATGGGAATTAGTGCTTTCACGAATGTAGTTTTAAATTTCGTTGGTATCCACTGGTTAGGAATTGTCGGTGCAGCATTAGCAACGGCATTTTCCATGATGTTATGGAACGTTTGGCTTCATACGATCGTTGTCAAACGGCTTAATGTTCGCCCCTCGATCCTGGCTACCTTCCGGTAGAGCAATCGTGATTTCGATATAACGAAAGTTCAATATGTTGAACAAGAACTGAATTTGTAGTATCTTAAGTAACGGTCATCCGAGCTAAGATCGCTGGCTAAGACTCATGGCAGATATATACCATTACGGTTCAGTTAAGGCTCAAAGTGTTGTAAATTAAGCATTGTTCCCAAGAATGGAAAGTGAGTGTAGTGCATCTGAAGGATTTCTCATTGTTGTCTCCTACGATACAAAGTAGTGATGTGTTCAAAGCGATAGAGGCAGCCATCCCATCCACGGAGATCGAGCAAGCGATCGCTAAAACTAAAGTTTGTGAACAACGTAAACGCTCGTTACCAGCACAATTGGTAATTTGTTTGGTAATTGCGATGAGTCTGTGGTCACGAGATTCGATGAGAGATGTGCTGAAAAACTTAATTGATGGGCTGAGCGAAGCATGGGTGAAAGTGGGGAAATACTGGCGAGTTTTTTGTAAATCAGCAATAACGCAAGCCCGACAACGATTAAGTCCAAGGGTGATGAGTCAATTGTTCCATCAACTGGTGCGACCAATGGCTAGCACCGATACCAAAGGAGCATTTCTCAATGGATTGCGAATTGTGGTAATTGATCGGACTTGCTTCGATCTGCCAGACAGCGATGAAAATGCGAGAGTTTTTGGTCGTCCGAGCAGCCGTCCTGGCACACAAGCCGCATTTCCCAAACTGCGATTAGTCATTTTGGTAGAAGCAGGAACACATTTAATCTTTGATGCATTGATGTGTCCATATCGAATAGGAGAACGAGTGCGGGCATTAAGATTATTACGCTCCGTGAGTTCAGGGATGTTGTTGATGTGGGACAGAGGGTTACATTCTTATGCAATGGTGCAAGCAACTGTCACAACTGGTAGCGATTATTTAGGAAGAATTCCCGCAAATGTCAAGTTTTTGTGCGAAGAACCACTGGCGGATGGTTCTTATCTGAGTTGGATTTATCCACCTGCTAAATTCCGCTCAAAAGCTTGCCAGCCCATACAAGTCCGAGTGATTGAATACACAATTGGTAATACCGACAACCCAGAGGAACAACTAAGATATCGCTTAATTACCAGCTTATTGGAATTGGAGAAATTTCCGGCTCAACTACTGGCGATTGAATATCATCAACGCTGGGAAGTAGAAAATACTATTGATGAACTCAAAGTACATTTATCAGGACGAAAAACTCATATTCGCTCTCAAAAACCGCGTGAAGTTGTGCAGGAAGTTTACGGGTGGTTGTTAGGACACTGGGCTGTGCGGTTATTGATGTTTCAAGCTGCAAAGAGCGCGGGTATCACTCCTTTGCGTCTGAGTTTCACTGGGACATTGCGAGTTATTCGTCGTGCTATCCCGAAATTTCAACGCTTGCAATCACAAGAACTCCCCTTTTTTTAAGTTGGTTAACTGTAGAGATTTTAGACACTCTGTTACCTGAACGAGTTTCTCGTACCAATCCCAGAGTTGTAAAAAAACCTGTATCCAAGTTTCGCTCAAAAAAGCCAAGACATCGAGCCACCCCCTCCCGAACCAATCCTCCTATTTTCTTTATCCTCAGCACAGCGTAGCCTTAAATGAACCGTATTGAGATATATTCAGCGTTGCGGGTAAAGTTGTTTGCATCACAGGTTCTAGTAGAGGATTGGGCAAAGCTATTGCGCGAGGTTTTGCCGAACGTGGTGCAAAAGTAGTTATCTCGTCTTGGAATTTAGCGGAATTAGAAACTACCAGAGACGAGTTTCGATCGCAGGGATTAGAAGTCTATGCTGTTGAAGTTGATGTCAGTAAACGCGATAGTTGCCAGCAACTCATAGATCGAACAATAGAGCATTATGGCGCGATCGATGTCTTAATTTGCAATGCTGGCATTGATATTATCAAACCTGCCGAGCAATACGAAGCGGAAGAATGGGACAAAATTATCGATATTAACTTGCGGGGGTACTATTTCTGCGCCCAATTCGCCGCCCAACAGATGCTCGATCGCGGCACTGGTAGTATCATTATGACTTCTTCTATTGCTGGCGCTGTAGGAATACCAGGGTTAGTCCCTTATGCCGCTTCTAAGGGAGGGATTAATCAAATGGTGCGAACAATGGCTGTGGAATGGGCGCAAAAAGGAGTAAGAGTTAACGCCGTTGCGCCTGGATATATTGACAATACGATGGTAGACGTTGAGTACGACGAAAACGACCCTTATCAGCAGCGGGTAACGAGATTTACGCCGATGGGAAGGCGGGGAAAAGTAGAAGAATTTCTTGGGGCATATATTTTCCTTGCCAGTGATGCGGCTTCATACATTACAGGTGAGGTGCTGTATGTAGATGGGGGCTATCATGCAGCGTGAATAAAAAACAATTTGCTCTGTTCGTAACTCTCATCCTCTGGGGTTCTGGCTTTGCGGGCGTGCGGGCAGGTTTACGCGGCTACAGCCCCGAACATTTAGTAGCCTTGCGCTTTGCGATCGCTTCCCTTGTCCTGGTAGGTTATGCATATCTGACGCAGATGCGTTTGCCGCAACTTAAAGACTTACCTGCGATCGCCCTTGGTGGATTTTTAGGTATTAGCGCTTACCATTTATGTTTAGCATTTGGACAGCAAACTGTCACCGCAGGTGCAGCCAGTCTTCTGAATGCTTCTAGTCCAATTTTTACTACTTTATTAGCAACAACCTTTTTAGGTGAAAAATTGACAGCACGGGGATGGCTGGGAATTGTCGTTAGTTTTACTGGTGCTGCTTTAATTTCACTGGGAGAAATACGAGGATTTCACTTCAACTTCGGCGCGGTGCTAATTTTGTTAGCTGCCATTTCTCAGGGAGTTTATTTCATTTTACAAAAACCGATGTTTGAAAAGTACGGTGCGTTTGAGCTAGCTACTTATACAATTTGGAGCGGCACGATCGCGTTACTAGGGTTTTTACCAGATACAGCATCAGTGCGGCTAGCTTCCTTAGAATCAACTTTAGCGATCGCCTATTTAGGCATTTTTCCCGCTGCGATCGCTTATATGACTTGGACTTACACCCTATCGCAAATTGCTGCCGCCAAAGCCGCTAGCTATCTTTATCTCGTGCCATTTCTCGCAATCGCGATCGCCTGGATCTGGCTGCAAGAATTACCCAGTTTGTTATCTATAGTTGGTGGAATAGTTACACTTACGGGTGTCTTCTTAGTCAATCTCCAAGAAACATAAATTAGCTCGCAAAACCGCTTTATATAGCAATCCTAGCTCGTTTGTGAATAACAGGCAGTTTCATTGTCAGGTGGGCAATGCCTATCCTACGTTTAAAAAAATTAACAAAGCAAATCAAAAACTTAGTTAACATACCTAGCGATTTGGGTATTTTATCAAGAGAGAGCAGGGAGCAGGGAGTAGGGGAGCAGGGAAGAAGAGAGCTGAGGAAGCTGAGGGAGAAAAACTACTTTTGAATTTTGATTTATGCAAATTAAAATTTTTAATTCTCGCAAGCTAAATGAAACGCAAGAAGTTAATCTCTTCCTAACAACAAACAATTTCCAAAAAGAGTGTTCAATTGGTCGCTCTCCTTCTGCAAGTTTAGTTTTAGATAGTGCTGATGTTAGCCGTTTACATGGAAAATTTCTTCAGCAAGGTGGCAATTATTACTTTATTGATATTGGAAGTAGAAACGGCTCAATAATAAATGGCAAATTAGCTGAAATTAATCAAAAATATCTCCTTAAACCTGGAGATATATTACGGATTGGCGCATTCGTACTGATTTTGGAAGAAGTAGATGTAATTCGGCAGGACTTAGCCGAGACAGTTTTTAGTCACACACATGCTGTAGTAATTTCCGATCGCCAGAACTTACAAGAGCAATTTCCGATTGACGAGATTCAACTTGATGAGAATGGCAGTAATGCAGGAGAAGCAACTGTAATTCAACTACCGTCTATCGTCGTCCCTGAAGCCACAGAAATTCCTCTGAGCGATCGCCCCACCCACATTGAAGTTTTTGAACCAGCAGCAGTTGCAGACATTCCTCCGAGCGATCGCCCGACTCATATCGAATTAGATGAAGTCGAGCCAATTCTGGAATTAGATCCGTGGCAGGATCTTGAATCAGAACCAAAAATCGAGCGTGTCTCAAATCCAAAGTCAGCAGTGGTAAAAAAAGATACTACCATCAATGCAGCGTCAACTTTTGTCTCTGGGAAATATATTGCGCTAATGGCACACGATCGCCAGAGATCGGAGTTAGCACAGTTTGTCGCTCAGATCAAGAATTCTTCTCTCAACACTTGACTATTACTACTCCTGCCACGAGCGCAACTTTACAGCAAGCTGGTATAGAAGTATCAGCAGAAACGCCAGCTCTACCGCTCGGAGGATACCAAGCGATCGCGAATTTGGTCAACTCTGGCAATGTTTTAGCTGCGATCGTGTTACAAGACATCCTAGAACTTCCACGCTTGGAAGGGGAAACTCAGGAAGCCTTAATGCGATCGTGCCATCTCAACCAAGTTTTACTAGCAACTAATCTTGCTACCGCAGAGGCGATCGTGCATTATCTCAGAAGCATTCATCAGGTAACTAGTAGATAGCAGTCTGTAGTTGGTAAGAAGTCAAAAGTCAAAAGTCAAAAATAGTTTTTCTCCCCCAGCGCCCGAGCGCTCTTTTCCCTACTCCCTCATAAAGAGCGCTCTTTTCCCTACTCCCTACTCCCTACTCCCTCATAAGGGTTGCAATTGTGAATTAATCAGCGTACTGGCAGCATCTTTGTTAATGGGTTTGGCGAAAAAGTAGCCTTGTCCGTATTGGCATTCTAAAGCGTTGAGTTGTGCTAGCTGAGCCGCAGTTTCTACGCCAGTTACCGTTGTCTCTACACCCAAGTTGCGAGAGATCGCCACGATTGTCCGTAAAATCTCCAAGCTCTCTTCATCAGTATCAATTTGATTGACGAGGGAACGATCGACGCTGAGGCGATCGAATTTTTCATAGCACATGCGATTGGGGAGCCTTTGCAGTAAGCTCAAAAATGAATAGCCAATACCCAAATTATCAATTTGTAATTCTACATTTAATGCTTTGAGTTCTATTACCCTTTGATTCGCAAATTCAATATCCGATAAGATCGCGCTTTCAGGAATTTCCAGACGCAAATTTCGAGGATTCAATCCAGTCTGTTCTAGAACGAGTCCCAACTGCGCCACGAGATTTGGATGGGCGAACTGGCTGCTGGAAAGATTCACGCTCACAGTCAAAGGAATTTTGGGATAGCACTCTTGCCACAGGCGTAGCTGTTGACAAGCTTGCCGCAACGACCACCATCCGATAGTTGAAATCGCGTCTGTTGCTTCTAAAGCAGAAATAAAGTCCGTAGGTGAAACTATACCTTGCGTGGGGTGCTGCCAGCGTAAGAGCGCTTCAAACCCAACAATTCTATTGGTTTGCAACACAACAATTGGCTGGTAGTGAATCTCAAATTCACCCTGCTCGAATGCTTGCTCAATTTCCTGTAGCTGAATTTTGGACTGGCGATCGAGTGCAGCAATAGGTGTATCTAGAATATGTTGCCGCTTCGATCTTGGAACGATAAGTTCATCCAGCAGTTTTTCTTGGCTTGCAGGTAATTGTTTGGGAATTGGAGAGTTTTGTGGCTTATATTCAGGTACGAGCTGTTGTAATAAGAAGGCGATCGCCGGAGCATCATTTTGCCGTGCGGCATCGCACAGTGCTTCTACCAAAGAATTTAAAGTTTTTGGCGTAAAGTTACTGGCATTTTTGACAATCAGAATTTTTTCGTGTTCTGTCTTTTCGTACTGTTCGCCAGGGATGAACAGTTCTTCAAATAGCTTTTCTCCTGGTCGCAACCCCGTAAACTGAATTTTAATATCCTTATTTACCTGCAATCCAGACAGCCGAATCAAATCTTTCGCTAGATCCACAATCTTCACTGGCTGTCCCATGTCTAGCATCAATATGGCTCCGCCACAGCCAACAACCGCTGCTTGCAATACTAATTGCACGGCTTCGGGAATTGTCATGAAATAGCGTCGAATATCGGGATGAGTAACGGTAATCGGTCCCCCTTTAGCAATTTGTTGCTTGAAGGTAGGAACGACACTACCTCTGCTACCCAGCACGTTACCAAACCGGACGACGACATAAGGTTTGCCGCTCTTTTGCGCTGCTTGCAGAACGAGCATTTCGGCAGTCCGCTTGCTGGCTCCCATAATATTAGTTGGGTTGACTGCCTTATCCGTAGAAATCATGACGAATTGGTTGACATCGTATCGCAGGGCAAGATCGAGCAAGTTTTTCGTTCCCAAGACGTTGTTGGTAATCGCTTCTGGTGAGTTCACCTCCATCAGGGGTACGTGCTTATGCGCGGCAGCATGGAAAACGATATCTGGGCGAAATTGGTCAAAAGCATACTCTAAGCGCGATGGAAAGCGAATATCGGCGATAAAAGCGCGCAGGCGTGGCATGTATCCCTGCATCGCGCCGTCTTGCCGCAGCAATTCCATTACTCGTTCTAATTCTTGTTGGATGTAAAAGACCGAATTTTCGCCGTGTCCTACCAGCATGATTTCTGCGGGACGACAGCGAAAGACTTGACGGCAGAGTTCGCTACCAATTGACCCACCTGCGCCGGTTATAAGTACTTTTTTACCTGTTAATAACTGCGAGACTTTTTGCCCGTCTGTTTGAATTGGTTCCCGACGCAATAAGTCTTCAATTTTGATTTCGCGAATGCTTTCGATCGCCACGCGACCGTTGAAACCGTTGACGATCTCGCTGACGCTGGGTAAAGTGCTGGTACGCACGCCGCTCGATTGGCAGATATCTAAGATCTCGCGAATGACTTCGCCAGGGGCGCTCGGCATGGCGATCGCGACGCGATCGACGCGCAAGGATCGGACAATTTTCGGGATCTGATGGCGATCGCCAACTACAGGTAAATTGCGAATTCTTAATTGAAATTTCGCCGGATCGTCATCAATAAAGGCGACGGGGTAAAGATTGAAGTGTGGGTTCTGCTGCATCTGTTGGGCAATTGTTACGCCTGCATTACCTGCACCAACAATTAGCAAGCGTTCGCTACTTTTAGGTTGAGCCTGCCTGTAGTTTGCTCTTTCGACCATTCGAATGCTAAAGCGCAGTCCACCTACGAATATCAAACTGAGCATTCCGTCCAGCAATGCTAGCGATCGCGGCAAGAACGCGGAAAAATTAGACCATTTATTGAAGGTGTAGACAATTATTGTTTCAATAACAATTGCTGCCAATGTCAGCATGACGATTTGCGTCAGCTCGTCAATACTAGCGTAGCGCCAACACCGTCGATAAAAACCAAAACTATATAAGATGCTCAGTTTTACGATGATAAATAGGGTAGAAACGATCGCTAACTGAAGCCCATGAGTGTTGATGGTTTCAACAATGTTAAATTCGTCCAACCGTAGGCTTAGTACTAGAACTGGCGCGATCGAAAATACGATTGTATCGAGAATAATAAAATGTCGATTTCTGATTCCCAATAAAGCTTTGGATACTTGTTCTACTATGATTTTCATTTTGTTGACAGGTGCTTCGGAAATTGAAGAGTTTAAGCTTCATTTACTTAAGATTTTGCAGCAGATACTAGATGCAATTTTTGCACGAATACTTAATCTCTGCTTTCTATCACTACTTTCTGCAATCGGAGCAAACAGCCAAACAATCCAGGCATTTTGCGTCCAATTCAGGCATATGGTGATATTTTTGAACTCTGAAAAAACATGAGGAACCTAGTGCTTAGATATCTCTAGCACAACGACAGGATGCTCGCCAAATTAGACCGAGCTTCTCATCCATTTTTTCAGAAACAGCTAATACACTCTATTTTAATTGAATGGATTTTAACGTTGTAGATAAATCAATAATATGATGCCAGGATTTACATCAGCATCTTTAAACTTTGCCAGTTCGATCGTAAAAAATTGAGTTATTAATCGTTACTTTTTTCTTTGTATTCCTCCTCTCCTATATATCAACGCTCGCTAAGAGTTTACCACAACTTTCACACCCCTTGAAAGAATTTTTACCGCAGATTCATAAGATTTTGAGTTTTTCTGCTACTGAATATCAGTAAAATTACAGTTGACGAAGCATTTTTGGATACATATAGATTTGGTGAAAGAAAAACTTTAATTTCACCCAAACTGGCTCGAATTCGACACAGTTTTAGAGCAATACTGCAAATTTCGACACAAGTATTGCCGCTGTAGCTGCACCAAGGGAAATGAGATTGGAGATAGGGAGGTATTACAACCTTCTGAGCTTACAGCCACTATACCAATAAAAACAGTTATTAATAATTAAAATAGCAGTAATCATCAACTAGAAAAACTAGCAAAAACAGGTAATATTTAGATTTATCTTAATAAAAGGCGCTTTGGAATTAAAATCGCCCTAAAAAACCTAAAAATAAGAACACAACTGTAGTATGTCAAAAACTCGACCAACCTGAATCTACCAAAGACTAAAGCTAAAGCCAATCGTACTGAGTCTTGATTCGACTAGGTTGGGGAGAGGCAAAAGGGAAGTCTCCAAGTCAAAAGTCAAAAATCAGCAGTCTCCAAGTCAGAAGTCAAAATACATCCCATACCCCGATTCGCGGATTACCGATCGCCGATCGCGTGGCAGTATAGATAAAGAATACGTCAGCCATGTCGTAGATCGACAGCAGCCGCAGTGCAGATTACATTTTTAGGAACGAGTTCCGGGGTACCGACGCGATCGCGTAATGTTTCTAGTGTTGCCCTTCGCCTACCGCAACGAGCAGAAGTCTGGCTATTTGACTGCGGGGAAGGAACTCAGCATCAGATTATGCGGAGTGACTTAAAAATTAGCCAAATTAACCGCATTTTCGTCACTCACATGCACGGCGATCATGTTTTTGGCTTAATGGGATTGCTAGCCACCTGTGGTTTAGCGGGTAGCCCGCACCGAATTGATATTTACGGTCCACCAAAGTTAGAAGAGTATCTCCGCGCCTGCGGTCGCTATTCTCAAACTCATCTATCTTACCCGCTGCACGTCCATACAGTACAGCCTGGAATGGTTTACGAAGATGAAGAATTTACAGTGAGTTGCGATCGCTTAGAGCATCGCGTCCCCGCTTTTGGCTATCGGATTGCTGAAAAAGATCGTCCTGGGCGATTCGATGTCGAAAAAGCCAAGGCGTTAAACATCCCTCCTGGGAGAGTATACGGTCAACTGAAGCGGGGTGAAACTGTAACTCTCAATGATGGACGGGTAATTCGGGGAGTCGATCTATGCGGTGACACAGAAGAAGGGCGCAAGCTAGCATACTGCACCGATACAATTTTCTGCGATGGGGCGGTTGCTCTTGCCCAAGGTGCGGACGTACTGATTCACGAAGCGACATTTTCTCATATCGATGCAGAACTCGCTTTTCAACGTTTGCATTCCACATCAACGATGGCAGCACAAACAGCATTAGCTGCCCAAGTAAGACTACTAATCATGACACATTTTAGCCCTCGCTATGCTCCTGGGAATGACATTCAATTGCAACACCTTCTAGAAGAAGCGCGGGCGATCTTTCCCAACACTGAAATGGCACACGACTTTCTAACTTATGAAATTCCCCGTCGTCGCCAACCCGAGGGAGAAAAGCAAGCGGCAAAGGTCTAGTTGAGCTGCGTGCCTAATTTATTTAAGCTATCTAACCGCGATCGCGCATTGACATCAGCCGTTGTTGTATATCTTTGAGCTTTACTTGGGAGTTGACTGGCGATCGCGGCGGGGGAACGTCAAGGTTGGGCCAACTCAGTAAGTCGTTGCAAGGACAGCAAGCCGGAGGCATTCCCACATTACGCATGGGTACGGGCATAGCACAACGGGTGCAAGGAGACACATCCCACTCTGGCGTGAGTAAATCGGCTACTGATTCCTCTGTTGCCTCCAAGTAGCAGTCCCCTACATTAGGTGCGGTAATGCGTTGCCAGCACTCTTCAAAAGCTTGGCTGTAGCGATCGCCTTCTATCACTGGTTGTGGCAGCAAGCGTTTTTGTCCGTCACGGATGACGACATGCTTACCTAACTGAAACCAGTATGCGAGATATCTTCTAACGTCTTGTGTGGATGCCATTTTAAGAAGGGAGTAGGGAGTAGGGAGTCGGGAGTAGGGGAAAGAGAGCTGAGGGGGACAAGGGAGAAATGTGACTTCTGACTTCTGACTTCTGACTTCTGAATCTATGCTATCGTTTCTCGTTTAAAGGGGTAGGTAGTGGAGAACCCAGCAGGCTGAGGTTAAGGACGTGTCCGCCGACGATGAGGTAAACGGGGTTGGCAACAGCTCCTAAGCGACGGACTAATTGACCCAAGCGATCGCGAAACAACCTGCCGCTTGAATAAGCTGGCACTACGCCCCAGGTAGCTTCTTCTGCTACAACAATTACATCTTTATTGTCTAAGCGCTCTAAACTTAAGATTAAATTTTGCTCCGTTGCTGCCCAAGTAATGCTATCCTGCTCCAGCAAATTCGCTACCCATGTTCCAAGCGAATCGACTAGCAAGCAACAACAGGAGGGAGCTGTGGCGATTGTTTCGGTTAAGTTTTCTGGCGCTTCTACGGTTAACCAGCCAGCAGGACGGCGATCGCGGTGTTGGGAGATCCGCTGTTGCCACTCAGGATCGTCGGCATTGTTTTGAGCCGTCGCAATGTAAATTACCGATTTTCCAGATTGCATTGCTAGAGTTTCTGCCCATTCGCTTTTACCAGATTTAGTTGGTCCAGTAACGAGTACAATTCGACTCGAAGGAGAAGTTGGCATCATTGTTGTCAGTCGTAAGTCTTAATTAAAATACGCACCACACCCACACCCTATTGATTACTAGCCACTAGCCATTAAATATAAACACATGAAACAGGCACTACAACGCATTCACGCAACTTTAGACCAACTAGAGACGCTCAAGCAGTCTACCACTGAACCGTCTACTGTTACCGATCGCCCGATCTCATTTCAGATTTTGCCAGTAGCGCCAAAAGTCGATTTACCTTCACCCTCACCAGAGAGCGAACGTCCCCAGTCACTACAGTTACCCCAGTTTTCTACTAGTAGTATTGAACCGTCACCAACAACGACAACTCAAGTAGAGCGATCGCCGTCAGCACCAATTGTCGATTTAGAACGAATAGCACAGAGAATTCAAGCACTCTACTACGAAGGTCCAATTGTTGATGCTTGGATCGATTCTTATCCAACTGCTCCAGAATCGGACGACGAGATTGAGGAAATCGTCTTTGAACGTCCAGATTTATCTTTATCTAGCAATCTCGATCGCTCGTTATCTCCAACTAGCTATCGTGTTTGCGGTCTCGATGCCTCCGGTGAGCAATGGTCTTATCCTTGTCCTCTCGATCAATTGTTGGAGCTGAGTGTAGCGATCGCTCGCTATCACAAAATCCAAGAACTTTTAGCACAAAAACGACAACTAGAATCTCAGATCGAATCAAATGCGATCGGAGAAAATATTAATAACTCCTGAAAGTCTAATTTAGCAATTTGTGCTGAGGTTATCTATGAATATCTCGCAAGTCGAGCTACCAACCGATACCTGGGTGAAAGCTAGTTGGGATGAGTACATTCAGATAATTGAAAATCCGCAATTAGAGAAAGCCAAGGGCTACTATTTCAACGAAAGGATGAGAATTGAAATGCCACCAGTGGGAAACGACCATGCTAGCGACCATTCAATAGTTAATCATGCCGTTCACCTATGGGCAGGGATAAAAGGCATAGATTTAAATGGTAAAGATAACTGTACCTACCGGAAAACAGGTATTCGAGAAGCACAGCCCGACGTGTCTTACTATATTGGTGGCAATGCCGAAGCAATTCCTTGGGGAACGACAATTATCAGTCTCGATCTTTATCCACCACCAACTTTAGCGATCGAGGTGGCTAATACTTCTCTATCAGATGATAAAGGCGAAAAGCGTCTGCTTTACGAACAGTTAGGAGTAGCAGAATATTGGATTGTCGATGTAAAAAATATTGAAATTTTTGCTTTTTCTGTTGCCAATGGTGGTAGTAGAAGAATTCCTCAGTCTCAAGTTTTACTAGGTTTAGAAATTGCTTTATTAGAAGAAGCTTTGCGGCGAACTCGTGAGATGAATCACGGTAGAGTTAGCGCGTGGTTATTGTCTCAGTTTCAACAATAGTTAGATTTGCAGCTTTGCTTCTCTTCACAAATTAGTGTTGGCAAAGGTAGAAACAGTTGCATCTTCTGATAAACTATGCCTCATACTGTTCTTACATGGTAGAAGTTGCCAAATTGGAATAGTGCAACGCTATGGGTTGCCAGGTTGGTGTCAGGTAGTTGAATTTAACATAAAATATTAAGTTTTGCGATGATTAAAACTTTTTTGGGTATCTGTTCCCACAAACCAGAGGAGAGGTGGGAATGGATGTAAGCTTGATCGCGTCTAACGTCCTGAGTCCGCCAGTGCTGTTCTTTTTTCTGGGGATGTTAGCTGTTTTTCTCAAATCAGATTTAGAAATTCCTCAACCATTACCTAAACTTTTTTCGCTTTATCTCCTATTTGCCATTGGGTTTAAAGGAGGAAACGAACTTGTCAAAAGCGGAGTCAGCCAAGAAGTCATACTCACCCTTTTGGCAGCGGTGATGATGGCTTGTATCGTGCCGATTTATACATTCTTTATTCTCAAAGTCAAACTCGACTTATATAACGCAGCTGCGATCGCGGCTACCTATGGTTCTATCAGTGCTGTCACCTTTATTACTGCTGGTTCTTTTCTGACTGAACTGGGAATTGATTTTAGCGGTTACATGGTAGCGGCTTTAGCTTTGATGGAATCCCCAGCAATTATTGTCGGACTGCTTTTAGTAAAAATATTTGCGATCGACAAGCAAGACGGCGATTTTTCTTGGTCGGAAGTTTTGCAAGAAGCTTTTCTCAATAGTTCGGTCTTTCTTTTAGTTGGTAGCCTAATAATAGGTGCAGTGTCAGGAGAAAAAGGCTGGAAGGTAGAAGAACCATTTACTCAAGGCATATTTTACGGAGTCCTGACCTTCTTTTTGCTAGATATGGGATTAGTTGCTGCTGGAAGAATCAAAGATCTAGGTAAAACTGGTACGTTTTTGATTTCTTTCTCTATATTGATACCAATAGTTAATGCGGCAATTGGCATACTTTTAGCAAAAGCGATCGGGATGCCGCAGGGAAATGCACTTTTATTTTCGGTATTGTGTGCCAGTGCCTCTTATATAGCGGTTCCAGCTGCTATGAGAATGACGCTACCAGAAGCCAATCCCAGCCTTTACGTGACTGCCGCTCTAGCACTGACATTTCCCTTCAATATCATTGTGGGAATTCCTTTGTATTTGTACGGCATCAACCTGCTTTGGGGGTAAAACTATGCACGCAGTGAAGAGAATAGAAGTCCTTGCCGATTCGATAGAGCTGCCAAAAATTTTAGCAGGTTTGGATAAGGCAGGCATCATCGGACACACCGTCATCCGAAATGCGATCGGTAGAAGTCCTGGTGCAGATGCAACACAGCTTGATAATGTCTACATTATTGCTTTTTGTATGCCAGAACAGATTAAGCCAGTCATAGAAAATGTTCGACCGATCCTGAATAAATTCGGCGGTGCTTGTTATATCTCCGATGCAATGGAGATTCGTTCTGTTAGATGTATTGCTTCGCTATAGAGACGTTACATGTAACGTCTGTACAAAGTTATCAGTTATTAGTGACTGGTGGCTAGTGTGCTGCCTAGTTACTTGCTTTGTCAGGAAGGATTATGAGTCGTCAGAATCAGTTTATCGATCGCCGTCAGTTTTTGAAGATAGCGGGTGTTGGTGTTAGTGTTGCTGCGAGTAGCTTACTTGGTGGCGAACCAGCACAAGCCGCAGTTATAGAGGATATTGAACCAGATAGTCCTAATACAGCATTGCAAAGGTTGCTAGCGGGAAATCAACGTTTCGTGCAGCAAAAGCTGGAACATCCGCATCAATCGCAGACACGCTTGCATGAAGTGGCTACAGCACAGCATCCGTTTGCGACTCTCCTAAGTTGTGCTGATTCTCGCGTTCCGGCAGAAATTTTGTTCGATTTGGGAATTGGCGATTTGTTTGACGTGCGAATTGCTGGCAATATTGTCACTACTGAAGCACTTGGCAGCCTAGAATATGCCGCAGCAATGTTAGGGACTCCCTTAATTATGGTACTAGGTCACGAGCGATGCGGTGCAGTGACAGCAGCAGTCAAAGGCAAGCCACTCCCCGGACAAATTAGTAGTTTTGCAAAAGCGATCGAACCCGCGATAACTACGTTAAGCTCCGCTAACGCGCAACTTAATAATAAATCAAATAGTAAATCGGAAAGCGATTTAATTGAAAATGCCGTTGTAGCAAACGTGCTATATCAAGTAAAAAAATTAGAGCGATCGGATCTTTTAATGCAACTGGTAGGGGAAGGCAAATTGAAAATTGTTGGGGGACGGTACGATTTAGACACGGGAACAGTAGCGATTGTGACTTGAGATTCAACAATTTTAACCTCTTCACAAGTCAAGTGGAATACGCACCCCTCAACCCTCAACCCTCAACTACCCCGATTTAATCCTTATATGTCAAATATTATACCCATTTTGCAACAAGTGAGTGGCGATCTCTAGGAGTAGTGTTTCACGCGAAAAGTATCGCGAAGCAAGTTCAAAAACTTTTTTAGATACTGTTTCATAACAGAAATTCACCTATGTATTCAGCTTCATTTCCATAAAAGGAATGTTAGACTGCGAAGAGCTATGCTTTCGCCGAAAGATATCAGGTTGAAAAATTGTTCGTTGTATCAAAACTTTGATATTAGGTAACAGTGGAAAAAGCAAGTTATGAGCAAAGGTTCCAAAAAGTTTAACTTTATCAAGTAAATTTTTATACTAAGTACACTTATAGCTTTGATTGCAGCTATTGCTGCTACTGTAACTATTCCAGAAGTCGGCTGTAGAGTGGGTTCGAAACTAGCAGCCTGTGTTGTCTCCGCATCTCTACCTCCGTCTATGCCAAGTCCATCTCCTGTCAGCATTCCTGAGCCACCTCCTAGCAGTCCAGCAGCTCCTGGTTCATCGCCTGTCCTTGCGCAAACACAATGTCAAAGTGCTACTCCTGGAAAAACCTTAGATGATATCTTAGGAGGTATAGACAATTTTCCACTCACTTTAGGAAGAGAAGTTGTACCACTACTTGTAGTTATGGGAAACAACGGAGCAATTTATCGTTCTGAACCTGTCGAGATTGTTTGCAACCTACAATCTAGTTACACCGAGTTGCAATTAGTTTACGGAGTACACAGTGGAAACTCCTATTCACTTCCAAAAAACAAGCTTTTATTCAGCGTATTTTTAGATAGCAAGCCAGCCGGAACTAAGGAAATCGTAGTAGGCTCAAAGCAGAAGTGGAACCTTAATTTACAGAGTGTCACAAATGTTAGACTTAGGGCTGAGTGTACTACAGCAATCTGTCCCGCATTGAGTTTTACAGAGATGACATTGAAATAAATATAGTAAGTTGCGCGGCACAACAACCCTGGTACAGATCTAAGCTTAAAAGTGCGGATTTCTATAACGCTGTTAATTGTGACTCACACCAAATACCATCAAATGCACTCACGCAGAAACATTTTTTAAGGCGATCGCCATGCCAACATCTGCTATCAGCTTATATTTAGAACCAGGTCAAAAAGCTACTTTGCAACCTGTGACTTGGCAAGGATTTGAGGAAATTCTGTCTGAGTTAGGAGAACGGCGTTCGGCGCGAATTGCTTACGCTAATGAAATTCTAGAAATTATGGCTCCATTACCGGAACATGAAAGAGCTAAAGTTTTGTTGGCAGATTTAGTCAAAATTATCCTGAAAATACAGAAACGACAATGGGAACCTCTTGGTTCTACTACTTTTAAACGAGAGGAGATGAAAGCGGGTGTTGAGCCGGATGATTGCTTCTACATTCAAAATTACAAAGCTGTAATTGGTAAAGATCGGCTGAATTTGTCAATAGATCCGCCACCCGATTTAGCACTTGAAACCGATGTGACTTCTAAAACTGAACTCGATGCTTATACAGCTTTGGGAGTACCAGAATTATGGATTTATGAAAAAGGAAAGCTAAAAATCAATCTGTTGCAAGCTGGTAAGTATGTAGAGTCTGAAACTAGTTCAACATTTCCTAATTTAGAAATTATTCAAATTATCCCTCAATTTATGCAACGAGCAAAAGAGGTTGGTGTTAGTCAGACTTTAGAAGAGTTTGAGATGTTTATTAGAGGCGATCGCACCCCTCCTCTAACTTGAAGCCATGCGAT
The DNA here is from genome assembly GCF_032860985.1 of Chroococcidiopsis sp. SAG 2025. Lineage (GTDB taxonomy): Bacteria > Cyanobacteriota > Cyanobacteriia > Cyanobacteriales > Chroococcidiopsidaceae > Chroococcidiopsis. Next base: position 6,171,423 of record NZ_JAOCNC010000001.1, read on the forward strand.
CGCGCAGGTTAAAATGCAGGAGTAAAATTGCAACAAGAACAGTTCTTGAAATCTGTCTACCTGCTTTCATGAATGAGTAATAATTGTGCGTATAACCCCTATATAAGTCAATTTAAGTATGACCGAATTGCTCGAACAAGCGATTGCCCAATTGAAAACTTTACCAGCTGATGAGCAGGATGCGATCGCTGCTCGTCTCCTGGCTGAGATGGAGGATGAGCAAACCTGGAAAGCTCAGTTTGAATGTACGACAGACGAGCAGTGGGATCGGATAGCTGAGATGGTACGACAGGAAATTGCTGCTGGTGATATTACACCTTTAGCAGAAGTTTTTCCCTCTCAGCCTAAGTGATGAAATCAAGCGTTACAAAAGCATTTCGGAAAAAGCTTGATGAGCTTCCTGCATCAGTTCAAGAACAAGCTGCCAAAGCTTATGCACTTTGGCTCTTAGATCCTTACCACAATAGTCTTCAGTTCAAACGAGTTAGTCAGCGTCAACTAATTTATTCGGCTCGTGTGAGTTTAGACGACCGAGTTCTCGGCTTGTTGGAAAAAGATCGCATGTACTGGTTTTGGATTGGTACGCATACAGAATACGACGAGTTACTTCAGCGATTGTAGCGCCAGCAGCCAACACTGCGTTGGTGCGGACGGGATGGAGGCGATCGCTCAGCGTTCGAGGCAGTCTGCCACCGATCGGCTAAGCCGTTATTATATTTAAGGATTCAGATCGAGATTTGACTCTTCCTCAGCAATTTACAACGATCGTAAACAGCTTTGGAGAAAATTGGATGACATTGCAAGAGATACAAAACCAGGCATTGCAGTTGCCAGTTAGCGATCGCTGACGTTTAGTTCAGTCGTTGTTGACTTCAATTATCAGCTTAGATTTAAAACCAGGTCAAAAAGCTACTTTACAACCTGTTAGTTAGCGATCGCCTCTCACCTTCTACCTATTCACATCCAACTATCTATTTACATCTAATAAGCGCGAAGTCATAAATCGATCCATCCAATTTTCGAGGTAAGCTATATTTGCCTGCTGTTCTGACGGATCTTCAGTATTTGCCGGATAAGGCATCAACCCTAAAATTGCGGCTGTGGTGACACAGAACATCGACTTTTGGAAAGTCATACAAATTTGTACCCGCAAGTCATCTTCTCCGCGCTTTGTACGACGGTAAACCTCATGCAAATATTCGGGTAAGTAGTGCCGCATATCCTGCATTAACAGCGTCGGAGGAATGCCAGCACCACCAATTGGTAATGGATCTGCATACAACGCACCGTAAGCAAATCGCGCTTGATCGGGGGGAATTTGATGTGCTTGAGCGTTGTAAGAAATTGTCCCTTGAAACGGCGTGCCTCGGAAGAAAACCGCTTCTACGTAGGGTACGGCTGTATCGGGAAGAAAAGTTAAACCCGCACTTTTGGGAATAATTTCGTACTCTTTGCCTTTAATTTTTACCTTGTAAGTAATTGGTGTATTGGCATCGGCGACCAAACCATTTAAGATATGCTCGACTACCTGCGGAATAGTTTTGATTTCACCGCGATCGTAGCGATCGCTCAGCTTCAAAAACATATCGCTCATGATGTGCCAAAATTGACCCAAGCCGCTGTAATAAGCTTGCTGGCGCACCAATTCTGGTAAAAATTCGGGGAAAAGCTGGTTTAATCCCAAAACCAAAGGATTGTTTGTAAACTTGGCTTGAATAGCTGCTGCTGCTCGTTCTTTAAATTCCAGCGTATCTAAATAAGCATCTAAACCGCCGCCACCATGCCAGAACATAGCTTTCATGCAGTATTCAGCGTATTCAAAATTGATCCGATCGTGCCACCAATGACGGAGTAATTTCCTAATAGAAAATTCTCCGTTGAAATACTTGAAAAAGGGAAAAAAGACTAAAAACTGATTTTCTGAGATATATATTAAATTTCGCCAGTAGGCATCTAAAACTACACCGTAGCTTTTGAGAATTCCTACAACTTCTAAAACATTTTCAGGAGTATCTGCAAGTAAAGCTTCTCCTGTCTGTAATCTTTGAATGTATTCTGCCAAGGGATGGCTGGTAGGCTTATTAGTGATGCTAACCATTGCTAAATCAATTATCAGTTATCGGTTATCAGCGATCGATGTAGAGACGTTACATGTAACGTCTCTACATCGATACATGGAATGTCTTTACGCAGTTATCATCAAAAAATTTGATTTACAAAACTGTTTTCTATATCTTATTTTTCCATACATCGGTTGGCAAAACCTGCCCCTACCGGGATGAATCTTGTTAGGAGGGACAGATTTTAGTAAAACCATTTCTACGATCGCGGATTCTTAACCGCTAGATGCGCGATCGCCTCTACATTATTTACCATTGCCGTAGTTGTCCGTTCGCTCCACCGCGCCATCCAACTCGGTTGAATCCCCAACACTACAATTAGTATTGCTAAAGCGATCGCGGGAATACGATCCGACCAGTAAACTTTAGGTAAATTCTCAACCTGGGGCGATAGCCGTCCGAAAAAGGCGCGGTTTACCAAGAGTAAGAAATATACCGCAGTCAAACCAGTCCCTACCATACTGAGGAGAGTTTGGGTAGGAAAGACGGGAAAACTGCCGCGAAAAACGAGAAACTCTGCCACAAACCCCACCATACCAGGAATTCCAGCGCTTGCCATCACGCCCAAAATCATCAAGCTGCCAATGACAGGTAAACCTCGTTCGGGGTTGAGTAATCCCCTTAACACTTGAGTATCCCGACTCCCCGCTTTTTCGTAAACGACTCCCACTAGTAGAAACAGTAGTGCTGAAATTAAACCATGACTGATCATTTGCAATACTGTCGCCAAAATACTCAAAGGTGTCGCCGCCGCCGCTGCCAGTAACACGTAACCCATGTGACCGATAGAGCTATAGGCTACCATCTTTTTCATATCAGTTTGGGCGATCGCGCAGGAAGCCCCATACAGCACGCTGACCACTGCCCAAGTTGCCAGCCAAGGGGCGAATGCTGCCCAAGCCTCCGGTAACAAGTCCATGCCAAAGCGCAACAAACCATAAGTTCCCAATTTCAACAATACCCCTGCCAGTAGCACGGAAACGGGTGTAGAAGCCTCGACGTGAGCATCTGGTAGCCAAGTATGGAAAGGAACCAGAGGGATTTTAATCCCGAAACCTACAACAATTGCCCCTAGTAAAATAAACTGCGCTGTCAGCGGTAAACTCAAAGCAGCCGTGCGTAAGGGTTCGTAAGCAAAAGAACCCGTACCGCTTAATAAAACTAGACCCAAAAAGGCAGCTAAAATCAGAATGCCTGAAATTGCCGTATAAATTAGAAACTTCGTTGCTGCATAGCCGCGCCTTGCGCCACCCCAAATCGCAATTAACAAATATAGGGGAATCAGTTCCAGTTCGTAGAACAGAAAGAATAGCAAGAGATCCTGAGATAGGAAAGCTCCAGCAACACCCGTATTGAGTAGCAGAATGAGAGAATAGTAGAATCGCGATCGCGCCACTTGGTTATTGGTGCTGTAAAGTGCAACGCAAGTGAGTAAGCCATTCAACACCAATAATGGGAAAGATAACCCATCCACGCCTAAGCGATAGCTCAAACCCAAAGCATCTATCCAAGGTAGTGCTTCTTGAAACTGAAAAGCACCATCCCCAGGATCGAATCGAAACCCGAGAACAATACTCCAAATAAATGTAGCAGCAGTAACTGCTAAAGCAATATAGCGCGATCGCATCTCACCTGAAGGCAAAACCCAGATTAGCACCGCGCCTAAAACTGGTAAGCAAATGAAAGCACTGAGCATCTCTATAGAGGGAGTAGGGAGTAGGGAGTGGGGAATAGGGGTAAGCGGGGGCAAGGGAGACAAGGAGGACAAGGGAGACAAGAGGACAAAAAAGCAATTTTAACCACTGCTCTCTGCTCCCTGCTCTCTAGTCCCTTATCACTGAAAAATGTATCCTAAAGACCAGCTGATAATTAAGCCGAGCAGACCGACTCCGAGGAGGATGGTTAGCATATAAGCTTGCGATTGACCGGAGATAGTGTACTTCAAGCTCTGACCGCTAAAGATGGTGACAATGCCAACTAGATTTACTAAGCCATCTAAGACGTAGCGATCGATCCAAGCGGAAATCTTGGAGATCGAATTCACTGCCAAAACTACTGTAACTTTGTAAACCTCATCTACATAGAAATCGTAGCCCAACAAGTCTTGCAAAAATCGCCATTGCAATTGCACGGGTCGCGACCAAGCTTTATGTAGGTATATTGTCGAGCCGATTGCTAGTCCTAATCCACTTGATGCCATTAAGAGAGTGACTGCTTGCCAGTTGATGTTTTCCCAACTCGGTAATAATCCCCACTGCTGTAACATCAACGGAACTAGCAGAGTTACTATTGTCAGCGACACCATAGGTAAAGCCATGTGCCACATGACCTCTGGAGCGCGGCGAGTTTTTGGCTGCGGATCGCCCCAGAAAACGAGTCGGAAGACGCGAGTGAGATTGAGTGTCGTTAAACCATTCACTACGAGCAACACGCCGACAACCCAAGGGCTAACTATCCAAAAGCCGTTTGCCCACTGCACCATTGCCCAGAAGCTACCCAAGGGAATGAGCGTCACCAGTCCGGCTGCACCGACGACAAAAGCCGTTGTCGTCGCAGGCATCCGCGACCACAAACCTCCCATTTCCGTTAAATCTTGGGTGTGCGTGGTGGCAATGATCGAGCCTGCACTCATAAATAGTAATGCCTTGGCGATCGCGTGGGTAAATAGCAACATCAGTGCTACGCCACCCTGTTGCAAACCTACCGATAAAAATACCAGTCCCATGTAGGCGCTAGTGGAATGGGACAGCGCCCGTTTAATATCAATTTGGGCGATCGAAACTAACGATGCTCCTATTGCCGTCACCGTGCCGAGAATGACTAAGGCTTCTGATGCTACAGGCGACAGCGCTAATACGGGCTGCAATTTAAACAACAAATATGCCCCACCCGATACCACCATCGAGTTTCGCAGCACGGAAGCGGGGTTTGGACCTTCCATCGCCTCGTCTAACCACAAATGCAAAGGAAATTGAGCGCACTTCCCGGCTGGTGCGGCAATTAAAGCTATTCCTAGTAGCGTTGATGTTAAAGGTGATAGTTGAGCTGTCTGCGCCCATTCATTCAAGTCGGAGAAGTTAAGACTACCAGCGAAGGAAGCAAGTGTCACAACTCCCATCAACAAAAGTATGTCCCCTACCCGTTTCGTCAGAAAGGCATCTCTCGCAGCTGTCACTACCAATGGCTGAGCGTACCAAAAGCCTACCAGTAAATATGTGGAAAGCGTCAGCATCTCCAACAATGCATAGCTAAGGATCAAGGAATCGCTTAAAGCTAAGCCAGATAGCGCTGCCTCAAAAAATCCCATCAAGGCAAAAAACCGCGCTATGGCATAGTCTTTTTCCATGTAACCCAAGGCGTAAACTTGTGCCAACAGGCTCAAACCAGTAATGAGAACTGCTGCACCAAGGGTGACTGGCGACACGTCCAACGCAAAAGATAAATCTAAGTCCGCAGCTTTGAACCAGGTAAAGAGAAAGCTCTGTGGCTCTTGATTCCACATATCCCTGAAGAGGATAACGCTGTGGATAAAAGCTACCACAGTCATTAATAAATTCAGGTAAGCGGCAGGTCTAGGTCCAGTGCGACGCACTATTCCCATTGCCCAAGGTAAGGTGAGGACTGCACCAATCAAGCCATAGAAGGGAACCCACCAACTATTTATGAATAAAAACTGCGTCATTTGCAATTTTCCTACTTATTTGCAACTAAAAAAAAATTATTTGGTAGCAATTCTAGTTTTCTCAGTAGAGATGTTTGAATTTTTTTAATTTCTGTTTGTCAATCTGGTTGTGACTATTTTTGTTCTCTGAATGTTTTTGTTATTAATAGTTTTTCCTGACAAAATGTAGCCGGGTAAGTATTTTCTCAACTGATTTCTACTCTTGCCAAATTTCACTCTTTGTATTAATCGTACAAAACTGATTTAGCTTGAGTGTAGGCAATTATAGCACCCAAGTAGGCGAGATTTCGTCGGTCAGTGGCTATTGGTCAGTAAAAACTCCTAGAACCATCAGACACGACCTTCGGCAATCGCTCTAGAGGATGAAGTTGCTGAGTTATAAGTTTGCTTTATCTAAATGTAATTAAAAAATTATAAAACAAAAGTAGAATAGCGATAAACAGGGGCGGTTCAGATGTCAGATCGAGCGAAAAATACACCGTTAAGTTTTTTTAAACATTCTCATTCAAAATTATCATAATGATTTATATTGTCAGGGGAGCAAAGCTTCCCTATGCTTATTTCAGGAAGACTTTTTTCTAATTAAGAATGGGTATTCTCGTCAAAAATTTACTGTCAAACTAAATCCACTAGGTTTACTTACGCGCCATCAAGGAGAAGAGTAAAAATGCCGATCGCGGTTGGAATGATTGAGACTAAGGGCTTTCCCGCAGTTGTGGAAGCAGCAGATGCGATGGTAAAAGCTGCCCGTGTCACTCTAGTGGGTTACGAGAAAATTGGTAGCGCTCGCGTCACGGTGATCGTGCGGGGCGACGTTTCAGAAGTACAAGCTTCGGTTTCCGCTGGTATTGAAGCAGCTAAACGAGTCAATGGTGGTGAAGTTCTCTCCACCCACATCATTGCCCGTCCCCACGAAAACCTCGAATACGTACTGCCAATTCGCTATACCGAGGCTGTAGAACAGTTCCGCACTTAGCCGCGATAAATCCTCAGCTTTCAGTTTTTCAGTTTGATAACCTTACGCTACTTTCAGTTACGGAGTAAAACAAAATGGCAATCGCAGTAGGAATGATTGAAACGTTGGGCTTCCCCGCAGTTGTGGAAGCAGCTGACGCGATGGTAAAAGCAGCTCGCGTCACTCTGGTGGGCTATGAAAAGATTGGTAGCGGTCGAGTCACGGTGATCGTACGAGGCGACGTTTCGGAAGTGCAAGCTTCAGTATCCGCTGGTATAGATTCCGTCAAGCGCGTGAATGGCGGACAGGTCTTGTCTACCCACATCATCGCTCGTCCTCACGAAAACCTAGAATACGTGCTGCCGATTCGTTATACAGAAGCTGTAGAACAGTTCCGCGAGAGCGTCAGCGGCATCCGTCCTTACAACAGACCGTAACCCTGAATGCAAATCGCTCAAGTTCGGGGTACGGTTGTCAGTACCCACAAAGAACCAAGTTTGCGAGGAGCCAAGCTACTGTTGTTGCAATTTATCGATGCTGACGGTCGCCTGCTACCTAAATATGAGGTAGCAGCCGATTGGATAGGTGCTGGTGTGGATGAGTGGGTTTTAGTTAGTCGCGGCAGTGCTGCCCGTCAGATCGACGGCAATCAATCGCGTCCCCTAGATGCATTGGTAGTAGGAATTATCGATACTGTCAGCGTAGACAATCGCAACCTGTACAGCAAAAGAGAGCAAGATCGATCGAGCTTTCCTTAGGCGATCGCGGCAAAGTCAATTCATGGCAACAGGATATTTCAGAGGATTTTAACGTATGGTAGCCCGCAGCTATGCTGCCCCGCCTACCCCCTGGTCGAAAAATTTGGCAGAGCCACAGATTGACGAAACTGCATACGTACATTCCTTCTCCAACGTGATTGGGAACGTCCATATCAGTTCTAACGTCCTAATCGCGCCAGGAACTTCAATTCGCGCCGATGAAGGCACTCCTTTTCATATCGGTGCAGGCACGAACGTGCAGGATGGGGTAGTGATTCACGGACTGGAACAAGGTCGCGTGATCGGGGACGATGGCAAACAATATTCGGTATGGATCGGGAAAAATACTTCCATTACTCACATGGCGTTGATCCACGGACCGGCATACGTGGGAGACGATTGCTTCATCGGCTTTCGTTCCACCGTATTCAACGCCAGGGTTGGTAATGGGTGCATTGTCATGATGCACGTTCTGATCCAAGATGTAGAGATTCCGGCTGGGAAGTACGTACCTTCGGGAGCGACAATTACCAACCAACAGCAAGCCGATCGCTTACCCGACGTGCAACAAGTAGACCGAGAGTTTGCGCATCACGTCATTGGGGTCAATAACGCGCTGCGATCGGGTTATCTTTGTGCTGACGATAAGGCTTGCATCACCCCCATTCGCGACGAGCTGTCACAACCTCAAGCGGATGGGGATAAAGGCGTTAATGGGAGTGCTAGTGGAATCATGGGTAGAAGATTGAATACAGAAGCAGTGGAGCAAGTGCGACACCTATTGTCGCAAGGATACAAGATTGGCACAGAACACGTAGACCAGCGCCGTTTCCGCACTGGAACGTGGAAGAGTTGCACGCCACTCGAACCTCGCTCGGAGTCAGAGGCGATCGCGGCTTTAGAATCTTGTTTGGCAGAACATGAAGGCGAATACGTCCGCTTGTTTGGGATTGACCCCAAACGCAGGCAGCGAGTATTAGAAACAATTATTCAAAGACCTAACGGACAAGCCTTAATCCAAAGTAACGGCGCGGCGAGAGTTAGCGTACCACCAGCTAGCAGCAGCTACCGCAGTAGTGCGGCTAGCAGTGGCAGCTATGGCGGTGGCTCGACAGGCAGTTATCAACTGGATTCCGAGACCGTCGAGCAAATTCGCGGTTTGCTAGCACAAGGCTATCAAGTTGGGACGGAACATGTCGATCGCCGTCGCTTCCGCACCGGTTCTTGGGCTAGCTGCGGCACGATTAACTCTAACCAGTTATCTCAGGTCATTTCAGCCGTGGAAGCCAGTCTCGCTGAGTTTTCAGGGGAGTACGTGCGCTTGATCGGCGTTGACCCCAGACGCAGACAGCGGGTACTAGAAACCATTATTCAGCGTCCCGACGGATCAGTGGTTTCTCAGTCAGCAGGTCATTCAGCAGGTCATTCAGCAGGTCATTCTAACTACGCCTCTACTCCTTCATATGGTAATGGCAGTAGTTCCAATTCAGGTAGGGTAACGAGTTCTAAGCTGGGGGGCGATGTTGTAGACCAAGTACGCCACCTATTGGCATCTGGGCATACAATTGGCTCGGAACACGTAGACCAACGCCGTTTCCGCACTGGTTCTTGGCAGAGTTGTAGTCCGATTACTACCAGAAATGAGTCAGAGGTAGTAAACGCGCTGGAAACTTGCCTAGCTAACCACCCTGGTGAATACGTCCGGTTGGTCGGGATTGACTCCAAACAAAAACGACGGGTGCTGGAAACAATTATCCAACGTCCCTAGTACCAGGGAATCGTAGGGGCGGGTTTTGTCTGAATTCTTTGCTAATTTGCAAAACATATTTGCTAAACCCGCCCGTACAGGAATCAAGAGTAGGAGTAAGTCAAAAGTCAAAAGTCAAAAGTTAAAATTACCTTCTGGCTCCCTCCTGTCTCCTATCTTCTGTCTCCTGTTCAAAGGTTTCAATTTAAATGTCTTTATCGCCACTACACCCAATTGGTAACTTTAATTCGCATATCAGTGGCGAGGTGATAATCGATCGCACGGCAGCGATCGCTCCTGGGGTAGTTTTCCATGCCGACCCAAACAGTAAAATTATTATTGCAGCGGGAGTATGTATCGGCATGGGAGTCGTGCTGCACGCCCATGACGGAAATGTAGAGATCGAGACGGGAGTTAATCTCGGAGCTGGGGTTTTAGTAGTGGGAAAAGCTACAATCGGAGCAAATGCTTGCGTCGGTGCGGCAACGACGGTTTTTAATTGTTCTGTCGCTCCCAAACAAGTGATTCCTCCAGGTTCGTTGTTGGGAGACACTAGCCGCCACCTAACGGTAGATTCTACCGTTGAGGTTGAAGAAGCACCGACACCGCCAACTGATGCAACTCAGCCATCGCCACCAACATCGGCAACACTTGGAGCAACACCCGAGTCTAACGGTCAGATGGCTGGATCGGCACAAAGTCAACTAGAACCAACTCAACCGAGTGGCGATCGCATTGTTTATGGCAAAGCTTCCATCACGCGGTTGATGGCAACGTTGTTTCCCCATAGTCAATCATTGAACCAGCCCTCACCAGATACTCCTCCATCTCAAGGAACCTAAGTCAAGGCAATTTTAGATTTGGAAATTGGATGGGATTAACTTTATCTGTACATAGGATGAAGCAAGAAAATGCCCAGACTGACGATTTTAGAATTATTCTGACTTGCGTTGTCGCGGTACGCACCGACAAATCCTCATTTAAAATCTAAAATCTAGAATCTAAAATCGGTTAGATCTACCATGCAGACACAGAATCAAGGGTTCGCCACTTCTGGGCAAGAACATCAGGTACAAAACTTTCAGGAAATGGCTTTAGGCTTGGTATCTACCCGCAGCTTTCCCGCGATTGTCGGGACGGCAGACATGATGCTCAAGACTGCTGAAGTCACCCTAGTAGGATACGAGAAAATTGGCGGCGGTCACTGTACGGCGATCGTCCGCGGTCGTACTGCTGATGTTCGCCTCGCCGTTAGAGAAGGTGCGGCAACGGCTGAAAGCTTTGGTGAATTGGTTTCCTCATTAGTCATACCCCGTCCCTTGCCGAATCTAGAAGCTGTATTACCAATTGGTCTGCGCCTGCAACAATTGACAGCAAGAGGATACAGCCGCCTCAGCCATCAAGCTGTCGGACTTCTAGAAACACGGGGATTTCCTGCAATGGTAGGTGCAGCCGATGCTATGCTCAAAGCTGCCGACGTGCAACTTGCCTCTTACGAACGCATTGGGGCTGGGTTGTGTACCGTCATCATTCGCGGTAGTGTCTCTAATGTTGCTGTCGCTGTAGAAGCAGGCATGTACGAGGCAGAACGGATTGGTGAACTCAACGCCGTGATGGTGATTCCTAGACCCTTGGACGATTTAGAACAGACCTTACCATTGGCAAGTTGCTGGATCGAGCAACAGCAACCTCTACAACTACCACTCGCCATCAAAGAGAAGGAAAAGGAAAAAGAACTCGTACAATTACCAGATTTAGCTAATTTGCCCGTGCCACTTAAAGAAGAAGAAATCATCCCTCGCGATCTGTAATTGCTGCTATTGACTGCTACTCGTAAGAACTAAGGAAAAGCATCGCACGCGCTGATGAAATGTCGGTGGAATTCTGCGGCTGGTGGGCTAGACCATTCACAGGAGAAGAGTAAATCAATTCCCTACACCCCATAGCGACGTGCAACGCTGCTTGGAAGTCATCTTACGCTCTTTCAGTTGTAAAGAATGGTAACTCATATTCACTATAAATAAAAGCCATTGTTTTTAATAGGTATTATAGGTACATATCTATAATTCAATCTGCTAGGAGAATAGCAGTGAAGCAAGCAACGCTTCACCAATTAAAGGTGTTTGAAGCTGCGGCGCGCAATGGTAGCTTTACCCGTGCCGCAGAAGAGTTGTTTTTAACCCAACCGACTGTTTCCATGCAGGTGAAGCAGCTAACCAAGGCAGTCGGTCTACCTCTATTCGAGCAAGTGGGTAAGCGCCTCTACCTCACGGAGGCAGGACGAGAATTATTTGCTACCTGTCGGGAAATTTTTGAGAAACTCGCTCAATTTGAGATGACGGTAGCAGATTTGAAAGGTTTGAAGCAGGGGAGGTTGCGACTTGCGGTCATTACCACTGCCAAATACTTCGTACCGCGCCTGTTGGGACCATTTTGCCAGCTTTACCCAGGGATTGATATCGCCTTACAGGTAACGAATCATTCCGGGATTGTCGATCGCCTCAAAGAGAATCTGGACGACTTGTATATCATGAGTCAGCTACCAGAACATCTCGATATCGGTTTCCAGCCGTTTTTAGAAAACCCCTTAGTCGTGCTTGCGCCAGCTCATCATCCGCTAGCAGGAGAAAAAAATATTTCCCTGCAACAGCTCAGTGAAGAACCGTTTATTCTGCGCGAACCAGGTTCGGGGACGCGCACGGCAGTACAGAAGCTGTTTGACGAGCAGGGGATTAAACTGAAAGTCAAGCTCGAATTAGGTAGTAATGAGGCAATCAAGCAGGCGATCGCAGGGGGTTTGGGTCTTTCCGTCCTTTCGCGCCATACCATTATCCCAGAATCCGCTAATCCAGAGTTAACCGTGCTAGATGTGGAATATTTCCCCATCGAGCGCAACTGGTACATGGTCTATCCTGCTGGCAAGCAAATGTCCGTCGTCGCTCGCACTTATTATGAGTATTTGTTAAATGCAGCAAAGCAAATTGTAGAACAAACAAATGGGTCTGTGTAATGGGACTCTGTAGAGATGCGATCGCATCTCTAATTTCCTTTTTATTGGTATTGTTGTCCATCACGCCGATCTCAAAGCAGTTTTTGATTACAGATCGGTAGGGGCGCTTTCTCTGTGCGCCCCTACTACAATCATTGCGCCCCTATAAATGTATTGCATTTCAATGGGAACGCTATATCCGCCCTCCAAAATCGGTTTAATATATTTGGTGTTTGCTAAGAAACTGTAATAATCGATTAAAGAAAGTATTTAAAAATAAAAACGATTTTTACGAATGGCAATCTACTTTTACAAGGTATGCGAACCCTACGGGTGTTTCTCTAACTTTTCACCCCATGCGATCGACATCCAGGGTACTTACTGGTCAACAGTAGAGCATTATTATCAAGCACAAAAGTTTGTCGGTAGTGCTAATGAAGCCATTATTCCTATCATTCATGCAGCAGCAACCCCAGAACAAGCTGCCGCACTAGGACGCGATCGCACCCTTCAAGTTCGCTGCGACTGGGAAACAGTCAAAACCCAGATCATGCACGTCGCCGTGCGCCAGAAGTTTCTGACCTATCCCGATATTCAATCGATTTTGATTGCAACTGGAGACGAATTACTGGTAGAAAACTCGCCGACTGATTACTATTGGGGCTGCGGTTGCGATCGCACTGGTCAGAACTACCTCGGTAAGATCTTGATGAGCGTGCGCCAAGAAATTCGGGAACTAGCTTTAGTCAGTGACCAGTGACCAGTTATCAGTAACCTCTTCTCACGCACCACGCCACCACGCAACTACCAATTATCCATTACCTATTACCAAATTAGCTTTTCAAAACTTAACTTTCTCTAAAAAGGTAAAGATTATTTTCTAATATATTGCGTTTAGAACTAGCAGTGATAAGTTAGTAATTGAAGCAAAAAAGCTTCCATTGGCAAATTCAAAAGCCAAGTCCTATTGAGTTAAGAGGTAAAAAGAACTGCTTATTTCTAATCTGTCTCGTCAAGTAACACCAACACCCAACTCACAGGTTGATATTTCCTCAAATACTAGCAAATAGGGGGCAATATATTCGCTCTTGCTATACTAATAATAGTAAAGTAAAGTCCAGAATATCCCTACCTAAGCTTGAAAGAGAGAGGAAATTCCTCAGCTAGTGCTAGCTTGGGTGTTGTTGTTTTGCGGTTGAATCGAGAATGGCAATTATTGCACTCAAAGCTTGGTTTCTAGAAAAATACGAGCCAGTCAAAGAACTAGAAAAACGTCCTCACGACTTGCGACTAAGCAAGAATAGCCTGTTGAAATCGGGATTGAGAGCTGATTTTTTAAATGATAGCGAAGAAGTCAAAAAATCAGCATGGTTTCAACGTTATTTAGAAGGGGAAGCTGTCGAGTTTTATATTGAAGGTAGTGGCGGTTACATTATTTCTAATATTGACTTAATCAGCCATGAAATTTATTTTACCAAGCAAGCGGTATCGGCTCTGCAAGACCCGACAATCTTTTTGTCTTACCAAACAGAATATAGCGCAGCTAGCGAAGTTTTGCGGGAAGGATTGCAACAAGCCTTAGAAACATTAAATAAGCGATCGCGCCTTCCCATAACTTTAGTAGAATCGTACCGTTCCAACGAGAATCCGCTCCGACTCAATCGTCAAATGTTACTTAACATTCGCAAGAGCTTACTATTTATTGCCGATATTACACCAATTGTAAGTATTTCTAAAGAGGATAATAATCAATTAATTCCCAGTCCTAATGTTTGCGTAGAAATTGGCTATGCGATTCAAACAAAACGTTCCGAGCAAATTTTACTCGCACACATGCAGCGAGATTTAGAAGGGCAATTACCATTCGATTTACCCTCTTTACAAACTCTGCAATTTAAAGACGGTAAAGAATTAAATAAAATTTTGCCCAAAACAATTGAAACTCAACTGCAAAGATATAGTTTGTTTTCGTAGTGAGTTGGTAATTGGGAAGAAGTACGTAGAGATGTACGCTCTTGTGTCATAGGGAGGAATTCCCTACTTGATGTTCGGTTTACACGTATTGAGACTTTTTGCGAGAAGTTGTTACTTTTGTTTACGTAAAGTTACATAACTTAAAACGAGGTAACAGCGATGACTATTTTAGTTGCACTATTAGTAATTGGTTGGGTAGCTGCTTCTGTCATCGGAACCCAAGCGTACTTTTTGGGAGAACAAAGAAAACCAATCCACGATCGCAACTGGCGCAGCAAGTCCTTTGAAAGGATAGCCAAATCTATCACTGGTGCTGATATAGACTATAGCGATCGCACTCCTGCATACCGGATGGATGCATATACCAGCAACAATTTACCTAGTTAAACGCAGGGGCGCACACCTGTGCGCCCCTACCTATAAATTTGTACCTTCTACCTGTAACCTACAAAGGACGATAAACGCGGTAGTTGATTTCGGGGAAGATATTATCCATTTGTTCTACCTTCTCCAACCAGCCGCTATCGATTTTGCCGATTTTGATATCCTCGTAGAGCTTATTAAACCGCATCAAGTGCGATCGCGTCCTTCTTACCGCATAAGGAACCATCGTTCCCGTCCGCATGATAAACGCCCAGTCGGAAGACTGCGCCAACAACAATTCCCGCGCCGCTTGGTTTAATGCCTTCCATTCCAACTCATCAACGGGTTCGCGGTAGGCAATTTCGATCATTCGTTCGGCGGCTTTGTGGAGATGGGGATAAATCCAAGCATTTGTCTCGTTCAACCAGTATTCATGAAATCCCTTGTAACCCCAACTCGATTGCGAAGGACGACACACTTGCTGAGTCGGGTTTTCCTGTAAATAATCCGCTAAGTGCGTCATTTGATAAGTCTGCTGGTCGTACCAAGACTTGCGGAATAGGTAATCGATAAACCAAGGACCTTCATACCACCAATGCCCGAATAACTCCGCATCGTAGGGCGAGACAATAATCGGCGGACGATGCATAATGCCGTGTAAATGTCGAGCCTGCTGTTCGCGGTTGTACATAAAGTTGCCAGCGTGTTCTGCTGCTTTTTCCCGCGCCCAGTAGGGGTCATAAAGTGCTTTATCGCTCAATCCCAGACCGCGACCAGTGATTTTATGATATTTAATCCCTGTATTTTTTCGCTGTCCGTTGGGCATGATATAGGGCTTGATGTACTCGTACTCAGCTTCCCAACCTAAATCTTTGTAAAACTCGCGATATTCAGATGCGCCAGGATAACCGACTTCTGAAGACCAAACTTGCTGGGATGATTCGTGGTCGCGACCGAAAGCAGCCACTCCAGTCTCGGTAAATATGGGTGCGTAGGAACCAAAACGGGGACGAGGGCGGGCGTAAAGAATTCCATGCCCATCGGTGAGGAAATAGCGCAAGCCAGCATCGGCTAACATCCACTCTAAACCCTCATAGTATGCACATTCAGGCAACCAAATACCTTTAGGAGGTCGTCCGAAAGTTTGCTCGTAGTGTTCGCAAGCGACTTGAATCTGCGCCCAGACTGCCTGGGGATACATCTTCATCAACGGTAAGTAGCCGTGAGTAGCGCCACAAGTGATGATTTCTAGGTTGTTACTGTCTTGAAACTGCTTAAATGCCGTGACTAAATCGCCGTTGAAGCGCTGCCAGTATTGGCGAATTTGATTGAACTCACTGGCGTAATGTTCGGCAAGGTAGCGAATGTGACCGTTGTGAGCGTTACGTTCTGCTTCTAGCTCCGCTAACTCTTCCAGCTTAGCTAAATGAGTGTCAAACCGTTCTTGGAGTAGAGGATCGCGCAGCATTGACACCAAAGGGGGTGTCATACTCATCGTAATCTTAAAGTCGATTCCGTCTCGTTTTAATCCTTCAAATACCAGCAGTAAAGGGACGTAGGTTTCCGCGATCGCTTCATAAAGCCATTCTTCCTCCAGAACGTAGTCACTTTCTGGGTGGCGCACGAAGGGTAGGTGAGCGTGGAGGACAAGAGCGACATAGCCAATAGCCATAATGAGATTTAGAAATGTTAAGTGAACGGGTATCGCAATGAAGGAACCAGGGAAAGTCAAGCCGTTTTAACAAATTTTATGCCGAAAGCGGGATCGGAAGCGTAGCAAAAGAGCGAGATGATAAGAAAATCTAAAATTTCTAGGTAAGGATCGATCCCCTGGCAGAGTCCATAGAATCTTACACCTTGGGGGGGATAGCAAGCCAATCGCTTTTTCGTTACAACCACAACAGGTAAAGTTCGTCTCAACAGTGGTGAACAATGGACGATAATTCGCGACAGCCAGCTCGATCGCCAGCCTCAGTTGAAGAAGTTAAAGTGCAAGTCACGCCTTCTCAAAACAATCAGGCAATGGAGGCGCAGCCAGTCTCAGCTTCCAGAGAAAAAGCGGCTAGTGGATTGTCGTCCTTTTCTGAGACATTAGGTCAAGCAGTAGGAGCGATCGCCCAACTGCCAGAAGTCGCTCTACAACAAGTCCACGATTGGCTCTCTCCAGCGACGACAAAAGCTGGAGAAGCGATCGAGTGGGTAGGGAATAACTGGTTCGTGCGACGGATTAGTCGCTTCCTCAACCTCAATTGGTTAATTGGGGCAACAGACAGCGTAGATTTAGCCAAAGCAGAAGCAGCCGTCAAAAAACTACAGCAAGAGCATCCCGAAGAGTCCCCCGAACAAATCGCTCACCGAATTATGGTGGAAAAAGCCACCCGTGCTGGAGGTATAGGACTTGCTACTAGTTTCTTACCAGGGGTAGCACTGGCGCTTTTAGCAGTCGATTTAGCTGCAACCACCCAACTGCAAGCGGAAATGGTGCATCAAATTGCTGTTGCCTACGGACTCAGTTTAAAAGAACCTAGCCGTAAAGGAGAGGTATTAACAATTTTTGGTTTGGGACTAGGTGGCAGCCGATTGCTGCGGCTGGCTGGTTTAGGAGTCCTGCGTAACGTTCCCTTCGCCGGAGCATTTATTGGGGCGAGTTCTAACGCTGCTATGCTTTACTCCTTGGGATATGCCGCGTGTCGCTTCTATGAAGCCAAATTGAAGTCGCCAGAAACCCTCAACTCCAAAACAGGAATTGCTCAACTCGAACAGCAAAGCAAAAAGTATCTGGAAACGGCGATCGCTCAAGAAGCGGTCATGGATCGAATTTTAGTCCACATGATTCTCGCCAGCAACCCAGAAAAAACTTGGTCGGAGATCCAACCACAATTAAAGCAATTGAATCTCAGTCCTTCGTCCTTAGAGGCAATCTCTAGAAACATTCAGTCACCTCAACCTTTAGAAGTGCTTTTAGAGCAGCTCAACCGTGACTTTGCGATTCCCTTGTTGGCTCAGTGCTGCCGGATTGCTCGATTGGACGGACATAAAACACCTGAAGAAGACCGGATAATTCAAGCGATCGCGACTAAGTTTAACCTGAACTTAGAGCAGATTGAATCGAAGCTTGAGACTCATTAAATGGCAATGCCTGCCATATTGTTACAAAATTATGCCGTAGTTATTTAGAGTAAATTTAAACTCTAAAATCAGGCGATCGCTTCTTTGGGGCAGAATTCCTTTGTGAAAGCAGGAGGGGTCTTCGGCGAAACCAACCCCGGCGCGATCGCAAATAGTCACTATATTCTCATTCCCATAATATTCTTTGATTTCGCTGTCATCTCTTTCTCTCAGGAGAGAGAACTGGTGACTTAGCTTTTTGTTTCTATGGCTACCTTTCACACAGACGTGTGGACCACCTAACAAATCGACATCTGTGAGATAGAACATGAATTTCACACAAGCGTAGTCTTCGAGATCGTAGTGAAACTGATAAAACCCTTGAGCGCGTCCCTCAGCAGGTGCATCGTTCACAAAAGTCCACCACAGCTGGGTGCAAGCAAGCATTGGCTGACTGCCAAAATATTTTGCTGCAATCTCCCATAGTTTCAGGTCTTCTGCTAACTTTCTAATTGCCATACATTGAGATGCAGGCTTAAAGTTATAGCCGATCCTAAAATTTTTACCAGATTTCATTTCTTGCACTCTTCGATTCGCCAGCGAGAACGGAAATTGTAAGTCTCCATTTCCGTAGTAAGTCGCTGTTCTGGCAAAATCTACAATCTCTTGGAGCAGATGCGGTGGGATCGTAATCCCCAAGTGTAAACCATCGCTTTTTAAAGCTTTAACCGCCCGATCTGGATCGAGATCTGTAAAAACAGAATTTTCTTTAAGAAAACCAATTTTTATAGGTTTTTTAGTTAAGTGCAACACCAAAAAACGAATAATCTGAATGCGGCTAAATGCAAACATCAGCAACCACTGTGGCTGCTTGAGCGAAATTGCCGAGTATTGTAAAAACCTCCGTTGTAACTTCAGCCATAGTTTTTGAGAATTAATTAGTGAAATCATTTATTTTCGTGAATTCCCTACGATCTTCTGATAACTGCATGGCGCGAGATGCGATTGCCCGTTGCTACTAAGTCTGAGCGATCTGATGTAGCTTAGAGAAGACGTAACACAACAAAATGAAAATGATGTTGTATTGTGCCAACCCAGACATCCGAGAGTTGCTGTGAAATATTAGCTTGATGGAGATTCGGAGTCAGGCGTTTATTTATAGCTACACATCCCGCCTCTGACATTTCGTCCTACTCATTGAGAATCGGGGTTAAACGAACAATAAGAATGTTAAACAACTAACATTTAAGTATAAAAGACTACTGAAAAATAATAATGGTTATACCGATATCTTTACGATTTTTTAAATAAATCGAAATTAACGGCACAAATCGTAAGATATTGTAAAGACGAGCGGCGAGTTTATCCGACAATTTACGGAAACCGATTCGTGTAAAATTTAGCTGTTCTTTTCATTATCATTCAATGCAACAGAAACCGCAATCGAGTTGCAAAACCATAATTGAAGCGGTGCGATCGCTAGAAAATCGAATAGCGATCGAGCTGACTTCAGAAATCAATTTAGGAAGATTTAGAGGGGCGATCGCTTTGTAGTAGAGAGCCAAATTATCAAACATCCGTTCTTTTCTCTTTGTCTTTTGCGCCACAAGTTCTGTATTTTTCAGTAAAATTCATCACAAAAACCAAATAGAACAATCGATACAATTGCATAAAACGAGCAACGAAGAGGTAAAAAAATGCTGCCTGAAATTACGCAAAAACTCTTAGCAGCAAAACAAGAAAAAGGGATGTCCTTTGTCGATTTAGAAAAAGCAGTCGGTAGGGATGAAGTTTGGATTGCCGCAGTCTTTTACCGTCAAGCTAGTGCTTCTCAGGCAGAGGCAGAAAAGATTTTATCGGCGATTGGACTACCGACGACATTAGCGCCAGACCTAACAGAATGCCCGCTCAAAGGTTTAGGACCAATCGTACCGACAGATCCGCTCATATATCGCTTCTATGAAATTATGCAAGTGTATGGAATGCCCCTCAAAAGCGTAATTCACGAAAAGTTTGGTGACGGAATTATGAGCGCAATTGACTTTACTTTAGATGTAGAGAAAGAAGAAGATCCCAAAGGCGATCGCGTCAAAGTGATCATGTCGGGAAAATTTTTACCATATAAAAAGTGGTAAAAAAATCAGTGACCTAATTGATAACTGGTCACCGATCGCCGATCGCTGTTATTTGCGGCAAACGCCCTCCTAAACCAGTCATTAATTGCAAGGCAGATCGCTTGACAATAGGTACGCGCCGCAAAATCCACAAGCCGAATTGACGAGCGATCGCCACGGGTAAATAATTATTCGAGAACGTCCGATCTAATAAATCGGTAAAACCCAAAACCACTGAATTTTCTCGCTTGCGCCAGCGTTCGTAGCGTTTGAGTACCTGCAAGCCGCCGAGATCTTCTCCTTGACGAGCGGCAGTTTGTAGTACTTCAGCTAAAGCCGCAGCATCGCGAATTCCTAAATTCAAGCCTTGTCCGCCTACGGGATGACAGCAGTGAGCGGCATCACCTATCAACGCCAGACGCGGCAAAACATAGCGCTCGCTTTGCATCAACTGCACCGGAAACATAAAGCGATCGCCTTCTAGTTGCAGTTCTCCCATCTGAGTGCCATACCTGCGGGTGAGTTCGGCGAGAAACTGCGCGTCATTCAATTCCAATAAAGCTTTTGCTTCGGCATGAGGAGCAGTCCAAACAATACGACAGCGATTTCCTGGCAGGGGTAGAATGGCAAAGGGTCCGCTCGACCAGAATTTTTCATAAGCTGTGTTGTTGTGGGGTTTTTCGGGCTTGACAAAAGCGACAATACAAGATTGCCAGTACTGCCAGCCCCAGGTTTTAATTCCCGCATTTTGGCGAATCCGCGATCGCGCCCCATCCGCTGCGACTAACAAGCGCGTGCAGATCTGCTGTGACTTCCCTGAGACGTTGAGTGTCAGCTCGACTCCATGCGATTGAAACTCAGTTCGCACCACCTCCACCGGACATAGATATTCAACGTTGGAGCATTCGTGCAAAAATTCCTGTAGAGGCGTTAGTAAAGCTTGGTGTTCGGCAACGTAACCGATAACCTCCGTCCCCAAATCTTTTGGGTGAAACTCTACCACGTTTGGGCGATCGGCATCGGAAAGTTTGACATGGTGAAACGTTTCAATTCCAGGCAGAATTTTATCCCAGACACCGATTGCCGATAAAATTAGTCGCGAGGACATGTGAACGGCGTATGCTTGCCCCTTCATCGCTGCTACGGAGTATGGCTTTGCTTCAATTAGTGCCACCCTCAACCCCGAATTTTTTAAGGCACAGGCAAGGGTTAAGCCCACAATTCCACCACCGACGATCGCTAAGTCGTAGTCAAAACCGTTATCGGGTGCGATCGCTTGCGGGGGTGAAACTGTCTGCGAAAGTTGCTCGAACGCCATGTCTAACAAAGTATATCGAGTTGATTAAGAATATTTACTTATCTTCATTTTGCCGCGAATCCGCAGGGTAAGCAAGTCATGATGAAGTCAGAATGCCAGGAGTAGTAGGGGCGGGTTTAGCAACAGATTCATCGCTAGTGACAATAAATCTTGGTTCAAAACCCGCCCGTACCCCAAGTCAGCAGTTAGCGGCGATCGGAGGACGCAAGCTTGATAGTGTTAAACTTCGAGGCTTACTGCTGTTTCAGGTTTTGAGAGTTGTGCGATAAATTCGGTCTGGGATGGGAGTGATGGCTATACCGACGGCAAAGATCTGGACGTTTTGGGTTTCGAGCCGTATAAACAAAAAACAGAGCCGAGCGCTCTGCTGTACGTAGGCTACCATGATGAAAAACGCTGTGAGTATCGATCAGTATCACTGTACCCGCAGCTCCAACACATGACTTCCATGCAGATCTAGGGACGAATTGCTCCATCTTTTCATTTTTCAGACCGGAAAAACCCGTGCGGAAAATCTGATAATCAATCCGAAATCTTAGCCAAGCAGCGGCAGTGACGGATTTAGGAATGTATTCAAAAGGTCCATGCTCTCGGTCAACATCACTCAAATATATGATGACTTTGATACTGCGGCGATCGTCTCCATCCTTATGCCACAGCATCGCGCCAAACTGCTGTGGGTGACTGAATTCTCGTCGCAACTGGATACCTTGAAATTTAATTGGTAGACCGATATAGTTTTGAACGATGTCAAGCAGTCGCCGTTCGTTTCCCCATAAAGAGAAATCTGTTAATTCTGATAGGGTGTAGATTTGAAGCGGAGATTTTGCCGCACTCCGATCGCGTTCGGGTTCGGTACAAGACAGAACTTCGCTGCAAGCATCAAGCAGCTGTGAAGTGGAAGCAAATCCCAACTTTTCTAAAGAAGTCACATAAACTCCCTCTTGCTGCAACCGATCGACAATTTGTCGATCGGCTAGAGAAAGTGCGGGCAATGACTTGGCATATCTTTTCAACGCTAGTCTGTAAATGAATTCAGTTTTTAATTGCCAGACTTTATATCCAATCTCCTTGAGCATTAGGCGTACGATTAAAATGGAAATAAATGAATTCGCGTATAAAATAATACGATAAATTTTGGATCTGTCAAAGTAGCGAAAATATTTTAGATACAAATAGATCTCGTCTCTATTGAGAGAGCGATCGCCAATATTATTATCTGGAAAAGGCTTTTACGATTTATTACTTATAACTAAAATCGCTCAAAGCGGCACTTGACTAATGAATCATTACCGTATAGCGCAGAAAGATTGATAGACTCTTTTAGCTAAATGAAATACATACTTAATCGGGACGCACAGCCGTGCGTCCCGATTAATTTTCTTTATAACAAGTCTCTTGACTGCAAGTCGCGCTCGTGCTGTGACTTGTTCATCTGCTCAGAAGCTCAGCTCTCTGCTCGTGCGCTCCCTGCTATAGACTAAGCAAAGCTCATGGCAATTAACCGATCGCTCATTTCAAAGTTAGCGGTAGCATTCTGCACGTCATCCAAAGATTCTAAAGCATCGATTAACTTCAAAAGCGCTCGCGCCTGTTCTGGAGCGGTAATTTCTATTGTATTACTGGGAATCCAACGCAGTTCTACTTCGTCTACAACAAAACTTTTTTCTTTCAGCGTCTGAGTTAAAGCTTCCAAATTGCCGATCTCTGTCATCACATCAGCCGAGCGCCCATGCTCATCCTCGATAATTTCATAGGATTGCGCCCCACCTTCTAGAGATGCTTCTAACAGTTCCTCTTCATTTACCTCGCCAGAGATCAGCGCGACTCCTTTGCGCTCGAACA
Organism: Chroococcidiopsis sp. SAG 2025; assembly: GCF_032860985.1. Taxonomy (GTDB): domain Bacteria; phylum Cyanobacteriota; class Cyanobacteriia; order Cyanobacteriales; family Chroococcidiopsidaceae; genus Chroococcidiopsis. Next base: position 6,194,396 of record NZ_JAOCNC010000001.1, read on the forward strand.
TCCAACTAACGCAGCCTGTTTCACCTAGATTTCCCCCATTTTTACTAAAGGCAGCTCTCAGGTCGGCAGCAGTACGGTTGCGGTTGTCAGTCAAAGCCTCAATTAAAATTGCTACACCACCAGGACCGTAACCTTCATAGCGGATTTCTTCTAAATTGGCAGAGTCTTCATACGTACCCGCGCCTTTAGCGATCGCTCGCTCGATATTTTCGTTTGGAATACCTGCTGCTTTGGCTTTCTCAATCGCCGTTCGCAACTGAAAATTTCCCGCCGGATCGGGTACGCCATTTCTCGCCGCCACAATAATTGCCCGCGACAATTGCGTAAATGTTTTTCCCTTAACGGCATCAACCCTTGCTTTTTGACGTTTAATATTTGCCCATTTACTGTGTCCTGCCATAATTGCTTCTATCTTTACTCTCTGTCTGAAGTTGGAAAACTTTTGACTATTATCACTCTCGATCGTTCTTTCCCTGCTTCATGACTCACTGCCCGAAAGAAACGCAGACATTGTATGTAATATCTCTAGATAATGCAGCAAATGTAGTAGCAATAAAGACTATTCTTTTATCAGTAATAGCTGCTAATGCAATATCTTAGGGATCGGACGAGGTATAAACTGACAGACAAGAATCAGCACTAGAAAAATGTGAAGAAAATATTTTGTTCATTTACATTTCTTTGCATCTATCTATGGTTAAATTTACAATGTTCCCTTACTCCATTAGCGTTAACAAATGCCGTTGTCGAGGCAAGAACCTTTGGAAACATACTTGAAGTAGCCATCGATGGACAAACAACAACCATTAGTATTTATTTTTCTTTGAATGGAGAATTAGTTTTGACGTAACACAAATAAGACCTTTTTTCCCTATTTATTCCCAATATTGAGAGGAATTAATAGAAAACGAGTATTCGAGCTTTGATGAGACTGGAGTTGAATGGATGAAAACTGTAGGTGCTAGTGTTCGTTGGGTACTAGCGGGACGTGGCGCGACTGCTGCTACCTTGCAAACACTGCTGACGAAAATACTGATTTTAGGTGCGAATACATGTACGGGTGCGATTACAGCACGTATTTTGGGACCTGATGGGCGAGGCGAACAAGCAGCGATCGCTCTATGGCCCCAATTTTTAGCTTTTACTATGACTTTGGGACTGCCAATTGCTTTACGCTATTATCTCAAACGCAACCCAGAGCAGGAATCAGAGATTTTTTCTGCTACCCTCGTCCTGGGTACGATATTAGGTATAGTTGCGGCGATCGCAGGTATACTTTTCATCCCGCAGTGGTTAACTCAGTATTCGCCAGAAGTCATCCGCTATGCTCAATGGTTTATGGTGCTGTCGCCCATAATCATGCTGACAACTATTTATACCGCAGCACTGGAAGCAGATTACAATTTCAAAACTGCCAATCAAGCACAATATCTGCAACCGTTAACAACATTAGTCATCTTGACAGGACTAGCAGTTTCAGACAACCTCACTCCTTTTACTGCTGTCATTGCTTATGCGTTTCCCAGTCTCCCGATATTTTTTTGGCTATCACGTTGCGTATGGCAGCGCTTTCGTCCCCGGTTAAGCGGGTTGAGAAAATCTTACCAACGTCTGATGAGTTATGGTTTGAGGGCATACGGTATCGATCTAATCGGTACGCTATCAGTACAAGTCGATCAAGCGCTAGTGATCAATTTGTTAGCACCCGAAGCTATGGGAAAATATGTGATTTCCCTGAGCTTATCCCGGATGCTGAATCTGTTTCAGCATTCGATTGTCACAGTACTGTTACCTAAAACAGCAGCTCGTCCCATAGCAGAAGTTGTCGCTGTAACTGGGATGGCAGTGCGTATCAGCACCGCTCTGACTGCTATGGCAGCTGCGATTTTATTTATAGTAGGACCGATGCTGCTCAACTTGCTTTACGGTGCTGATTTTATGGGAGCTGTCCCTGTATTTCGCGTTCTGGTAGTGATGACTGTGATTGACGGTAGCGTCTGGATACTGGCACAAGCATTTATGGCATTAGGAAGACCTGGAACGGTGACGCTACTGCAAACAATTGGCTTGGGGCTGAGCATTCCCTTCCTGTTATTACTCGTGCCTCGGCTGGGATTGCAAGGCGCGGGTTGGGCTTTACTCTGTTCAACCATAGTCCGACTCGTATTTGTCTTGGCTTGCTATCCGCTCGTGTTAAAGGTTCGACCTCCAAGCTTGCTAGCAAAGCGATCGGATTTTTACATACTCAAACAAAAAATGCTGCATCGGACGTGAAGCGATCGCAACTCTCAACTGTTAACTCACCACTGAGGATTGGTCAAAATTAAAGACTCTGCGGCTGCTAAATCTAGGGGTTTAGAAAATAAATATCCCTGTGCTTCTTCACAATCTAATGCATGTAAGTGTTGTAAATGAGTTGGAGTTTCCACGCCTTCAGCAATCGCTTTAATTCCTAACTGGTGAGCTAGGGAAATAATTGTGGCTGCAATCTGACGAGATTTGCCACCAGCTCCAATTCCACTGATAAAAGCTCGATCTACTTTTAAATAATCAATCGGAAAACGGTGTAAATAACTGAGAGAAGAATAACCCGTACCGAAGTCGTCAATACTCAGGCGAATATTTCTCGCACGCAGTTGTCCGAGAACGAAGATCAGTTCTTCCACGTTGTCCATGAGCATACTTTCGGTCAGTTCTAGGTTGAGACTCTCGCCTGCAATTTCCGTTTCGGTTAATATGCGATCTATCTTCTCCAGAAAATCGGGTTCTCGCAATTGTTTCAGCGAGAGGTTAACGCTGATTTTGGCGGGTGGATGAGAAAATTGAGTTTGCCATTGTTTCATTTGGCTGCAAGCTGTGTAAAGCACCCATTCACCAATTGGAACAACTAATCCAGTTTCTTCAGCAATTGGGATAAACTGGGATGGAGAAATCAAACCTTGTTCAGGATGCAACCAACGTAGTAGCGCTTCAAAACCGATAATTTTACCTGTATCTAAAGAGACGATTGGCTGGTAATTGAGGTGAAACTCTTGTCCGACTGCTGCTTGACGCAGATCGTTCTCGATTTGCAGTTTGTGGATTGCTTCAGCATACATGGCTCGGTCGAAAATTTCATACCGCGCTTTACCTTGTTCCTTAGCACGGTACATGGCTATATCTGCATCTCTCAGCAGCTCTGAGCCTTGCTGATAGTGAGTTGCACTAGCAGCGATACCGATACTAGCACCGATAAATACTTCTCTGCTTGCGAGTTGCAGGGGCGATCGCAATTGGGTATGAATTCGCTCGGCGACTCGAATCGCATCATTAATATCTTGAATTGGGTCGAGGAGAATGATAAACTCATCTCCGCCTAAGCGAGCAACTGTATCTGTGGAGCGGACGAGTTGTTGTAGCTGATGGGCGATCGCCAATAGCAATCGATCGCCTACCTGATGCCCTAAACTGTCGTTGATCGTTTTGAAGCGGTCTAAGTCGATAAATAAAACGGCAAATAAATGGTCTGGATATCGTTTTACCCGTTGTAACGCCATTTCCAAGCGTTCCATCAATAGAGTACGGTTGGGGAGATGGGTTAAGGCATCGTGCAAAGCACTGTAGACTAACTGCTCTTGTACTTGATGGCGATCGCTAATTTCTTGTTGCAACTGTCGGTTGACTGCCTCTAGAAGCAAGAGTTCGCTGGCGAACTCTTGCTTCTAGTTCTTGGTTAAGCCGTTCGATTTCTATTTTGGCTGCACGCAATGCCAATTGATGCCTGACTCGCGCTAACACTTCCTCGGCTGCAAAGGGTTTGGTAATGTAATCAACTCCGCCAACTGCGAAGCATTCGGCTTTATTGGTTGCTTCATCTAAAGCACTAATAAAAATAACTGGAATATCTTGAGTTGCTGGATTGGCTTTGAGATGACGACAAGTTTCAAAGCCATTCATTCCTACCATTACTACGTCTAATAAAATTAAATCTGGTAATCTATTTTTGATTTTCAATAAAGCTTTTTCACCGCTGTTTGTAACAGAAACTATAAACCCAGAATGTTGCAAAATTTTAAACAAACCTTTAACATTGAGCGGGCTGTCGTCAACAATTAAGATAGCAGATCTCTGATTTATATCGACCATTGCAGGAAATAGCTATGATTAGCTAGCTATTAGCGGTTAACTTTGAGGATAGAAAAAATAACTAAATTTTTGAGAGTCGTGCTTTTATCGTGACTTAAGCAAGAGTAATTTAGGTATGTGTACAATGAAGAATTCGATGAAGATTTGAAAAATACGGATTTGTTTCACCCTTGAGACTTGGATAATTTTTTTAAAATTAACTTACAGAGAAAATCGCGATCGCAAGGTACAGGTAGGAGCAAATGAGGGATGACGACCGACAGCGGCATGAAGAAATTCGGCTACGTGAAGCAGAACGGCGAGTGACGCTGGCTAGCCGTAATGCTACTGTCAGCAAACTGGTACAAATTATTTACTTCCTCGCCGGAGCGCTGGGGATGCTGCTGTTGTTACGAATGATTTTGCGGCTGTTTGGGGCGAACCCAGATAATACATTCGCTCAATTTATCTATAATCTCTCCGAGCCTTTTTACGCTCCAGTTGCCAACCTATTCGGTACGCCCAAGTTTGGCAATTCTCAGGTTTTTGAAATTAATGCACTTGTGGCAATTGCAGCTTACGCTATTCTTGGTTGGTTGGTAGGAAGATTAGTTTGGTTGATTGGCAGTAGGACAGAATAAGTCGGGAGTCGGGAGTGGGAGTGGGAGTGGGAGAGTGGAAGTCGGGAGTCGGGAGTCAAAATTAACTGTTCCCTGCTCCCTGCTGACTAAACAGACGCAATAGCGATCGCGTCCTACTGTTTTAGCAGTATAGAGCGCGCGATCGGCAGCAGTAATGAGAGCATGGGTTCGTTACGTAGAGATAAGTATTCCGTCACCTCCACTGCTGCAAAGATTTGTAACACGAAGGAAACGACGGAAATCGCGTGTAAGGGAACTTTTCGGACAGCTTTGGTAGTAGTTGAAGTGGCTGACGAAGATACCATAATTTTTCTATTTTGGTAAAGCTACGTCTTTATGTAGAGCAAATTTTGATATATTAGTAGTAGAAGAACAACTCGTTAATTAATATTTTTTTATCTGCTTGAGCTAAGATTGCGACTGAGACGTATAGCTGCGGACGTTCAAGGGAAAGAATTGCTAATTTAGATTGCCCAAAATTCAAGATGAATTTTGAATTTTGAATTTTGAATTTCGACTTATCCTTTACCCTTTAAAATAAATTTAGAGGATATTGCAAAAGAGAGCTGTCTGTAAATGCCTAAGACTGTTGCCGATGTCATGACCCGCAACCCAATTGTGGTGCGTCCAGAAACCTCACTGCATGATGCAATTAAGCTTTTGGCAGAAAAGCGTATCAGTGGTTTACCCGTGGTAGACGATGCAGGCAAGTTGATCGGTACGATTTCAGAGACAGATCTGATGTGGCAGGAAACAGGGGTCACTCCTCCGGCTTACATCATGTTTCTTGATAGCGTAATTTTCCTAAAAAATCCGGCTCAATACGAACGAGATTTGCATAAAGCTTTAGGGCAAACGGTGGGAGAGGTGATGAGTCAGGATGTGATTACCGTTGCTCCTGATAAACCATTGCGCGATGCAGCACAACTTATGCACGATCGCAAGATCCAGCGTTTGCCCGTCATCGATCCTAGCGGTAAGGTAATTGGAATTTTGACTCGCGGCGATATCGTGCGCGACTTAGCAGCCAGCGAGTAGGAGTCAGTTATCAGTGAAGAAAGGGAGCGCACGAGTAGGGAGCAGTGACCAGTTATCAGTTATCAGCGATCTGTTATAACTTTTGAATTTTGAATTTTGACTTTTAACTTCTGACTTCCGACTTCTTACCCCTTGCCCCTAAAAAATGGTAAGAGTAAATACAAATTACCAAATACAAAATAACAAATTCAAAATGGCTGTTAGTCCAGAATCGGTAAAGCAATTACTCGATTCGCAGGATTTGGGCGATCGCTTGCGGGCGATGAATCAAGTTCGCGAATTGGAAGATAAAGGAGTTGCGCTGGAGTTGGCGCTCAAGGCAATTGATGACCCCAACGCCAGAGTGCGCTACTCGGCAGTGAGTCAGTTGGACACTTTGGGAGGACAAGATTTAAATACTAGTTTAAATGTATTGCGCGATCGCCTGCTCAACGACCCCGAACCAGACGTACAAGCTGCTGCGGCTGACTGTCTGGGAGCGCTGAAGTTAACTGATGCGTTTGCAGATTTAGCGCAAGTCTATCACAGTACGCCCGAGTGGTTAGTGCGGTTTAGTATCATTGCGACTCTGGGCGAATTGGGCGATCCGCGCTCTTTTGACTTATTAAAAGAAGCATTAGAATCGGGTAGCGAATTAGATAAAACTGCGGCAATTAGCTCTCTGGGAGATTTAGGCGATCCGCAAGCGATAGAATTACTAGTTCCTTTTGCTACCAACCCTGATTGGCAAATTCGCTATCGCGTCGTGCAAGCTTTAGCTAAATTGGGCGGCGAACAAGCTCGGACTCTGATCGAGCAGTTAGCCAAAGATGAAGTTGAAGCTGTATCCCAAGAAGCCAAAAATAGTTTGTAGTAAAATTTGTTTCTAGGAAGCTTGGCGAATAGAATTCGCAACTATGTAGGCAAATCCCGCCTAAGCGGGTTAAGAGACTGAATATATTACAGTCCCCGCAGGCGGACTAGCCGACGGCAAGCCGCTAAACGCTGCGCTAAACTACCCATACGGGGAAGCAAGCTACGTGAATGCGTCTATGTGTGTGTAGTCGCGAATTAGATTCGCTGAAAGCACTATACGGGAGGCAAGGCATATGGCGATCGCGACACTACCTCGTCTGACTGAAGCACAAATTCGCAAACTAGCGACAGAGCAAAGTTTTCAGCGTGGCGATCGCTATTATCGCCAAGGCAGAATTCTCAACCCGATGCGTCAAGATTTAGTCTTGTGGGCAGATTGTCAAGGTTCCGAACTTTACCAGCCGCGCATCAAATTGGGCAAACAGGGAATTGTCAGTGCTGATTGTACTTGCCCCTACGATTGGGGCGGACTCTGCAAGCATCAGGTAGCTTTGTTACTGGCTTACGTCCACCAGCCCGACACTTTTCACGCCATACCACCCCTAAGCGAAATGCTTGCTACTCGCAGTCGCGAAGATTTGATCGAGCTAGTCGAATTAATGGTACAGCGTTATCCCAATTTACTCTCATTGGTAGAACTTTCTACAGCTCAGCCGCAGCCAGGAAAAGCTCTAGATTTATCAATCTATCGCCGTCAAGCGCAACGCGCCCTACGTCAAGAAGATATGGAGGCGATCGCCACAGATTTACAACCCTTAATTGATACGGCAAAACAACTTTTTCAGCAAAATAATTGGCTGTGGGCAGGGGCGCTTTACCAAATGCTGCTAGCAGAAATCACTGCGAGTTATGACGATAATTTACAAGCTATTGACTATGATGGCGATGTCTGCGTTGTTGCTCAAGCTGCGGCTGAAGGGTTAGGCAAGTGTTTAGCTCAAGCCCAATCGCTAGACGCAGAAACGAGGGCGATTTGGCTGCATACTTTACTCGATGCCGTACTGCAAGATATAGAACTGGGTGGCATTGACTTTGCATATTCAGCTAGGGATGTTTTGCTGCAATGGGCAACGGATACAGAATGGGAATGGATAGAAGACCGAGTTCGTGGCGAAATTCAGCGCAGTAGTAGCGATCGCTGGACGCGAGATGCTTTAGTTGGATTATTAGCCGATCGCCAGAAACAGCAAGGCAGTAACGAAACAGCCAGCAAATTAATTCACGAATTGGGCAGTCCCGAACAACGAGCCTTTTTGTTGGTAGAAGAAGGCAAAATCGAAACCGCAATGGCGATCGCCCGTCAGCATTTTACTCATCTGCCTGGACTCATGTTACAGTTTGCCGATGCCCTGCTAGCTGTCCATGCTACTACACAAGCGGTCGAGTTAATCTCGCACCTAGCACAACAAGAAAAATCACGGGGTCATTATCAGCAGTGGTTGACCAAATACTACCAAGAGTACGGCGATCCGCAGACTGCCCTCAACTGGCAACAACAAACATTTTGGGACTTGCCATCTCTAGAAGGATACAAGGAATTACAAGAGCTAGGGCAAAAAGCAGGTACATGGGAACAACTGCGGGATGAGATACTACAAAAGCTCCAGCAGAACAAACAGCTGCTCTTGCTGACACATATTGCCTTTTACGAGCAAAATATCGAGCGGGTGCTAGAATTATTTCCCCAGCTCAAACAATGGGAGCAGTCTAGATTTCGTCAACCCCTAGCCAAGGCAATCGAAACTACCCATCCCCAAATGGCGATCGCGCTTTACAAACAATTAGCTACGCAGGCGATCGAGCAAAAAAATCGCCCTGCCTACCAAGAAGCTGTCCAACACCTACAACGAATCAAGGCTGTCTGTGAATCGTGCAACACTTCTTCTGAATGGACTGAATACATCACGCAACTGCGCTCGCAATACCCTACTCTACGGGCGCTACACGATGAGTTACATAAGGCAAAGCTATGCTGAGCCAGCTCGCACGATCGTATCTAAGATGATTAGTAGCGATTGCCTGTCTTGGCTTGAATGCAGTTTATTTCGCGCTCTCAGGCTTCGACCAAACATAAGCTTGAAACGGTTTGTCGAGCGGCGTTTTAGCAATGTGATTTGTATAGTTATGTAATACTTTAATAGCAATTCCTAGAATCACTTCCAGTACTTGCTGTTGGGTGTAACCCGCCGCTAAAAATTCCTGAATTTCACTATCGTCAATCCAACCTCGTGCCTGAATCATTCGTTTTGTGAAATGCCGCAACGCTTCCAATTTTGGATCGCTCAGTGGTGTACCATCTCGAAATGCTTGAATCTCACTAGCAGACATACCAATTATTTTTGCTAATCCAGAGTGAGCTGCCATGCAGTAGTGACACTGATGTTCGTAATTTGCTGTTAGGTAGATCGCTTGCTGTTCAACAGGGCTAAAACTAGTAGTCTGAAATAAATCCCACAGAGTCATTGAGCCTTTGAGCAGTGCCGGAGATTGGGCAAAAATGCCTTCCAGATTTGGAATAAATCCAAACGTTTCTTTCGCTTGAACTAAAGCAGCTCTAGACTCTTCAGGAGCAGTATCTATTGTGTAAATGGGAAAGTCCATTGCTTATTGCCTCCGACTCGTTAGTAGGTAGACAAAGTTGTCTACCTAGTTGAGATGGTATTGTAGATCGAAGGAGACAAAATTGTCTACCTACGGAAATATGAATGCTGAATCTAGTCACGCTCGACAACACATCCTTGCCACCGCATCTGAACTCTTCTACCAAAAGGGCATTCAGCATGTAGGGATTAATGAAGTCATTGCTGCATCAGGTGTTGCCAAACGAACCCTGTATCGTTGGTTTCCATCAAAAGACCTGTTAATCGAAGAAGTCATGAAGTATCGTGCAAATCAGTGGATGCAATGGTTTAAAACGGCAGTGTCGGAACGAGGCAACACACCGAAGGAACAGTTGCTAGCTACATTTGACGTATTGCGGGAGTGGTATGCTAGTCCGAACTTTCGGGGCTGTCCGTTTATTAATGCAGTTTTAGAGATTGCTAATGCTTCGCATAAAGCACACCAAGTTTCAATCGATTTGAGAGAGTCAATTCGCCAAGTTATTATGCACCTAGCAGTAGAGGCGGGTGTCAAAAATCCTGACTTCTTTTCACAGCAATACTTGCTCTTGATTGGTGGTGCAAGCTTAATGGCAACCATTGAGCGATCGCCAGATGGTGCAACTTTTGCTCAAACTGCACTCTCTGTTTTGATTGATGCAAATCTGGAAAATTGAGAACGCGATCTAAATAGAAGCCGCTGAAACTACCACTATTGCTAACTTTGCGTGAGTTCTACAATCCATATAGACTTTAAAATTAATAGAATCGATCCCCGTGCTGACTTTTACAACATGTATGTTGTTAAAATGCTAGAAACAATGCTTCAGATCTTGTAAACAAAACTTAAAGTTTCGTCAAGAAAGGTTATGAACACAACAGAAAACAATGCTCTATCAACTGAGAAAAGCCTAGAGGCAATGTGGCAGTTCTCTCAGACTTACGCCAAGCGCACGGGAACATATTTTTGCGCCGATCCTTCCGTGACAGCTGTAGTGGTGGAAGGGCTTGCCAAACACAAAGACGATCTTGGTGCGCCTTTATGTCCCTGTCGCCATTATGAAGACAAGGAAGCAGAAGTTCACGCAACTTTCTGGAATTGCCCTTGTGTACCAATGCGCGAACGTAAAGAGTGTCACTGTATGCTGTTCTTAACTCCAGACAACGACTTCGCTGGAGAACAACAGGACATCGATCTAGAATACATCAAAACCGTGCGAGAAAGCATGGGATAGTTAATTCGTCATTTGTCATTGACGAACGGTAGGGGTGGGTTCACCAAAAATCTCTACTTCCATGAGAAAAAGTAGACAAACCCGCCCCGATCTAACAATTGCGTGTGAGGTATAAAATCTTGAATCAAGAGGAACCAGAGGAGTTTTGGCAGGGTGTAGAACAGTTCAATCAAGGGCAGTTCTACGCTTGTCACGATACCTTAGAAGCCTTGTGGATGGAAGCAACCGAACCAGAAAAAACTTTCTACCAGGGAGTTTTACAAGTTGCTGTAGGGCTTTATCATCTGGGTAATAATAATTGGCACGGGGCAGTCATTTTATTAGGAGAAGGCGTTAAGCGGCTAGACAGGTATCCTAGTGCTTATAGCGGGATTGATGTTGATGAATTGATAATTTCTAGCGCCGATTTATTAAAAACACTACAACAAGCGGGTGCAGAAAAGGTGGGTACTTGGCAATTGGGTAAAGATGCGATCGCAACAGAAACTTCTACCTTGCCCCTGCCGAAAATCGTACCAGCTGAGTCAGAGATTTTGTAGGAAGACTTTACTACTCGCTTCTACAAATATTGAAACAAGTCAGCAAAACCGTAGAGGCTGAGGATAAATAACAGTACGGCAATAACTTGGGTGGGACGCGCTTGGTAGGTAGGGGCGATCGCTTCACGTATCCACATGGAAGCTGATACCCCAATTAAGTAACTCCAGGCTAATGCTTGGTAAGACCAGTGGGGTGAAATCAGCCAAGCCCCCAGCAATATAGTTGCTAGCAATAACATCAGCATTTCGATCAGCTGAGGTGGATTGTGCTGACAAGAAAAAACTAGAGTGTTCCACCAAATTAGCCAAATTCTCATAGGCAAGTCAAAAGTTAAAAGTCAAAACTTGTAGGGGCGGGTTTTGACTAAAAATTACAGCTAAAGCTGTTAATCTATTTGATAAAGCCGCCCGTACACAAATTAAAATATTCGATCGTGGGGAATTTAAGGCTAGCGATAGCGTCCGCCTGCTTGTCCGATACCATTAGCTTGCGCTGTTTTTTCTGGCATTTCATCCGTCGCTGGTTCAATCCCAAACACGCGGCTAAATGCCTTTTCTACTTTGTAGCCAGAATCGATCGCCTCTAAGGGGTCTTTCCGCAGTCTGTGACGCAGGCATAGAGTAATCACACGACGAATATCGTCTACCGTGACTTCAGTACGACCTTCAAACGCCGCGATCGCTTTAGCTGCGCGGTTGGTTACAATGTCACCCCGCAAGCCATCAACATCAAGTTCGGAGCAAACTTCAGAAATTTTTACCCGCAGATCGTAATCCATTTGTACTGAAGGTAACAACTCTTGAGCCTTAATCAGCTGTTGTTGTAAAGCTTGTTGCTGTGGCTGATATTTGTCAGAAAATTGCAGTGGGTTTTGGTCGAAGTCCGACCTTTGTTCCACAATTTGTACCCGCAAGGCTGGTTCTTTTACAGTATGAATTTCCGCGTGCATTCCGAAGCGATCGAGCAGTTGGGGGCGCAATTCACCTTCTTCTGGGTTGCCAGAACCAACGAGAACGAAACGGGCGGGGTGACGGATCGAAATGCCTTCCCGTTCTACAGTATTCCAACCACTGGCGGCGGAGTCTAGCAATACGTCTACAAGGTGATCGTCAAGTAGGTTAACTTCATCGACGTAGAGGATACCGCGATTTGCCTTTGCCAGCAGTCCTGGTTCAAAAGCTTTGACACCTTCAGATAAAGCTTTCTCAATATCAATCGTGCCGCAAACTCGGTCTTCTGTCGCTCCTAGGGGCAGATCGACCATAGTAATTTTTTTCTTGGCGATGGGAATTTCAGCACCTTGTTCTAACAGTTGCCGTGCTGCATCGCCCATCAAATCAGGATCGCTAGGATGGCTGTTGAACGGATCGTCCGCTACAACTTCAATCTCTGGTAATAAGTCAGCTAAAGCGCGGATCGTGGTAGATTTGCCAGTACCGCGATCGCCCATGATCATTACCCCGCCAATTTTCGGGTCAATAATGTTGAGTAAAAGGGCGAGTTTCATTTCGTCCTGACCCACAATAGCGGTGAAAGGAAACACGACACGACGAGCAGCGGTAGCAGTTGTCACGGGATTACCTATTAAAGTTTTTTCTTAACACCGTCTTTAATTTTGCCACAGAATGCAGTGCCAACATTGACATTCCTCAGCAGATTTCTCGTGTCGGACTGCATAAGATACAGGCTGGCTATCTGCTGGCAAAACCGAGAATAAACATCAACCTGCGCGTAAGAGATAGAAATCGGTAACATGGTGTTTCTCATGCAGGTGAAATAAATTCGTTGGGGCGCACAGATATGAATTCCACAGATTTGTGGAATTCATCTCGCTGAGAATAGCAGTATTGCCATTCTAAATCATTACGAAAAACAGATACTTTTATGGTGAGTGGGCATTGCCCACCCTACTCTAATTTTCGGTTTCAGAGGTTCTTTTCAGCTCAATTGCATAATCTGGAATCATCGACCCTATGTAATAGGTACAAGCAGTTCAGCTAACAAAATGAAACTCATCTACCGCGCTCAAATTTATGATTGTACACCTGCTGCTATCCAACCCTACATCAAACCCCACGCTTTAAACTAGCGGTTTCATCCTCCTGGACAAAAGTTTGAACCCATGCCGCGCCCTTTCCCAGAGTACGTGCAGCCACGGGCAACAAATTGGCGCTTTCAACTTGCAGCTAGTCACAAAAATTCATAATTTCAAATCCGAAATTCAGAATTATCGAGAGGTAGTTAAGAGTAAGACAACGGTAATTCTTTTCAGGGAATTTCTTGCGATTTTCCAGTATTTATATCGCGTTCAAAATTTTTCAAAAATAGATTTTAGCAAGAAATCTACTGCATTCAAATTTGTTTTATTTACACGTTCATTCAGCACAGTTCACCTAAAGGAGAAGCAACAAATGCAACTTTCTTATCGTGGTTTAGCTTACACCAAATCTAATCAATCAGCTCCAGTAGTCACCAAACAATTAGTAGGAAAATATCGAGGTGTAAGCTTCGGTGCTCGTCCAGCCGCACAAGCGATCGCACCACAACCCATACGACATTTGAAATATCGTGGGTTAGCGTATTAATTAGTCATTGGTCATTGGTCATTGGTGAATAGTTATTTTTGACTTTTGACTTTTAACTTTTGACTTTACTTATTGACTAATAATTCCCGACCATTGAACTTTTTTCTGTTTGTCGCGACGATAGGAAAAGAAACGTTCTGGTTCTTGGTAGGTACAGTGAGGAGCGATCGCCACTTGTTCGGGACTAATACCCAATTGCTCTAATTGCAAGGTAATAACGCGCCGGATATCCAACCGGACTCTCTCTGGATGAGAGTCGGGTAATAAAGGGGAGTTGGGTATTTCAGTTAAAAAGTCGAGAATTTCGGTTTTGGCTTCAGTTGCAGTGATGCTAGCTCCAACTTCAGCTGCTACCTGTTGAGAAACCTGATAGACACTCCCCGCGATCGCCGGACCCAAAGCGACGCGCAAATCTTGAATTTTGCTACCTTGTGCTTGCAAACGAGCGATCGCTTGCGGCACAATTTTCATCGCCGTTCCCCGCCAGCCTGCATGAACGGCTGCAACTTGTCCTGTCTGGCGATCGGCAATTAATACAGGCGTACAATCGGCACTCGCTACCCAAACTGCCTGTAGCGGTTGTTCTGTCAGTAATCCATCTGCCTCAACTAGGAGTGAGGAGTGAGGAGCAAGGAGTGAGGAAGAATTTTGGATTTTGGATTTTGGATTTTGGATTGAAAACTCTTCCTTGGCTCCCTCAACCCCCTTAGGTCTCTTCTTCCCCTCGCTCCTCGCTCCACTCTCCGAGAAGCCGCTGTCGCGTCTACGCTCCTCGCTCCTCACTTCAGATGGAGTGACGACAACATTCCCATGTACCTGCTTGACGCGATAAGCTTTGGCTTCTGGGTGTAAAGCTGAGGTCAAGTCGTGGGGAGCATGAGGGTGAAAATGTCGCGTAAAAAAACCGTGGGGAAATGCTTCTAACAAGCTACAGGATAGATAGAGAAAACCTTCGCAACCGCGCCAATCCCAAGTATGCATGGATTAAATCTAAAAATTAGCAAACAATTAGCCAACAAAATGAAACTAAATCAGCCAAACTGCCATCTACTGTAAAAGCGCAGCATGACACGTTTATTTTCAGCAAATTAATGCTAACTTAATTGACACAGTTTGCACTTGCCAGCGTGACACTAGACCGACAAAAGCTATTAGCAATTCTTGCTCCAATGGTAGCAGAAGCGGATTTTGCTGTAGAAGTCTACGAGAGCTTACCCTCGACCAACCAGAAAGCCTGGAATGCGATCGCGCAGGGAGCAAAACCAGGAACGGTCATCATTGCCGAACGACAAACAGCTGGACGGGGACAATGGGGACGACAGTGGGCTTCGCCAGCAGGAGGCTTATATTTATCTGTAGTCATAGAGCCAAACTTACCAGTGAAGTGCGGCTATCAGTTGACTTTGGCAACTGCTTGGGGCATTGCAACAGCATTGGGCGATCGCGGTGTTCCCGTAAAATTGAAATGGCACAACGACCTAATTTTGCTAGGACGTAAACTGGGTGGGATTCTGACAGAAACAAAAGTGCGACATGAAAAAATTATTCATGCTGTAGTCGGAGTTGGGATTAACTGGGCTAACCCTGTCCCAGCCACAGGAATCGGTTTGCAATCTTTCTTATCTCAACAACCTTTGGCTGCAATTGACTGCTTAGAAACATTAGCGGCTGTGACACTACAAGGCACAATTTCAGGTTACAAGTTTTGCTCCCCAGGGGGAATCGATACTCTTCTGCCGTCTTACCACAAACTATTTATAAATATGGGACAGCGCATCACCGTAGAAGGACAAAACGGCGTTGTAGTTGGTATTAGCGATCGCGGCGAACTACGAGTCAGGCTTGACTCTCAGTCATACAATTTCAGCCCCAATTCAGAAATTTGTCTCCCCCCTGGTGCTGTGAGTCTGGGTTATGATGGCTAATTGTTTGACAAAGCATAAATATTTCGTTTGGATCGTATCAATAGTGAGTAGTGAGTAGTAAGTAGTCAACTCTCAACTGCCAATTACCAATTCCCAGTTACCAATTACCAGTTACTATGCCTACTAACTCCAAACATATATTTCTTATCAGTTTTATTAGTATTTCTAGCTTGCTTGGTGGCAACTTAGTCTTGGCTCAGTCAGAAGCTGCGATCGACAATTCATTGAATACCTCTCCCAGTCCCGATCTACAAATCAACTCAAAGTCGGTCAAAACTGAGAGATGGCAAAAACTACAACAAAAGCTAAACACTGCACCCGTCAGGCGATCGGCTAACTTGCCTGACAATCCTGCTCCAGATCCCAGTGGTGCGTACATCGACCCCACAGGATACAGCCTCGGTGCTACCACTGGCTACGAAGCACCAAGCTCAATAGTATTAAAATCCAGAATATCCGGTTGTCGGGCTGTTGCTAGACCTGGTTTGAGTAACCTTTGTCGTCCCAGCCTCCGCCAGCAGCGGATGAGACAACTAGCTCGTTCTAGAAACTTTGGTAGAAGCGTCGCCCCGCTCGATCGCCACTCGGTTGCCAACGGCATCAGACCAATTCAGCTTGGACCGATCGATATTACTGCTGAAGGCTTTCGCGTGGCGACCAACTTGAAAACCCAGCGTAGCGTTCTCAGCTATCAATACCGCGATCCCGAAGCCAAAGGACAGGGAAACTTCATGTTTCCACTGACAGTTCCCTCTCCCGTCACCTCAGTTTTTGGCTGGCGCGTCCATCCTCTGTTTGGTGATTTCAGCTTTCACTCTGGTACAGATATAGGTGCGCCCCTGGGAACGCCAGTGTTAGCGGCTTATCCAGGTACGGTAGAAGTTGCCGATTATGTCGGTGGCTACGGTTTAACTGTCGTTCTCAACCACAACAAAAATACGCTCCAAACCCTTTACGGTCATTTATCTGAAATCTTTGTATCCCCAGGAGAAACAATTCCGCAGGGAACTGTCATCGGACGGGTTGGCAGTACGGGTAATTCCACAGGTCCTCACCTCCACTTCGAGACTCGACAGTTAACTGCAAACGGTTGGATCGTTGCCAATCCTGAAGCATACTTGAAGACTGGGCTAGCACGATTGGATAAAGCTATCCGTTTAGCCAACTCCCAACCAGATCGTCGCGAAACGGCGATGTCTGCTGCTGTTCGCGAAGCGATCGTCGCCAGCGCCAGCAGTACTCGATTCAACTTTGAAATTAAGCAAGTCGATTTGGATGGCTTAGTTGCCCGCGATCCTGGTGCAGAATTAGAATCTGCCGTAGTCCAGCTAGTTAATGCACTTCGTGGCGATCGCAACGCTGTAAGCAGGAGCGAGGAGTTAGGAGTGAGGGGTTAGGGAAAGGAAAAGGGAGACAAGGGGGACAAGAGAGCTGAGGAGGCTGAGGGAGCTGAGGGAGCTGAGGGAGCTGAGGGAGCAACTCAAAATTCAAAATTCACGCATTCAAAATTCAAAATTTCCCTACACCCTACACACCCTACACCCCACACCCCATTCCTCACACCCCACACTCCTCGCTCCTCGCCCCTCATAGATACCCGTGTTCTACTAAAAATGCTGGCGATAACTCTTCTCTGGCTTGATGAGGGGAGTTGTAATTCAGTAGCTTTTCGACATATTTGCCTAAAATATCAGCTTCTAAGTTGACTAAACTGCCGGGGCGGAGATCGCGCAGATTGGTTCGATCGTAGGTATGGGGAATGACGGCGACTTTAAACCAATTTCTGGTAGGGTCGAGATCGGCAATGGTAAGGCTGACACCGTTGATGGCAATACTACCTTTGGGAACGATGTAACGGGCGATCGCTTCTGTAGCGGTAAAGCTCATTTCCCATGAGGTAGCTGTTTCTTCTACCGTTTCCAAGCACCCCGTTCCATCTACGTGTCCCATGACAAAATGACCTCCCACTTTACCACCAACGCGCAAAGAAGTTTCCAGATTGACATATCCTGCATCCGCTTCGCGCTGTCCCAGCGTAGTACGACGGAGGGTTTCCGGCGAGGCTGCGGCGATAAATCCTTGCGGTAGAATCTCCATGACCGTGAGGCAAACTCCATCCACCGCAACGCTATCCCCGAGTGCGAGATCTGGCAAAATTAAATTTTTCTGGTCGTTAGAGCAAGTAATCTGATAATAATAGTTGTCTAGCGCCCGAATCTGACCCAAAGCTTGTACTAATCCCGTAAACACAGTTTTTCTCCCAAAAATTGATAATTTTGCCCAATTTAGCTAGTTTGTCTCATCCGAGCGGTCTTGGATGCAATTTAGACAACTGATTCTGGCAAAATTTACTCACGCTAAATCCATAAATTCAGCTTACAATCAGGGCATACTTAGGATAGGCTATCGTACAGCAAAGAACTAAGGGCAATTCTCTGTCTTTGCTGACAGCAGATCGGAAAAGTTGTTATGTAAGGCTATAAAGTATGTTTATTTTTGCTATACAGAATCAAACACCTTCAACCCCATCTACCAATTACCCTTTGCCTAGAGAGTTTTAGAGGCTACGCAAATGATCGAAATGAAAGTCGCTGGCATTGCTTTAGATGCGGTCAACCGCAGTCCAATCGTGCTGTTGAAAGACGGTAAAGAGCGTAGAGCATTACCCATCTACATCAATCAAGATCAGGCAAAGGCGATTATTGGCGCTTTGGAAAATCAAAAACCGCCCAGACCTCTAACTCACGACCTCATAGTGAATATTCTAGAGGTCTGGGGTATGACCTTGGAAAAAGTAGTCATTCATTCAATTCAGGATGGGACGTTTTACGCAGTTTTGTGCGCCCGCCAGGGTGAGGTCAAAAAAGAAATTGATGCTCGTCCCAGCGATGCGATCGCGATCGCCCTACGCCTGAATAGCCCGATCTGGGTGATGGAGGAAGTGGTAGCTGATGCTTCAATTCCCGTCGATCGCGAAGCAGATGAAGCTGAGCTGAAAGCTTTTCGAGAGTTTCTCTCCAACATTAGACCAGAAGATTTGATTCAAGGAGGTGGCGAGTTTCGTACAGGCTGAATTTAGTTGTCAGTTATCGTAGGGGCGGGTTTAGCAAAACATTGACGAGTTTAGGCAATAAATCTACGTCCAAAACCCGCCCGTACAGGAGTCAAGAGCTATTGCTAACCATTCACTACATCCCACACCCCGTAATCTGTTCGCTACTCGCTACGCATCGGTTCGCTTGCCACTGATAACTGTTCGCTGTTCACTGAAATGTAATCCATTCTAAATGCTGCGGGTTCTCCATTAAGTCTTTGGCGACGATATAAGCAGCGATCGTCCAGGTTTGATAGCGCATTGCCTTTTTGCCGACTAAATTGCCTTTCCTGCCATCGTAGTATTCGGGCCAACGATCTTTATCTTTATACTCGCACCAACGTTTTTCGGCAATTCTAATTCCCCGTTCGGCAATACTTTTTCTCCCCACTTTTAAAGCTGCCGCGACTAAAAACCATAACAGAACGGGCCAACTTCCTCCATTATGATAAGACCAACTCACATTTTTTGGGTCGCAACCTGTAATTAATTCCCATTCCTTGTCTTCTATAGCAGGAAAACAAAGCTTCATTGGCATATTTCCAACTAGATCGATCCATCGTTTACCGATCAGATTCATGATCTTTTGAGATTGTGTTTCATCTGCTAACGAGCAAATAACTGACATCAAATTCCCAATTGCAAAGAAGCGAAAATCCATCCGCCCTGGTCCCAGATTCCCAGCTAGATAGCCTCCTTCTTTGGGAACCCAATCGATCGCCCAGGCTTCCAAAGACTCTGGATATATATTGAATTTATTGCAAATTTCTTCTCCAAATTGCTCGTTTTCGTAGCGATGAATTTCATTCACTTTTTCTAAATCGAGCCAATAATGTTGGCGAATGTGCGTTTTCAATCTTGCCAATCGCTGCTCGATTTCTGTATGAATGTCCTGCTTATTTTTGGATAACAGCAATTCATCTGCTGCTAGTAAAGCCGCATAAAATAGAGCTTGAATTTCTAACGGACGCTCGTACACTCCCATGCGACGGTCAATCATAAATGCCCCTTCGGGAACTAGCAGCGTCGGGTACATATCGAATTGCTTCAGCATGTAGAGATTGAGAATTAACCTAATTCCCCGCTGAAATCCTGCTTCTTGAACTAACTCTTGGTCGCCTGTAGCTCTTTGATAAATCCGTAGTAAAATCAGCCACCACAAACAAGAATCTACAGGTGTAACCCTACCGATTGCCCGTTCGCCAAAATCGGCTCTGACAGCTTGTTTTCCTTCTTCTTCGACTATCTCAAAACTTGCTGGCATTAGACCCATACCTGGTCTTACGCCATCCATATGCGCCCTAACTTCATCGATATTTTTGTCATTAATCTGTAACTTCAGGGTTTGTCGTAAAAAATTGGCGACAATTCCACCCTGACCTCTAGTCAAAAATGCTAGGGCTGAAGGCACAAAATCGCGAATAAAACAATGCCCGTAATTGAATTGTTGAGTGCTTTTATCAATTGCAGCAGCTACTGTACCAATTGGTTCATTTTCAAACTTTAAAACCGATGCTTCTAATCTCGTCCACGCCTCACTCAGTAGCTCCTTTTCTGTATACATGAACCAGTTAGTCCCCGCAAATTTTTGAGCAACCTTTATTTTAAAGGGAGTAGGGAGCAGGGAGTAGGGAGTAGGGAATAGAAGAGGGAAAAGGGAGATAAGGAGGACAAGGGGGACAAGGAAGAGGTCAGAAGTAATTTTCCTCCTCAGCTCCGAGCGCTCCCTCAGCTCTCTTTCCCTATAAAGAGGGGGTTAGAGATTAGAACCCCTCACCCCTCACCCCTAACTCCTCACCCCTAGTTTTAGGCTTTTGCCGTGACTGCCAATTTGATTTCTTTGGCAGTGAGGCTTTCGTAGACTGCTCGCATCTTCAAGCCTGTTAGGACTTGGAATAAACCCGTGCCGTTGTTGGAACCAGGGTATTCGCGGTGCTGGAGCAACAAATGAGTCATTTCACCTTGATATTTGGTAAAGGTATTGCTCAGGTGAGTTTCGATGTAAGCAACTTCCTCTAGGTTGTCAAATTGTCCGTCTACTTCTAAAACGGAGACGTATTGACCGTAGTAAACGTCTGACCCATAGAACATTTGCATTCCTGGGTAAGAACAGGTCAGTTTGCGTCCGCAAGGTGTCCACTGAATGGTAGAGCCTTCGTCGAATAGGTAGGTTGGTGTCATGCCGTGTACGTCTTCTTTTTGCAGCATCCGCACGCGCAATACCTTCCGCTCTTTGTCTTCTTTGATCAGGTTAGTTGGCAACACCTGAATCACAACATCGGCAAATTCTCTTTGCGGCTCGATGTAAGCGTCAAAATCGGGTTTGCGAGAGTTAATTGCAGCAACCACGTCTTCGTAGCGATGACCGCGTTCTGCCATGTCGCGTTGAATTTTCCAAGCGATCTTGACTTCATTGCTGATGTCAAGATAAACGCTGAAATCAAGTAGCGATCGCACCCGTTCGTCGTACAGGGGATGCAAGCCCTCAACTACGATAATATGATTTGGTTCAATGTGTTCCGGCGGGTCAATGCATCCGGTTTCGTGGTTGTAAATCGGCTTTTCAATTGATTGACCGTTTTTTAGAGCTTTGATTTGCTCGTACATCAGGTCAAAATTATTTGCCTTGGGATTGAGGGCAGTGATTCCTGTTTCTTTGCGCTGTTTGCGATCCAGGCTGTGATAGTCATCTAAGCAAATAACGGTGACTAACTCTTCTCCAAACAAATCTGTTAAACGGCGCAAAAACGTGGATTTACCGCAACCGGAATCTCCGGCTACGCCAATCAAAACCACGCGATCCGGCTTACTGATCATAGGTTTCCTCTAACTGACAAGATGGGCTGTTTTTGTATGTTGTTTGTTTGGCTTACTTGGTAGCCTGGAACTTAATCTGGTAGTCTTAACTTGTATTGCTTGGGTTGCCTCCAAGCTTCAGCTGGTGCGATCGCGCTTCCCGATGGAAGAAATCACCTGACAGCTGCTAAGTATTTAGTCCTACTGTTATAGTAGATCCTACCAGAAGGGGATCGCCCTTACAAGGCTACTTTTGGGCTATATCGTCTAGTGGCTTAGTACTTATGCTAAGGTTTTGTTGCACATTTTTATTAAAAAAAACAAAACTCGATCGCTCTTAACATTCTGCAAGTGACTAAATTTGTAGTCTGGTAGAGGAGTGAAGCAAGGAATTTGCCATCCCAGGCGCTCCTTTACGGGCGAGAATAATAAAAGTTCATCACAGCTACTTTTTGGAAGTATTTCTCGCGACTCTTTTTTGCAGAAGCAGAAATCTCTCTCAAGCGAGCTGTTTTAGAACACCAATTTTCAGTTTTCAGTAGTGATGTAGGGTTCGGAGAGAGTTAATCGATGTACAATTCCAACGCCGCTGATGCAGCCGCCAACACCGAAGCTGGTAGCCGCGTCTTTGTATACGAAGTGGTGGGCTTACGTCAGAATGAAACAACTGACCAAATGGGCTACCCGATTCGTCAAAGTGGCAGCGTATATATGAGAGTGCCTTACAACCGCATGAACCAAGAAATGCGGCGGATCGCCCGTATGGGAGGCAAAATTGTCAATATTCAACTTCTGACAGTTGATGGCAATGGTAACGGCAAAGCCCCTGCTGTAGCTCCAAAGAATGAAGCAGCAAAAGCTGCACCACAAGAGCAGACAAAAGCAGAAAATAAAGGCAAGCCCATGACTCAAGCACAGCCAAAGCCTGAGAAAGCCAAACACGCAGATGTTCCCGTCAATATCTATCGTCCCAATGCTCCTTTTGTTGGGAAGTGTCTTTCCAATGAGGAATTAGTTGGTGAAGGTGGAATTGGTACTGTTCGTCACTTAATTTTCGATCTTTCCGGTAGCGAGCTTCGCTACCTGGAAGGTCAAAGTATTGGTATCATCCCTCCAGGGACAGATAAAAAAGGGAAGCCGGAAAAAATTCGGCTATACTCCATTGCCTCCACCCGCCACGGTGACAAAATGGATGACAAAACCGTTTCTCTTTGCGTGCGTCAGTTAGAGTACAAGCACCCTGAAACAGGTGAAACTGTTTATGGTGTCTGCTCGACTCACCTCTGCAACTTAGAAGTAGGGGCAGACGTGAAGATCACCGGACCCGTGGGTAAGGAAATGCTACTGCCAGAAGACCCCAATGCCAACATTATCATGTTGGCAACGGGTACGGGTATTGCTCCCTTTAGAGCTTACCTGTGGCGGATGTTTAAGGATGAAGAAAAAGCAGCCAACCCCGATTATCAATTTAAGGGTTTTGCTTGGTTGATCTTCGGTATTCCTCAGACTCCCAACATCCTTTACAAGCAGGAACTAGAAGAGTTACAAGCGAAGTATCCCGATAACTTCCGTCTCACTTATGCCATCAGCCGCGAGCAGAAAAACGCTCAAGGTGGCAAAATGTACATCCAAGACCGAGTAGCCGAACAAGCAGCAGAACTGTGGAAGTTAATCCAGCAAGAGAATACCCACACCTACATTTGCGGCTTGAAAGGTATGGAAGGCGGGATCGACGAGGCACTAGCAGCGGAGGCGGCTAAATCTGGTATCAAGTGGTCGGACTATCAGAAAGAGATGAAGAAAGCCGGACGCTGGCACGTTGAAACCTATTAGGGGTTTGTAGAAACGTTACATGTAACGCCTCTACAATTTAATTGCTAGTGGCTAGTGGCTAGTAGGGTGGGCAATGCCCACCCTACAATTGTTTTTGGCGAACTAAGTGGGAAAGTTGTGGCTTTTAAGGTTGGTTTACTAGGATTAGGTACGGTAGGAACGGGGACGGTTCAGCTATTGCAGGATAGGGCTGGACGGCATTCTCTGATGCAGGAGTTGGAAATTTATCGAGTTGGAGTCCGATCGCTCGATAAGCCCCGTGCGGTCAACCTACCAGATGGGATATTGACTACAGATTTACCGGCGATTGTCACCGATCCAGAAGTAGAGATTGTCGTTGAGGTATTGGGGGGACTGGAACCAGCGCGATCGCTGATTATGGAGGCGATCGCTCATCGCAAGCACGTCGTCACGGCGAATAAGGCTGTTATCGCCCGTTACGGGAATGAAATTTTTGACGCTGCCAATGCTGCTGGAGTTTACGTCATGCTAGAAGCTGCTGTTGGGGGTGGTATCCCAGTCATTCAACCCCTGAAGCAAACTCTGGGTGTCAATCGAATTCATGCTATTACTGGTATCGTCAACGGTACGACAAACTATATTCTGACGCGGATGCAAGCCGAAGGGACTAGTTTTGATGACGTACTGGCAGACGCACAAAAACTCGGATATGCTGAAGCCGACCCTACTGCCGATGTAGACGGTTTAGATGCTGGCGATAAAATCGCTATCCTCGCTTCCTTAGCTTACGGTGGCAGGATCAAGCTACCCGATGTTTACTGTGAAGGCATTCGTCAAGTCAGCCAAACAGATATTGCTTACGCCCAAAAACTCGGTTTTACAATCAAATTACTCGCGATCGCCCAAAGAGAAACTCCCTCAGTTTCCTCAGCTGCCTCAGCTCCCTCAGCCCCTCTGCTCTCCGTCCGCGTTCACCCCACTCTCATACCTCAATCGCATCCCTTAGCCAGCATTCACGGGGTCTACAACGCAATTTTAGTGGAAGCCGAACCCCTCGGACAGGTGATGTTTTTTGGTCCTGGGGCAGGGGCAGGAGCAACCGCTAGCGCCGTTGTTTCGGATATCTTAAATGTTGCTGCTGTGTTGAAAACAGGACACTTGGAGACAGAAAGCGCCTCACTCCACCCATTACTCGCTTGCACTCATCAAGACTACTGCGCGATCGCCCCAATGTCAGAACTCGTCACCCGATTTTACGCCCGCTTCCTCACCAAAGACCATCCTGGGGTAATTGGTAAGTTGGGGACTTGTTTCGGTTCCCACGGTGTCAGCTTAGAATCTGTCGTGCAGACGGGAATTCACAAACATTTAGCCGAAATCGTCGTTGTCACCCACAACGTGCGCGAAGGCGATTTTCATCAAGCTTTAGCAGAAATTCGCCAGCTTGAAGCAATTGATAGTATTCCTAGTATTTTGCGCGTGTTGGAAGAGGGGAGCGAGGAGTGAGGAGCGAGGAGTGAGGAGTGAGGAGTGAGGAGCGAGGAGTGAGGAGTGAGGGACAAGGAAGACAAGGGGGAACTCGCTCTTCCCCGCGACCGTTCGGCGAAGCCGTTCCCGAAGGGTAGGGAGTGGGGATTAGGGGGCGAAGGGGACAAGGAAGAATAATTACTGTCAACCGTCAACCAATGACAAATGACGAATGACGAATGACAAATGACAAATGACAAATGACAACCAATTGAAAGAATTAGCCTTAAGGTAGTAGATTGAGCGAATTAGTACGAGTAGATTGTCTTAGACACGAAATCCTGATTCGATGGGCGAAAATGAATGACTAATTCCCCACCTCCCGATCCTCGGTCTTCCAGAACTCCCTTGGGATTTGATGAATTTCTTGCAGTCGTGCTGGCTTTAGGTGCGATCGGGGGAATTCTATTTTGGTCGCTATCTCGTTCGGGGCGAGGTTTTCAGATTCCCAATATCTTACCGTTGGTGACTGCCCCAGAAGCGCGATCGCCTGTGGCTTTGACTCCCCAGCCGCAAGCTAGCCCCGAACCTAGAGCAGAACTAGCGCCGATCCCCAGTCCAGCCCCAGAAGCGATCGCTCCAGAAACGCCTGTTGCTCCTCGCAGACAGCCCGTAGCTCCATTTCCGGCGATCGTCCCTGTTCCCACCACACCAACCACTCCAGCATCTCCAGAACCATCTCCAACGCAACAAGTTAAGTTTCAAGATGTGCCTGCGGATTATTGGGCATATCCATTTATTACAGCTCTTGCCGAGCGCGGCATCGTCAGAGGTTTTTCTGGCGGCTATTACAAGCCTACCGATCCCGTCACTAGAGCTGAGTATGCTGCGATTTTGCAGGAAGCCTTCAATCAGTTGCCTGGAGTCGATAACCAGACTAAATATATAGATGTGCCCGATACTTTCTGGGGAGTTCCAGCGATTAATCGTGCCATTCAAACTGGGTTTTTACGCGGGTATCCCGACAATACATTTCAACCCCAGCAAGAAATTCCTAAAGCCCAAGTTTTAGTGTCTCTCGCTAGTGGCTTAAATCTCGCACCACCAGCCATACCAGAGCAAGTCTTGAAGGAATTGTACGTGGATGCAGACCAAATTCCCAATTATGCTAGGGAGAAAATTGCCGCAGCAACTACCGCTGGGTTAGTTGTAAATTATCCTGATGCCAAACAACTTAATCCCAACGCTAAAGCTACTCGTGCTGATGTAGCAGCCAGCGTTTACCAAGCTTTAGTAAGAGCAGGACGGCTCGATCCGATTCAATCTCCCTATATTGCTGGAGTTCAACAGCAGTAAATGGGAAGTGAGTCGCGAGTACTGATAACTAAAAAAGCGATCGCCCAAATAAATATATCTTGGCGCGATCGCTTTTATTTGTTTGTGTTTTTATTCAGATCTCCGCTACTGCTGCGGACTATTTCTTACTACCAACAACTTGACTGGTAATAGCTTGAATTTCTTGTCCTAATTCTTCGCGTGTCTCTACTTTGAGTAGGTAACGATAGACAAACCAAGCTGAATAACCGATCCCGATTAATTCAAAAGTTGGTGCAAGCAGAGGAATATCATTGAGAGCATCTAAGATTGCCAAAACGACTTTGACAGTGACAAATGCTGCCACAATCAAGATAGCAACAGTAATTGGCTTTTGGTTTTCGTTATAAAACTTGGCAATGTATTCTGGTAGTTCGTCCAGAAAGGCTCGGACTTGAGCGCCTAGTTTTTTCAATTGCGTATTTGACTGAGGAGCGGGAGGAAGCGCCAAAGTGCCTGCGGGTTCGCTAGCTGGCATTCCTTCAGGTGTGGTGGTGTATTCTTGTTGCTGTATTTGAGATTCCATAGTTTTACCTTGTTTTTGATGATGACTACTTTAATATCGCTGATTTAGCAACTGTCTGCATATACTACTGAACTGATTAGTTTGAAAATCAAAAATTCAAAACAAGTTCTTGGTTATTGTTCAAATATACTTAACTTCCACGGACGACTCGATCGACTTCAAGATAGATAAATCAGATCGAGTTCGTCAGCACTCAGATTGTCATAAGTTGTAAATTAAGCTACTTGACATTGCTAGCAACCGCTTGAGGAGACTCTACTTTAATTTGATTAGGACAAGGTTTTCCGGTTTCAAAATCGCTAATATTAGCAAGGGTAGTCTGGGCAATACTAGTCAGTGCATCTTTGGTAAAGAAGGCTTGATGACCAGTAATCAGGACGTTGGGAAACGTCAGCAACCTCTGTAACACGTCATCTTGCACGATGGTGTTTGAGAGATCTTCAAAAAAAATATCTCCTTCTTGCTCGTAGACATCTAAACCAAGATATCCAATTTTACCGGATTTTAAGCCTTTAATAGCTGCTTTTGCGTCGATCAACGCTCCACGACTGGTGTTAATCAGCATTACACCTGTTTTCATCAAGGCGATCGCTTCAGAATTAACTAAATGGTATGTCTCTGGTGTCAGCGGACAGTGAAGGCTGATAATGTCAGTACGGGCAAATAATTCCTGAAGCGAGACATACTGCACGCCTAAAGCTTGACAGTCAGGGTTTTGATATTTGTCATACGCTAGCACATGACAGCCGCAAGCATGGAGAATTTGCGCGACGATTGCCCCAATCTTTCCAGTGCCAACGATCCCCGCTGTCTTGCCGTGTAAGTCAAAACCCATCAAACCTTCTAGCGAAAAATTTCCCTCGCGCACGCGATAATGAGTGCGGTAAATTTTACGATTCAGGGCAAGAATTATCCCTAGAGTATATTCTGCTACTGCATAGGGTGAGTAGGCTGGCACGCGCACGACTGGTAAACCTAATTCAGTAGCAGCGATGATATCTATGTTGTTATATCCGGCAGCACGCAAAGCAATTAACTTCATACCGCGATCGGCTAGACAAGTCAAGGTTTTCCGATCTAATTGGTCATTGACAAAGACGCAAACTACTGGATAGTCTTTTGCTAAAATGCTCGTTTCGCAGGTCAGACGAGGTTCAAAAAATACCAGTTCGTGTTTGTATTTGGCGTTAGCAGTTTCTAAAAAGGCGCGATCGTAGGATTTGGTGCTAAATACAGCAACTTTCATCCTTGTTCCTCTACTCAGTAAGTCAACAGTGAAA
This sequence comes from Chroococcidiopsis sp. SAG 2025, assembly GCF_032860985.1. Classification (GTDB taxonomy): domain Bacteria; phylum Cyanobacteriota; class Cyanobacteriia; order Cyanobacteriales; family Chroococcidiopsidaceae; genus Chroococcidiopsis. The sequence continues at coordinate 6,222,250 of NZ_JAOCNC010000001.1, forward strand.
AGTCAACGGTGAAAAGTCAACAGTCAAAAAAGCGAACTTTTAGCTGTTGTGCTGTTGTAAAGATGTCATCCTGATGGGGCAAATCTGCTTTTCATTGTACTTGAGCCAGCAGTTGTTACAGTTCTTTGCGAACTTATTCGTCATTTGTCATTCGTCATTTGTTAGTAGTTAGTTAATGGACTCTTACGTCTTGCCGAATGAAAATGAGTGCTGCGATCGCACCCGATGGATTGTATCGTTATTCCCTAACTAGGGTTTGGGAAACCGATCTACCATGCATTGGCTTTATTATGCTCAACCCCAGTACGGCAGATGCAACCAAAGACGATCCCACGATTCGTCGCTGTATCAATTTTGCTCGTAACTGGGGATACGGAGGCATAGAAGTAGGCAATTTATTTGCTTACCGCGCCACCGATTGGTTAGTGTTGCGAAGAGTCTTCGATCCGGTTGGCTGCGAGAATGACTCTTATTTAATGCGAATGCAGCAAAGTGTCGAGAAAATTGTCATTGGTTGGGGTAATTATGGTAGTTGGCAACAAAGAGATAAATCCGTACTAGGTCTCTTGAGTCAAGGTCGAATCTTGCATTGTCTAGGAGTCACCCTACAAGGACAGCCACGTCATCCACTCTATGTTAGAAGGGATACAATTTTATTACCTTATCAAGGATTGAAGGGAGTCGTAGGGGTGGGTTTCATGGAAAATTCCTGCGAACAACCAGAAGATCTGCAATTAAACCCGCCCGTACGGGAGTCGGGAAGAAGAGAGCAGAGGAAGCTGAGGGAGAAAAATAACTGGTCACTGGTCACTGGTCACTGATAACTGATTCAGCCTCCAGCGGCAAATGTAACCAGAATTATTACTGAAAGCAAAATCCCAGGAGTCAAAAGCATTACTAGTGTTAATAGATCGTGGGCGTTCATGATTTTGCTGTTTGATAGCCTTACTTTACTACTCTAATCATTGTGAGGGAAAATTGAATTCTCACCATCGTCAGAGCTATTGATTTAAGATTTCACGTTGTAGAGACGTTACATGTAACGTCTCTACTTTAACCCCATCAAGGGCTGTGCTACTTCTGCCTCAGTGAGTCCCAGGCTTTGAATCAAAACGCCGAATCCGCCTAAACCCATAGGATCGAGCAGTTGATGTAGGGCATCACGCCGCCATAGGACTTGTTGGAGCGATTGGCTTGTGGTTTGAGATAGTGCCGCAATGCGATCGCCCAATCCTAACGCCATTAAAAATAATCCTTGTTGGGTGAAACCGACTGTGGGCAACCCGCAGCGATCGCCCCATCGCTGTAGAGCTGTAAAATCAACGTGAGCGGTGATATCTTGTTGTCCGATATTGATATACGGATCGTTGTGGTGGTGGTGTTGATAGTAACACTGTAACGTCCCTTGCGATCGCCCTGGATTGTAGTATCGACTTGCGGGATAGCCATAATCAATTGTCAATACATATCCGCGCTGTAGCTTTTGAGAGACTGTTTGCAGCCAGTCTAAAGCAGCCAAATTCACCTCGCTGCGATATCCATCGGGATAGGTAGAAGAAGTTATATTGATGCCAACCAAGTCGAAATATTCTTGCAATCTGGGTGTAGAAAGTTTCTCTGTAATTTCTACAAAAGGAGTGGTGCGTGAAATACTTCTGACCTCTCCTTGTCCAACGTACACCTCTTGCAGCACACCTCGTTCGATCGCAATTTGATGTACGGGTAGTGCGTCTATGAGTTCGTTGGAAAAGAAACAGCCAGCGATCGAATTATCGGGGATTTCTTCTAGGCTGCACCAGCGGATAGATCCCCCCGCCGGCGGCGACTCCCTTAAAAAGGGGGTTGTAGAGAGAACGTTGCCCCCCTTGAGAAGGGGGGTTGGGGGGATCTTCTGCTGTTGTAACTCTCGCAAAGCAGGAGACTGCTCGACAATAATGTAGTCCAGTGCAGCGAAAAACTCTGGATAATTCAGCTGGACGTATTGGATCGAATCTAAAGCCAGAAAACCTTGTCCTGCCCCCATTTCGACCAAAGTAAAGGGCTGAGGTTTTCCTAAGATCTGCCACATTTGGACGAACTGCTCTGCTAGTAACTCGCCAAAATCAGCACCCAGATGAGTAGACGTAAAAAAATCACCCTGCTTGCCCATTTGGACGGCTTTAGTCGTGTAATAGCCGCAAGTAGGGTGATATAGCGCTAATTCCATATACTCAGCAAAAGTGATTCGCTGCTGAGAACTTGAGGCGATCGCAAGTCGAATCGCCTCCTTCAACTCTAAATTCGAGTCATCTGTCATTTGTCATTTGTATTGATTATTTTTGACTGACGACTTTTGTACGGGCGGGTTCACTAGTTTGCTCTCACTTTGACAAATATTTTAGGTAAACCCGCCCCTACGACTTACGACTTATTTATCGGTCTACCGATCCCATGATGATGTCAATACTACCCAGGATCGTGACGATATCAGCAACCTTCATGCCTCGGAGGATATGAGGCAGAATTTGCACGTTGTTGAAATCAGCTGCGCGAATTTTCCACCGCCAAGGGAAGACATTATCATCGCCGATAATATAAATGCCTAATTCCCCTTTGCCACTCTCGACACGGACGTAGTGTTCGCCTTTGGGAATCTTGAATGTGGGGGCAACCTTCTTACTAATGTATTGGTAATCAAAACCACTCCATTCAGATTTTGGACCAGCTTGCATCCGCTTGGCTTCTAGGTTTTCGTAGGGTCCACCTGGTAGTCCGGCAATGGCTTGGCGCAGAATTTTCACTGATTCGCGCATTTCCCGAATTCGCACTAAGTAACGCGCAAAGCAATCCCCGGCGGTTTCCCAGTGAACATCCCAGTCGAAGTCGTCGTAGCATTCGTAGTGGTCGACTTTCCGCAAGTCCCACTTTACGCCACTTGCCCGCAGCATGGGACCGGAAAGCCCCCAGTTAATGGCTTCTTCTCTTGTAATCGTGCCTACACCCTCGACACGACGACGGAAAATCGGGTTGTTGGTGATCAGGCGCTCGTATTCGTCTACTTTGGGCATGAAGTAGTCGCAAAAATCGAGGCACTTATCGATCCAGCCGTAAGGTAGATCGACGGCTACACCACCAATGCGGAAGTAGTTGTTATTCACCATCCGGTAGCCTGTAGCCGCTTCCCAGAGGTCGTAGATCATCTCGCGTTCGCGGAAGATGTAAAAGAAAGGAGTTTGAGCGCCAACATCAGCCATAAACGGACCCAACCACAATAAGTGATTGGCAATCCGGTTCAGTTCTAGCATGATGACGCGGATGTAGCTGGCGCGTTTGGGAACGGGAATATCGGCTAATTTTTCGGGGGCGTTGACAGTAACAGCCTCGTTGAACATCCCCGCCGCATAATCCCACCGACTCACGTAAGGAACGTACATGATGTTGGTGCGGTTTTCGGCGATTTTTTCCATTCCTCGGTGCAGGTAGCCGATGACGGGTTCGCAATCGACCACATCTTCGCCATCCAGAGTCACGATCAACCGCATCACGCCATGCATGGAGGGGTGATGCGGTCCCATGTTTAGTACCATGGGTTCTGTTCTGGTTTCTATCCTTGCCATATGTTTAGCGATCGCTCCTTGACCAAACAGTTATCAGTTATCAGTTGTCGGTTATCAGTTATCAGTGACCGCTAACTACTAACCACTAACCAGTTTTATTGCGTTTCTTTAATAATTATAAGAATTGACGGCTCCGAAAAAGTTTTATAAACCACTGATATTCATAAACTTTGGCAACTGCTGGTATAGATGGTTTAGCTGCCGATCGCCACTTGCTGCTCGTCGGTCTGTCGCAGGCAAATCCGTAAATGACTTGCCGTTCCTTGGCGATCGCGCACGACGGTTGCCGTCAAGAATGCGTTATAGGGCACTACGGTTCAGTTAACTGAGATCTTGCACCATTCTCAATAAAGGGTTGCCAAAAGAGCCAAAATCTGGAAGAAAGGGCGTAGGAATAATTTGAGTTGACGATTATGGAAACCATCGTCGAATACGCCCAAGGGCTAGTCTATAGCCTTCTTTGCTTAATGCCTAGCACATACCAGAAAGCCAGTCTAAACGCCCTGTTCGGGCTGTTTCTTGAAGCTCAAGGATATCCTTTACCCCAGCACACCCAGGTGAAATCCGCTTCTTCATTGAGTCGATTTTTGAATCACTACAATTGGTCTACTCGTAGCGTGATTCGCACGACTCGTCAAATGGTGTTGCAGCAAGTGACCGCTCATCCCCCTCATCCAAGCACTCCTTTGCGAGTGTCGATCGATCTAACGACATTCGAAAAGTGCGGCAAGTTTTTGCAGTTGAGTACGCCGACGAATGACCCCAAGGCACCTGACCCCTGGGTGAGAATACTTAACGGTAAGCGGGGATTACATTTAGTAGTATTGTACCTGGTGGTGGGTGAGTGGCGAGTGCCTTGGAGCTTTCGGGTCTGGCGGGGCAAAGGCTATCAAGCGCCCAGTACAATTAGCCTGCAAGTTGTTGGCAACGGTTCCAACCCAGTTGAGTCAGGGCAGGGTGGTCATTGTACAGGCAGATACGGAGTTTGGCACCGTAGAGTTTCTCAAAGCAGTGCGAAAGCAGTCGTGGCGAGCAGTCGTGGGGATGCGCTGCAATCGCAAAATGCAGGACGGTCGTCATCTAAAGCAACTGTATCGCCATGCCAACCGTGGACAACAGGTGTATTTAGCGGGAGACACACAGCCACTGACGGTGTCCTGGTTCTGGCTCAAACGAGCCGAAGGCAAGCGAGAACTGCGCTTTGTCGTTTCTACCCATCCTTACTCTGGCATTTATCTGGTGCGGCTAGGACGTAAGCGCTCTTGCATTGAGGGCTTTTTCAAAACGAGCAAACATCGTTTTGGGCTGCATCGCTTTGGGCAAACTACGAAACTTGGTGTCTATCGCTGGCTCATCAAGAGCGCTAATTGCCTATCTATTGGCGCATTGGATTGACCAATGGTCACTACCTCCTGTCCTGGATTGGAAAGCTGCCAGTGATTTGGCATTAACTGTACTGTTTCCCTCGGTTCTGTGGTTACAATTGCTGCGGTTCATCCGAGTCAATGCTGACATTGCTGCACAATTCGATTTTGAAATTATCCTCAAACCTTTACCCATTCTTGCTTATCGAGAATGCTGCAAGATCTGAGTTAAGGCTCAAAGTGTTGTAAATTAAGCATTGTTCCCAAGAATGGAAAGTGAGTGTAGTGCATCTGAAGGATTTCTCATTGTTGTCTCCTACGATACAAAGTAGTGATGTGTTCAAAGCGATAGAGGCAGCCATCCCATCCACGGAGATCGAGCAAGCGATCGCTAAAACTAAAGTTTGTGAACAACGTAAACGCTCGTTACCAGCACAATTGGTAATTTGTTTGGTAATTGCGATGAGTCTGTGGTCACGAGATTCGATGAGAGATGTGCTGAAAAACTTAATTGATGGGCTGAGCGAAGCATGGGTGAAAGTGGGGAAATACTGGCGAGTTTTTTGTAAATCAGCAATAACGCAAGCCCGACAACGATTAAGTCCAAGGGTGATGAGTCAATTGTTCCATCAACTGGTGCGACCAATGGCTAGCACCGATACCAAAGGAGCATTTCTCAATGGATTGCGAATTGTGGTAATTGATCGGACTTGCTTCGATCTGCCAGACAGCGATGAAAATGCGAGAGTTTTTGGTCGTCCGAGCAGCCGTCCTGGCACACAAGCCGCATTTCCCAAACTGCGATTAGTCATTTTGGTAGAAGCAGGAACACATTTAATCTTTGATGCATTGATGTGTCCATATCGAATAGGAGAACGAGTGCGGGCATTAAGATTATTACGCTCCGTGAGTTCAGGGATGTTGTTGATGTGGGACAGAGGGTTACATTCTTATGCAATGGTGCAAGCAACTGTCACAACTGGTAGCGATTATTTAGGAAGAATTCCCGCAAATGTCAAGTTTTTGTGCGAAGAACCACTGGCGGATGGTTCTTATCTGAGTTGGATTTATCCACCTGCTAAATTCCGCTCAAAAGCTTGCCAGCCCATACAAGTCCGAGTGATTGAATACACAATTGGTAATACCGACAACCCAGAGGAACAACTAAGATATCGCTTAATTACCAGCTTATTGGAATTGGAGAAATTTCCGGCTCAACTACTGGCGATTGAATATCATCAACGCTGGGAAGTAGAAAATACTATTGATGAACTCAAAGTACATTTATCAGGACGAAAAACTCATATTCGCTCTCAAAAACCGCGTGAAGTTGTGCAGGAAGTTTACGGGTGGTTGTTAGGACACTGGGCTGTGCGGTTATTGATGTTTCAAGCTGCAAAGAGCGCGGGTATCACTCCTTTGCGTCTGAGTTTCACTGGGACATTGCGAGTTATTCGTCGTGCTATCCCGAAATTTCAACGCTTGCAATCACAAGAACTCCCCTTTTTTTAAGTTGGTTAACTGTAGAGATTTTAGACACTCTGTTACCTGAACGAGTTTCTCGTACCAATCCCAGAGTTGTAAAAAAACCTGTATCCAAGTTTCGCTCAAAAAAGCCAAGACATCGAGCCACCCCCTCTCGAACCAATCCTCCTATTTTCTTTATCCTCAGCACAGCGTAGCCTTAAATGAACCGTATTGGATTTGTAAGCGTTATTTCATCTGAGCGAACTGACTACCTGAGATGGCAAACTGTAACTAACTACAGGAGAAATCCCGGCTAGATCGAGAATTTGGGGGATCAAATCTTCTCGTTTCACTGCCATCATATGTACGCCGTCGCAAAGTTGACGAGCAATTTGCACTTGTTCGGCAGCAATTTTTATCCCTTCTGCTAAAGGCTCTTTGGCTTGAGCAAGGCGATCGATAATATGTTCGGGAATGTTTACGCCAGGAACGCAGCGATTGATAAACTGAGCATTTTTAGCCGATTTTAATAAGAAGATACCTGCTAAAACTGGCTTGTTACAACCAGATGCAATCTGAGTCATAAACTTTTCTAGGCAATCGAAATCAGTAATCAGCTGACTTTGAAAAAACTGCGCCCCTGCTGCTAATTTGCGTTCAAAGCGACTTTGCAATCCCGACCAACTTTTGCACTGCGGATCGACAGCCGCACCAACAAATAGATCTGTCGCCCCATCTGTCAAAGGTTTATCGTCGCAGTCTAAACCTTGATTCATTTTACCGATTAGTTGTAACAGCCGCACCGATTCCAGATCGAAGACACTTTTAGCATCGGTGCGATCGCCTGCTTTGACAGGATCGCCAGTTAAAGCCAAAATATTGTGAATGCCAAGGGCGTGTGCGCCTAGCAAGTCGGCTTCTAAACCAATGCGGTTGCGATCGCGGCAGGCAACTTGACAAATCGGTTCGATCCCTTGCTGAGAGAGAATAACAGATGAGGCAAAAGAAGACATCCGTACTACGGCACGGCTACCATCGGTGATATTAACTGCGTGTACCCGTCCTTTAAGCGCCTGCGCCATTTGTAGCATGTGGCTGGGATCGCCACCCTTAGGAGGGGCAACTTCAGCTGTCACTAAAAACTCTCTGGCTTTGACGGCTTTGCGAAACGAATTTAAACGGGTTGTATTATGCATCAGATTTCAGTTTTAGTTATTAGGTATAGGTTATAGCACTGCACCCTGAAAACCTGACTCACTCTAAAGCGGTACGGAGTAGCCCAAAGCTGTTTTAACTTTGCTTAGGGTGTCGTTGGCGATCGCGGCTGCTTTTTGCTTGCCATCGCGCAATACTGACTCTAGATATCCCTTATCTGCCATGACCTCGTTGTACTTATCTTGAATCGGTTTAAGGGCAGCGATCGCTGTTTCGGTTAGCAGTGGTTTAAATTGTCCCCAGCCCATATCTTGACACTCTGCTGCAACCTCCTGCTTGGTTTTGCCAGATAGTAGCATATAAAGAGTCAGAAGATTATTACATTCCGGTCTTTCGGGGTCATTGAATACCAAGCCGCGAATCGGATCGGTCTTACAGCGCTTAATTTTTTGTTGAATTTGGTCTGGTGTATCCAGCAAATTAATTCGACTCAACTCTGATGGGTCTGACTTCGACATTTTTTTGGTTCCGTCTGTCAGACTCATCACCCTTGCGCCTTCTGCCCGAATCAAAGGTTCTGGTAACTTCAACACTGGGTTTTCGCGCGCAAATTGATAGTTAAATCGCGCCGCAATGTCGCGAGTAATTTCTAAATGCTGCTTTTGATCCTCTCCCACGGGGACTTTATCAGGTTGGTAGAGTAAGATATCCGATGCCATTAGTACAGGGTAGTCTAATAAGCCAACGCTAACATTCTCTCCCTGTTTTACTGCCTTCTCCTTGAACTGGATCATGTCTTCTAACCAGTTCAACGGCGTTATGCAATTAAATAGCCAAGTCAATTCGCTGTGGGCGGGAACGTGAGATTGAATGAATATAGTAGAGTATTTTAGATCTAAACCACAAGCTAAGTATAGAGCTGCGAGCGTGTAAGTATTAGCTGCTAGTTCCTCTGGTTTGTGTGGCACGGTAATGGCATGTAGATCTGCCACAAAGAGATAATTTTCATACTGGCTTTGTCCTTCTACCCAGTTGCGAATTGCCCCTAAGTAGTTACCTAAGTGTAGATTGCCAGTGGATTGAATTCCAGAAAGAACGCGCATCGCCATAAATTATTAACTTGAACTTGAACTGGGTGTGGAAGGGATTTTGTTGGTGGTGTGGGTCTATTTACTTTAGTTTCCCATTTTCTCCCCATCTCGGCACGCGATCGCGACTGATAGAATCGAAAAATACGCGCTTGATTCTCAAAAATGGCTAAAGTCTTCGATCGCATCACGGACGAACTACAAGCATTCATTGCTACCCAACACATCTTTTTTGTAGCGACTGCACCCATCAGTTCAACTGGGCATATTAACGTTTCACCCAAAGGTTTAGACAGCTTTCGCATTCTCTCCCCTAATCGCGTTGCTTATTTAGACTTAACGGGTAGCGGAAACGAAACATCAGCCCATTTACAAGAAAACGGGCGCATCACCCTCATGTTTTGCGCCTTTCAAGGTTCACCTTCCATTCTGCGACTTTACGGCACAGGCTATACAGTATTACCAAATCATTCTGAGTGGGATAACCTACACTCTTTGTTTCCACCGACACCAGGAACGCGCCAAATCATCATCGCCGAGATCGATCGCGTGCAGACATCCTGCGGCTTTGGCGTACCCCTATACGAACACCAAGGCGAACGAGAAAACCTTATCAAGTGGGCGCACAAAAAAGGCGAACAGGGACTACAAGACTATCAAAAGCAAAAAAACCTTGTCAGTATCGACGGTTTACCCACACCCTTAGCAACCAAAGATTGAAATTTTCTGCACTCGAAACTTTTGCAACTACCCAGATCCCTCGCTAACCCTTTGCGCCTACTCCTACGAGAAGCCGCTTCGCGTCTTTGCGTCTTTGCGTGACATTACAAATATCTTGTGAGAGCGGGTTTATAAAGCAACTCCGCTCTCAGGATATATTGTTGGTGAACCCGCCCCTACGATCGCTTAAAAAACCTACAGACTACCTCACCAGGATCGCCCGATTTAAACGCCACAACTCGATCCTTGCGAACTTTCACGCGCTCGCGGCAATTATAAACCTCTGTATCCCCTTTCACACCATCTATACTGACAACAGCCCTATATTCCCAATAATTTTTGGCGCTGCGTTGAAGACTCAGAATGCAGATCTGATGTCCACCACGAGTCCGACAAACACTAGCAGCCGCAGGAAAGGCGATCGCTAACGAAAGTAATAATATTGCAACAATAATCTTCAACCGAAACGACCTTCCACATAATCCTGAGTACGAGGATCGTTGGCATCGGAGAAGATTTTCTCCGTTTCGTCGAACTCCACCATCTGACCGATCCGGCTCTCATCCGTGCTGAAAAATGCCGTATAGTCAGAGACGCGGGCGGCTTGTTGCATATTATGAGTCACGATCGCGATCGTCAGTTCTCCCCGCAAACTGTGAATTAATTCCTCAATCTTCATCGTCGAGATCGGATCGAGGGCGGAAGCGGGTTCATCCATCAACAAAATCTTAGGTTTGACAGCTAGCGCCCTAGCAATACAGAGACGCTGCTGTTGTCCGCCCGATAAACCCAAAGCCGATTTTTTCAGATTATCTTTTACTTCATCCCACAAAGCCGCTCCTTTGAGGGCAGATTCGACAATGTCATCCAACTGCATCCGCGACGGACGAGACTGCGCTCTTACACCATAAGCCACGTTATCGTAAATACTCATGGGGAAAGGATTAGGCTTTTGGAATACCATACCAATCTCGCGGCGCAGGCGATTTAGGTTGACACGGCGATCGTAAATATCTTGACCGAAAAACTCTACCTGACCCTCAACTTTAACTTTGCCTTCCAGTTCGCTAATGCGGTTAAGGGCTTTAATAAAAGTCGATTTACCACAGCCAGAAGGACCGATAATCGCGGTAACTTGTCCTTGGTAAATATCCATTGTCACCTTATCGATCGCCTTACGAGTGCCGTAGAAAAAATTTAGGCTTTTCACTCGCAGCGCTGGAATTAAATTTGTTGCTACTGATTTTGTGTAATTCATGAGTCGGGGAGTCGGGAGTCGGGAGTCGGGAGTCAGGGGACAAGGGAGACAAGGGAGAACTTCTAGTCACTAGCCGCTAGCCACTAGTCACTGTTTTTTGCGAGTTACAATTCGCGAGATAATACTAATACATAAAACTAGTCCTACTAAAACTAAAGCCGCAGTCCATGCCATCTGGTTTTGCCCAAGGTCGGGAGAGTTAGCGTAGTTGTAAATCAGGACGGATAGCGAGGGGGTAGGATTAAACAATCCATCGGGCCAGCTAATACTAAATAAAGCAGTAAATAGTAGCGGTGCTGTTTCACCAGCTGCGCGGGCAACAGCGAGTAAAACGCCTGTAGTGATGGCGGGAATTGCGGCAGCAACGACAACGCGAAATGTTGTTTGCAGACGATTTGCACCCAAGGCGGCGGAACCCAAGCGTTGGTGATTGGGGATCAGTTTCAAAGCTTCTTCCGTCGTCAGCGCCACAATTGGCAGCATGATGACTGCAAGGGCAAAACCTCCAGCTACAGCAGAAAATTGCGTGACTTTGCTTAAGATCAACACGCCGTAAGCAAATACACCTGCAATGATTGAAGGTATACCCGTGAGAATGGTAATGATAAAGCGGATCGAATTTCCGACCGTCGTGCCTCTACCAAATTCAGATAAGAAAATCCCTGTCAGCACTCCTACTGGAATTGCGATCGCCGAGGCAATACCTACCATCATTAAAGTACCCAAGATCGCATTACCAAAACCATTGGGAACGTCCGTTACGCCTACGGGGGCAGGTATATTTGTAAACACAGCCCAGCTAAAGTTTTGACCACCCCTCAGCAGAATTTCGAGCAAGATCGATCCTAGAGGTAATATAGCTAGAGCCGTTAAGATCAGCGCGATCGCAGTCATACCGCTATTAAAAACAGCTCTATATGTAGGCAAGGGACGGCGTAATTCTGCTGCCAAAGATGGGTCGATCTTTTCTGCAATTGGGCGATCGTGCATAGATATTGAGTCTAAAAATTGATGATGGAGAAAGGCAGTCAATAGCAAACAGAATAGATTTACATCGTGGCGATCGCCATTTAATTTATTTAATCAATTGTGTCGGCTGATAAATTTTACCAGAGCAACTGAAGCAATATTTACCAGTAGTGTAACCAAAAACAAAATCAAAGCTAAATACATTAACGCACCGACGTGCAATCCATCCAATGCTTCACCAAACTCATTCGCTAGCACGGCTGGTATTGTATATCCCACATCTAACAATGAAGGGCTGATTTGTGCTGTATTTCCGATTACCATCGTCACAGCCATTGTTTCTCCTAGCGCTCGTCCCAGTGCCAAAATTGCCGCTCCAACTATGCCAGAAATACCTGCCGGTAACAGCACGCCAAAGATAGTTTCCCAACGGGTTGCACCCAAAGACATCGAACCACTGCGTAATTCTTTTGGTACGGCGAGTAAAACTTCGCGGCTAATTGCTGCCATTGTCGGCAAAATCATAATCGCGAGAATTACGCCTGCACTCGACATTCCATAGCCTGCTGGTGGAGTGCTAAACAGGGGTATCCAAGCGAAATGGTCGTAGAGCCATTGTTGAATCGGTTGCAAGAACGGAATGAGTACGAAAATGCCCCATAATCCAATGATGACGCTAGGAATAGCGGCAATCAACTCTACCATGAAAGCAATGGGCGATCGCACTGAAGCAGGTAAAATATCTTCGCTCGTAATTAAAGCTACTGCTAATCCCACGGGAACCGCTATTAACATCGCGAGTGCTGAACTGACTAGAGTACCAAAAATGAATGGCAGTGCCCCAAATTTGAGATCTGCTACATTCCATTCTTGGCTCCACAAAAAACTCAGCCCAAATTGTCGAATAGCTGGCAGGGCATTTTCAAAAATAATAAAGCTAATCCAAAATAGCAGGGCTACCATAGCAATTGCTAGCCCGTATACCAGCCAGGTAAACCCTTGGTCGAACCACGCAAATTTTCCTGAAGATGCAGCTAAATTTATCTCTGATTTAAGAGGAAACTGCCGATTGTTTTCTACATGTGGTTCTGACATACATCATTTATTTGAAATCGAATATGTAGAGACGTTACATATCACGTCTCTACATGCAATCATCTACTTCACTTCGCTTTTCACAGTCTGTACGACTTGGCTAGCAACCTTAGAAGGAATGCGCGTGTAGTTGAGTTGACCGTTAATTGCCTGACCATCGGTCATCATCCACTCTACCATCCGTTTGACGGCATCAGCTTTACCTGGCTGTTGGTAGTTTTTGTAGACCATAATCCAGGTCAGACCGACAATAGGATATCCAGAGTCAGGATTGCCGAGGAGATCGTAGTTCACGCGAAAATCAGGATTGAACTTCACGCCTTCTAAAGCTTGGTCTGCCGCCTCTTGAGTTGGTGCGATAAACTCCCCTTGACTATTTTGCACTTGTGCCATCGGAATTTTATTTTCACTAGCAAAAGCAGCTTCTACATAGCCAATGCTACCAGGAGTCCGCTGCACGATTTGAGCTACACCAGGATTGCCTTTACCTTTAAGGGGGCTGCCAGCCCAAGAAGGAGCGCGATTAGGACCGATTCTACCTTTAAAGTAGGGACTCATGGCGCTGAGGGCGTTGGTGAAGATAAAGCTCGTACCGCTAGCATCAGCACGAACCGCAAGTCTAATGGGCTGATTTGGTAATTTTGCCCCAGGATTATCGGCGGCGATCGCCGGATCGTTCCAATTTTTAATTTGACCGGCAAAAATCTGTGGTAAGACTTTACGAGAAAGTCTGAGATCGTTAACGCCAGGAGCATTGTAAACCACGGCAACAGGACCACCAGCTGTGGGGACGAATACCACGCCGTTCTTCACTTTTTTCGCTTCTTCATCGGTCATGGCATTATCGCTAGCGCCAAAATCGACTGAGCCAGCAATAAACTGTCTCACGCCGCCACCGCTACCAATTCCTTGATAGTTGACTTGAAGTGGCGGGTTAGCTTTACGCAATTCGCTAGCCCAGCGCTGATACAAGGGTTCTGGGAAGGTTGCACCAGCACCATTGAGGGTAGCAGCTTGTTGAGCAATTCCCGTTAAACCCGCTCCCAAGGTCACCGTAGCTGCGACTGCTGAAGTCGCAATCACACGCTTCAGCGTAATTCCAGATAGCAGCATATTTCTCTAAGTCTCCTCATCCACTAATAGTAGTCAATCGCACAGACAATCTTAATAATCACGCACATAGTGGATGAACTCATTATCTCAAGCTTAATAGTTGGTTAATTATAGATTAAGTAAAGTTTAAGCAGCCAAGGAGTTTCAACGTTAACTATACCAATAGAACGCTAGTACAAGTAGATACGTGCAACCAAAAGCCAAGCAAATACTGAGTCGCAAATTTTACTAAATAGCGTTCGATGCTAACTGACTTCATCAAGATAGAGAGTAGAAGGAAGAAAGAAAGAAGCATCGCCCTTTATCGAGATGAAACTGCATTATGCAATTTCCCTCAGCCTATATCGAAAATACTTAACCAATTGAGCTAAAAATTTACTTCTATCTTGGGATATGAATTGCCAGAAAAACGTCTAGCAAAATGTAAATAACTGTTGCAAAGCTGTCAAAAATGTTTAAAAACTGTCCAGAAACCTATCAGAGCTTTAACCTAGAAAAATAAGAGATGTTAAAAGGAAATCTGATGAATATGAATAACATTCAAAAGTATCGCTTTGTCTGCACTCTGACCTTTGGGGATATTTACGGTCAGATTATTGTCTGGTTGATTACTATCACCGTTAGTTTAGCAGCAGCAATGGCAATGATGGGTGCAAGAAAACCAATCTACGCCTTAGCGACTGTAGGACTGATTGTATTACTTTCTTTACCTTTCCTACTGTTTGCCTTCGTCACAACCCTGCTCAATCATATCGAACTTACAGCAACAGAACCAGGCACAAAAACTGAACCTATTCCTGGCAACGTTTCGCAGCAACAACCAGCGCCAGCTAGCTAGGGATGAGGGGTGAGGGAAAGGACAAGGGGACAAGGGGGAACTCGCTCTTCCCCACGACCGTTCGGCGAAGCCGTTCCCGAAGGGTAGGGGAGGGGATTAGGGGCAAAGGGGACAAGGAAGCAACTCCAATCCAAAATATAAAATAATTTTCTCACCCTCACTCCTCGCTCCTCCTCCTCACCCCTTGTTAAGCCACTATAGAGCTAGAGAACACTTTTTTAGCAAACAATTGTATAAATGCTAGAACACGATGTCATTATTGTTGGCGGCGGACTGGCTGGCTGTCGTGCCGCCGTAGAAATTGCCCGCCTCGATCCGAGTTTGAATGTGGCTGTAGTGGCGAAAACTCACCCGATCCGCTCTCATTCTGTTGCCGCTCAAGGAGGAATTGCTGCAACGCTGAAGAATGTAGACGATCGGGATAACTGGGAAGCCCACGCCTTCGATACTGTGAAAGGTTCCGACTATCTAGCCGATCAAGATGCGGTGGAGTTGCTAGCTCGCGAAGCCCCTGATGTGGTGATAGACCTAGAACATATGGGGGTGCTATTTTCTCGCTTGCCTGACGGTCGCATTGCCCAAAGAGCCTTCGGCGGACATTCTCACAATCGTACCTGCTATGCCGCAGATAAGACCGGACACGCTATTTTGCACGAACTCGTCAATAATTTACGACGATACGGCGTACAGGTTTATGAAGAATGGTACGTGATGCGTCTGATTTTGGAGGACGGTCAAGCTAAGGGCGTGGTGATGTACCGCATTCTCGACGGACACATCGAAGTCGTACGCGCCAAAGCGGTGATGTTTGCTACAGGCGGTTACGGTCGAGTCTACAACACGACTTCTAACGATTATGCTTCGACAGGCGACGGATTGGCGATGGCGGCGATCGCAGGTTTGCCTTTAGAAGATATGGAATTCGTTCAATTTCACCCCACGGGATTGTATCCAGTAGGCGTATTGATCTCGGAAGCCGTGCGGGGGGAAGGAGCGTATTTAATTAATGCCGAGGGAGAGCGTTTTATGGCAACCTACGCCCCCTCAAGGATGGAATTAGCGCCACGAGATATCACATCTAGAGCGATCGCCTATGAAATTCGTGCCGGACGCGGCGTTTATCCCGATGGTCGAGCAGGCGGTCCCTGCGTGTATCTCGATCTGCGGCACATGGGCAAAGAAAAAATTATGAGCCGCGTCCCTTTTTGCTGGGAAGAAGCCCATCGACTCGTAGGAGTTGATGCCGTCCATCAACCGATGCCCGTGCGTCCTACAGTCCACTATTCTATGGGTGGGATACCAGTGAATACAGACGGACAGGTGCGCCGTAGCGCCGAACAGTTAGTGGAGGGATTTTTTGCTGCTGGGGAGTGTGCTTGCGTTTCCGTTCACGGTGCTAATCGTTTGGGGAGTAACTCTTTGTTGGAGTGCGTAGTCTACGGACGGCGTACGGGAGCTGCGATCGCGCAATACGTCCAAAATCGTAAATTACCGGATATCCAAGAGCAACGCTATATTAACGAGGCAAAACAGCAGATTCAAGCCTTGTTAGAACAGCCAGGAAAGTACCGGATCGAGCAAGTTCGTACTGCTTTTCAAGATGCTATGACGCAGCACTGCGGCGTATTTCGGACGGAAAGCTTGATGCAAGAAGGCTTACAACAATTGCAACAACTGCAACTGCAATCTGCGCAAATATATCTAGATGATAAAGGCAGTTGTTGGAATACAGAAATTATTGAAGCCTTAGAATTGGGAAGTTTAATTGTCGTCGGACAACTCATTTTAAATTCAGCCCTCAACCGTCAAGAAAGCCGTGGCGCTCACTTCCGCGAAGACTTTCCGCAACGGGACGACAGTAATTTCCTCAAGCACACCCTATCGTATTATTCCCCTGCTGGTATTGACCTGCAATACAAACCCGTCGCAATTACTATGTTTGAGCCACAAGAACGGAAATACTAATGAAGCCAGAAGTCGTAAGTGAGAAGCATTTGAACTATTGACAAATGACCGATGACCAATGACAATCATCACATTTGACGACGCATCTCAGCAATGATATGTTAAGGATTAAATAAATTTGAAGGGGAGTAGCTACTGGCATCACAACCTTGCCAGATACCTGAATCAACATACTGGCTTTCTGCCTGGTTCAGGTGACAGATCGGCGATTAGCAATTAGCAATTAGCAATTAGCACTTGAACAAAAGCTAATAGCTAACAGCTAACAACTATTTGTCAGTGAGACCTTCACTAAGTTCACAGAGGAAGATTGTGAGCTTGGTGAGGTCGATCGCAACTCGTCAAGCTCGCAAGCTCAAGTTAGTCAGCTACAAAGGAGCTTGAGAGAGTGCTAGCAGCCTTCATTGCCAGTTTTTTACTGATTGCGGTTTCAGAATTAGGGGATAAGACTTTTTTCATCGCTGCAATTTTGGCGATGCGTCATTCGCGACGGCTGGTCTTTGCTGGTGCGGTGTCCGCTTTGGCAGCAATGACAATACTTTCTGTTTTAGTGGGACAAGTCGCGGCTTTGTTGCCTAAAACATACATTCAATATGCAGAAATTGCCTTGTTTCTTGGTTTTGGTTTGAAGCTACTTTACGAAGCAAGTAAAATGCCAGCGAGTTCTTGCGATACAGAAATTATTCAAGAAGCAAAAACTGCGATTGAGAAAGCAGAATTTAATTTACCTAAAACTCAAAATGTCGGAGCAATTATTGCTGAGGCTTTTACGCTAACTTTTTTATCAGAATGGGGCGATCGCACTCAAATTGCAACTATTGCTTTAGCAACTCGATATCCAGTTGTAGGCGTGACTATTGGAGCAATTTTAGGTCATGCTTTATGTGCGGCGCTTGCAGTTGTTTGCGGACGCATGTTAGCCGGACGCATTTCCGAACGTAAGTTAACTATTGCTGGGGGAATTCTGTTTATTATCTTTGGTGGAATGGCAGCAGTTGAAGCAGCATGACTTTAATCTTACTCCATTAGCCATCTGAACAATGTTCCTACAGTTAGCTTTAGTTTGCTGGCAAAAGATGGGGCAAGTAATTGTTGTTCTGGTTCGTCAAATACTTCTGGTTGTCGATTAGGAAGATAAACAAATACTGTTTGTTCTTCTGGATCGATTAACCAAGCCATTTGAGTTCCATATTGCAGACAATATAAAATATTTTTAGTAACTTTTGTTTGGCTTTGGTCGGGTGAGAAAATTTCAATCGTCCAATCAGGTACAATTGAGAAAACATTGGCAACTCCGCCATTTTCCTTGCGTGGAATTCTCTCCCAAACAAATACAGATACATCTGGTACAGTTGAACGTCCGCCAAAAGTACAGCGAAGCTCTGTAAAAGTTCGCGCAATATGCTGAGGTCTTAGAATTGCATTAACTATTGCTGGCAGCTCTGTCTGAATGGCACTATGCTCTCCTTGAGGCATTGGTTTTTGAATAATTTCACCATTAATATACTCGCTGGCAGGTTTCCTTTCTGGTAATTTTAGAAACTCTTCTAGTGTTAGAGATTTAGGTGATATTTGTACCATAAGTCGTTGCCTTTAAGTAAGCAATTGATACCGATCGTACTTTTATCCTACTTGTTGGTTTAGAATTCAGTTAGCAAATAAATCTTAAATCAATTGTTCGAGAATCTGCCTTGCAGCGTGTTGACCCGATCGCACTGCTCCATCCATATAATTGATCCAACGGGTAGAACGCTCTGTTCCTGCCCAATAAATTCTACCTACAGGTTCGTTTAGTGCTGCTCCTGCTCGTGTCAATAAACCAGGTGGTAAAGCTGCTACACAACCACTTGTCCATGACTGTTGAGTATAATCAATTTCAAAATATTCTTCTGGTGTAGCGGCTGCAATACCAAACATATCTGTAACAGTTTGAATTGCAAATTTTTGCCGTTCTACCTCACTTAAATTAGAATATTTTGGATCGAAAAAACCAATTAATAAACCATAGCTACCATCAATCGGAGAAACGTCAAAAACCTCTGCTTCGGTATCCATACTGTAGTAATGTCCGCTGGCTGCTTTTCCCCACCACAACGGACGCGGATAGAGACAGAAGAATTTGATCCAGCTCATCTGCTGCCACCCTGATATTAATTGCTGATGAATGGCTGGTAAAGGCGGATCGAAGTGAATGTTTCCCGCATCTTTAGGCATCATTGCCACGATCGCGTAGTCTGCTTGTATGACTCCCCTTTCTGTCACCAAACATACCCGATCGCCATGCGAAATCTCTCGTACTCTTGTATTCAACCACACGCGATCGCCTAAACGCTCGGCAATTTTTAACGTCAGGCTGTGGGAACCACCGACGAGACGATAATCTTCGGCTGTTTCGCGTAAGTCAAAAAATCCTGCATTTGCCATGAAATAAAGAACGAACAGCATTGAAACTTGATGCGGATCGCCTGCGATCCCTTGCCGAATACTACCCGCCATCCAAGCTCTTGCTTCGATTGTCTCCGTATTGCGATCGATCCACTCTCCCGCAGAGATAGCATCCAAGCTTGCGGCGTTAGGTGTGTTCCAAGGTGTGTCTAGCGGTACAGTCTGGCTGAGTTGCTCGAATTTTGCCATCACCTGAGCAAAATCTTTTTGAGCTGGCGTGGCGCTTTCACCAGGGTTCTCTACGTGCGTCGTCCAGATTCCCTGGTAGCCGTAAATTGTGGCTCCATCAACTTTACCTTGTTTGGTGGCAACTCTTAACTGTCGTGCCAAATCGAGAACAGCCGTTTGCGTGCGTCCTACCCAAGTCCCACCCATTTCTAGATACCCAATTTTAGGATGAGACTGGTTAAACGTGCGTCCGCCAACGCGATTGTTTGCTTCCAAAACAACGAGTGAATCGATCCTTGCTCGGTATAGTTCCCAGGCTGCACTCATACCGGAGAGTCCGCCGCCGATAATAGCGATAGATACTTGAATG
The DNA here is from genome assembly GCF_032860985.1 of Chroococcidiopsis sp. SAG 2025. GTDB lineage: Bacteria > Cyanobacteriota > Cyanobacteriia > Cyanobacteriales > Chroococcidiopsidaceae > Chroococcidiopsis. The sequence continues at coordinate 6,241,861 of NZ_JAOCNC010000001.1, forward strand.
TCTGGGCGATCGCCTATCATATTTCTACATCTTTCGATTGAAATTCTGCCTCAGACTCTACCACTCTTGGTAGATTTTTGCGGTATCGAACCTGTTTTATACGTCGATCTGTGTGATTCTTGCATAGGATCGAAACTGAATCTACTGTATCGTCAGTAACAGGATAGTTAATTTGGGGGCGATCGTGAGTTTCAAGAAAATTTTTGTTGCCGTTGATGGCTCAGCTCAAGCATCTGTGGTATTCGAGCAAGCTGTAGAATTAGCTACAAAAGATCTAGCAAATTTGATGGTATTTCACGGCGTTGAGTTGGGAGCAAGAATGACTTATCCATCTCAGATTGAAGCTAAAACTGAGGAAGGACAAGATGTTTTGCAAGGTTATCGCGAGAAAACGAAGGATTTGGGAATTTCAGTTGAATTTAATTGTCGAGTGGGGAATCCAGGTTCGACAATTTGCGATGCAGCAAAAGAGTGGGGAGCAGATTTAATTGTTTTGGGACGTAGGGGATATAAAGGGATTACTGAAGTTTTATTAGGTAGCGTCAGCAATCATGTTGTTCGTAATGCTCATTGTTCGGTGTTGATAATTCAAGGAGATCTTGGTAGTTAAATATATTTAAAAATCAATCTTTGGCAATTGAGTGAAAGATCTAATTGAGTGTCACGCAAAGACGCATACGCGCAGCGGCTTCTCGTAAGAGTAGGCGCAAAGTTTAAGAGCGCCAAGATTTTTTTGAGTGCGATCGCAACTCTAGCCATCAAAGCTATAATAAACCTTTTGCTTCTCACTCCTCACTCCTCACTCCTCGCCCCTATCTCGATTCCACCCTCGCATCCAAAGTTTTGGTAATGCGATCGCGGGTTTCTGCTAAATGTGCTTTAGTATATTCATCTAATGTGCCAGAACGAGCAACTGCTCGATCCAATTTCTCGCGCAACCGCCGCAAATTGTACCATGCAAGCGTCCGCGCATCTTCGGGTACGTTAGATTTGCGTAACATCATATCTGTCATAATTTTCAGGTGTTCCCGTTGGACGGCTCGCCGCAAACTAGAAATATTTGTTGGTGTTTTGTCTGGATTTAAGACCTCCATCCAGATATCATTTTGTAAGGTGGTAAATAATTCTGGTAGAGTGAGGGCTTGTTTTGGCTGACTCTTGAGTTCGATGTCGCGTAAGCGGGAAAGGCGATCGCCCGATAGTAAATCTCGTAATACTAAACTTTGTAGCGCGTAAATACTATCGTGGATTGGGTAATCGAGGCGGTTCATCACGGCTTGTTCTCCCCAATGCATCCAGCGAGAGGGTGCGAGTTTATTCAAGAGTTCTGGCGGAAAATTAAATGCATCTGGGGCAAATACGTATTTCTCCAGCACTGCTAAAGCCTGTCGCTGTTTTGCTACAGGTACGGGGACAAATGGTAATCTGCCGTTATCGGCGCTAGCATGGTCGCGGTAAAATGACTGTCCGCCAATATATTTAGTGGCGTAGTAGGTATGACGCAGGTAGTGTAAGAAAATGCGATCGAACAGTTCGCTTAAATTGCTGTAACTCTCACCTGAAGTTGGATAGCGCCGATTCAATTTTTTCCACATTGCCCGCGCTATATCTAATTGTCCTTGGGAATAGCCCAAAACATCGCTACTGTAGTCCCAAGCATTGACATCGGGGTCGAGATCGAACCGATCCTCATCCGTAGCATAAGCTAAATCTGGACGCGAGGAGCGATCGCCGATTTCGTCTAAAAATCGTCTTTCTGCCAAAGGATGAACTGCTGTTGTAGGCGTATAGCCGTATTCAATCGCCCACTCATCGTAAGAACCGACACTATCGGGGAAAAAGTCACCCTGTTCGCGGTCGGGTGGAGCCAAATTCGGGGGAAGATAGTCCATAACCGAGGTAGTTAGACCGCGATCGCGAGTTATTTTGGTAGCATTTAACTCATTTGGTGGAAGTTGGGTACTACCGCGAAAATTGTGCCGCAAACCGAGTGTATGCCCGACTTCGTGAGCGATAATCAGCCGCAAATATTGATGAATGTATTGCTGCATTTTGTCGCTGTTAGGCGTGGTATTTTGAAACAGCGTGAGTGCCAAAGAACCAAAATCAAATTGGCTAGCAGCTTCCATACCGTAACAGAGGTCGTATTCAATTGCGAGTTTTGAAAGATGGGAGTCGGGAGTCGGGAGTCGGGAGTCGGGAAATGCAGAATTATCTATTTCTTCTCCTTGTCCCCCTTGTCCTCCTTGTCCTCCTTGTCCCCCGAAGCCTTGTCCAAAACCGGAGTTACACACGCTGCGATCGTTTATCATCTGGGATAATACTGATGTCGGTTGCGCTCGGCTATCTTGAACCATGCGCCGATATTCTTGCTTGAGGACGCGCACGAAACTAGCATCTACTAAGATATCTGCATCTAAGATTTCCCCAGTTAAGGGGTTAACCCGCGAAGGACCAAGGGCGAAAAAGCCATCAACTGTGTTAATCCAGCGAATTACGTTGTAACGCACGTCCGCAGGGTCCCATTTAGCATCATCGGGCATTTGTCGCACTTCGATCGCATTGATAAATCCTGCTTTTTCAAAGGCTTTGTTCCACATTAATACCCCTTCTGTAACTGCATCCCGATATTCCAGTGGAACGGCATTTTCAATCCAAAATACAATTGGTTTTTTCGGTGGTGATAGTTTGGCGTTAGGATTTTGCTTTTCTAAATGCCAGCGGTTAATGTAGCGAACAAACGGTTCTTTACGGTCTTCAATCGCAAAATCTTGATAGGCAGTGATAAAATAACCGATGCGATCGTCAGCTAAGCGAGGCTTGTAGGTAGAATTAGCCGATAATTCAGATAAACTGTAGCGAATGCGTAAAGTTAGAGCGCGGCTGTCTGGCAACGTCATCAAATTCGGCGTAGCACTACTCTTAGCACCCCCATAGGAAAAACCGTAAACTGACTCAATTTCCATGTTGAGGGGAAAAGCTTTAGCTGAGCCAAAATAAGATTTATTTTCATCTAATTGATACGTAGTTCCTAACTGAGTAGAGAGCGATGCTGCTAAGCCTGGTAAATCTTTTAATAAGAGATCGCCGAGATCGATTAAAATAGTTTTACGTTGAGGATGAATGCTTTTAATTGGAATTGAGTAGAGAACGGAATCGCTAAACGATCGCATCAGAGATCGCGTTTGCGGCGAACCAGGAGTGACGCGAAAATTAACGTTACGCACGACGAAATGAATATTATTGTTGACTCGCCGAAAATAAAACAAAAAATCCTGTAAAGGCATTCCGCTATAAATACCTCGCTCTCCAATTCCTGCCTCCATCGTCATCGTACTGAGGAAGTTTTTATTGAATTGCTGCGGGTGAATTTCTAAATAAATTTTGCCTGTATCCTTCTGCCGATAAAGTGTAAATAATCCTTTAATAGCACTACTATTTTTTATTACTTCATTAAATGGTTTTAATTCTGACGGTTTAGCATTTGCTGTTGTCAGTTTGTTAGACTCTTGAGCCAATAGCAACGTTGACTGCCGAGTATCTTGCTGCTGATTACTAGCAAGCCAAATATAAGATTGTAACTCCGGCTGCTGGCTGTTATTTTTAACTACCCATACTTTAGATTCTGGTAGCGATATTGGGGGAGTCGGGAGTCGGGAAGCGGGTGGAGGCGGAGGTGTCCTCCGCATCGGAACCGCGTAGTCGGGAGTAGTGTGTGGTAACTGCTCCCTGCTCCCAGCTCGTCCCTGCTCCCTTTCTTCTGACAACTGATAACTGTTAACTGATAACTGATTAGACGCTGACGCAGGAAGCCGCGCACCAACAAAAAAGATTGTAAATAACACGCTGTGCAAGAGAAAAACGCGAGCAGACAGACTTTTCATTTCTCATATCCCTAGCAACGATGCCTAGTTATTGCTAATTCAAGCAGCTGAATCGGTTAAAGCTGATTCCCAAGCAATCAGTTACGACATGCATCCGATTGCTTGCTAAAACGATTTACAGCCACCCACTGTTATATAGAGTTCCCAGAAATACCCTTCAATGCGCGGCTCTATCTATTTTTGTAGCGAAACTGGCAAGAAAACTAGGCAGTTATTTATACAATTCAACACATCAGAAGGATTCTAGTAGGGGGGCACAGGTGTGCCCCCCTACAACTCCTTACCTTGAGGCAAAATCAGCATGGCATCACCAAAGGAATAGAAACGATACTGTTGGGCGATCGCCTCCTGATACAATGCTAGTAATCTTTCTCTGCCAATTGCCGCACTGACGAGCATCATTAAACTAGAACGCGGCAGGTGGAAATTAGTAATTAACCCGTCTACTACCCGCCATTGATAACCAGGGTAAATAAACAAATTTGTCTTACCGCAAAATGGCTGTAGTTCTCCCGATGCAGCAGCACCCTCTAAAGCCCTTACCGTTGTCGTTCCGACAGCAATAATTCTGCCTCCTCGCGATCGCGTAGCGCGAATTCGTTCTACAGTAGCAGCTGGAACTTCAATCCACTCTCCATGCATTTGATGCGTCTTTACGTCTTCCACTTCTACCGGACGAAACGTTCCTACGCCAACGTGTAGAGTCACAAATGCTTGCTCTATACCATTTTCTTGCAAGCGTTTGAGTAATTCCGGTGTAAAGTGCAGCCCTGCTGTTGGTGCTGCTGCCGCTCCTGGCTTTTCAGCGTAAACTGTTTGATATTGCTCTGATTCTGCCTGAGAATCGGTAATATAGGGTGGCAAAGGGACGTGACCGAATCTATCTAATAATTGAATGACAGATACACCTTCTGGAAGGTCAAACTGTAACACCCGTCCGCCTGTCTCTTCGTCTGTTTCTAGTACTGTAGCAGTGAGGGAGCGGGCGGCAGGGAGCAGGGAGCAGGGAATATAGGAGTTTTGACTTTTAGCTTTTGACTTTTGACTTTTGACTTCCCGCTCAAAAAATACAATCTTCGCCCCAGGTGCTAAACGTCTCCCTGGTTTAACTAAAGCTAACCATACATTCGGCTGGCGTTCCTCTAACAGTAAAACTTCCACCGCCGCACCGCTAGGTTTTTGTCCGTAAAGACGGGCGGGAATCACCCGCGTATCGTTCATAACTAGCAAGTCACCAGGAGTAAGTAGTTCTGGTAAGTTGCGAAAAATTTGATGGGCGTGACTATCGAGATTTACTACTAACAGGCGAGAACTATCTCTGGGAGAAACTGGATTTTGAGCGATCCGTTCTGCTGGTAATTCGTAATCATAACTCGATAAAGAGTAGTCCAATTCAGATCTAGCAGAAGATGTCAAGTCAAAATTAGGTGTTTTTACGGAATTCAATGCAGACAGTGCATCTTTAAATTGATTGATGTGCATTTTTTGTGAGAGTGACGTTCGGTATTCTAACGGATTTTAAGTAAGATTTTGAGTTGATGCGATCGCATGGGTATTTGGGTGAATCTACCCAGGTGGAGTGGGTGTTTGACGCTAGTATCGTCGCGGTCAATTCGCAAAAATATAAATGTAGGAATAGCTTGTTTCCCCAGCAAGGATATGGAATACCTTTACTATCTTGCCAACGCCAGCCTCACATTGAGGATCGTTGAACATTTGCATGGCAGACCCCAGATGCCCTTGAGTTTCATTACCGTAATTCATCAAATTGATGGCTGGGTTGTGAAGGTGAAAATGAAATCTCCTCTCAACTCTCAACAAGATGGTGATTTCCGCGCTTTTTTAAATGAATTGGGAATTCCTTACGAAGCACCGATCCGCGTCAGAATGGCGTTATGGAGTTTGGAAGCCGGACAATCTCCGGTAGACGTGATGCGCCGCTATCAAGTCGCAATTGTCTCTCACGGCAACCCAGAACGGGAAGAAATAGAAACATTTCGGCAACAATTTGTCAAGGGATTGGGTTATTGTCCCGAAACTTTGGCTTAAATCGGCAGCAACAAAATTGCAGGCTGAAATTGAAGCCTGAAATTGAGATAGGGCGATCGCATCAATCAAAAGCAAAAGCAGCGGATAAGTATTCTTGTAGCACGAGTTGATAACCACCGACTATGACTGCTTGTCCCAACTGCACTGACAAAGACGATAAGTCAGGGGAAATGTCAAGTGTAGGCGATGTCTGTCTCAATCGAGCCAACGATAATTTACGATGTTGGACTAGCGCCACATCAAAGCGGCATTGGTAAGTAGCTAAATTTGGAGAGACACTTAAAAAGTACTCCGCAGCTTGCCAAAGCCGTATTTGTTTTTGCGGTGTAATCGCCAACAAACCACCTGCATCCCAGTTATTTTGCTTGCGGGTTTTGACTTCGATGAATGCGAGGAGCGAGGAGCGAGGAGTGAGGGGCGAGGGAGGAGTGGCTGGTGGCTGGTGGCTAGTGGTTAGAATTTCTCCCTTGTCTCCCTTGTCCCCCTTGTCCCCCTTGTCCCCCTTGTCTCCCTCACGTACATCCAACTGCGCCACCAGATCCAACTCTCCCCAAGGGCAGCGCCAACGACGATGCAGGATTTCCCAACCGGAAGATTGCAGCCACCGAGCGACTAGATCTTCTCCAAGTACGCCAATGTCGGGATAATGAAAGGCAGGATGGTTTGCCATGAGCTGAAAAGATTATGAATTCTGGGTTGGTAAATAGAATTGGGAAACTTATATTCGCTGTAGTGCTGTGGGGTGCGATCGCATCTTCAGTACTTTTTGCTATTGTTCCCCCTGCTGTAGCGCTGGATTACAACAAAGAAAGTTTGATTGAGACAGATTTCTCTGGGCGCGACTTGACGGACTCTAGCTTCAGCCACGCCAATTTGCGTAGTAGCAACTTCAGTCACTCTAATTTAGAAGGAGTTAGCTTGTTTGCTGCTAATTTAGATTCGGCTAATTTTGAGGGAGCGAATTTGGCAAGCGCCACTCTAGACTCGGCACGATTAACGAGAGCCAATTTAAAAGATGCTATTTTAGAAGGCGCATTCGCGGCAAATGCCAAATTTGACGGTGCTGTAATTGATGGAGCCGATTTCACAGATGTTTTGATGCGCCGCGACGTGCAAGATAAATTGTGTCAAGTTGCTCAAGGTGTTAATCCAACTACAGGACGCGCCACCCGCGATACTTTATTCTGTCCGTAAGCGATCGCAATCTTTATCGCAATCTTTTACGATGAAGCTTGTCGTGTCATTTCACGAGGACTGATAGATGATTCGTGCCTACGCAGCTTTAGAAAAAGGTGGAGAACTCAAGCCTTTCGAGTACGATCCAAAACCACTCGGTAGTGAAGATGTAGAGATCGACGTAGAATACTGCGGGATTTGCCATAGCGACTTGAGTATGCTTCATAATGACTGGGGCATAACGCAATACCCCTTTGTCCCAGGACACGAAGTTGTAGGTAAGATCGCAGATGTTGGCAGTGCCGTCAAAAAACTCCAAGTCGGGCAGCGTGTCGGCTTGGGATGGTATTCGCGATCGTGCATGACTTGCGAGTGGTGTATGTCTGGCAATCACAACCTTTGTGCCACCGCAGAAGGTACAATTGTCGGTCGCTACGGTGGCTTTGCTGACAAGGTACGCGCCCATGAAGCTTGGGTTGCTCCTTTACCCGATGCCATGCAGCCAGTATCAGCGGGACCCTTATTTTGTGGCGGAATTACGGTTTTTAACCCGATCGTCCAATTTGATGTTAAGCCTACTGATCGCGTTGGAGTCATTGGTATTGGCGGCTTGGGACATATGGCATTGAGATTTCTTCATGCTTGGGGCTGCGATGTCAGCGCCTTTTCCAGCAGCGCCGATAAGGAAGCGGAAGCAAGGGAAATGGGTGCTAACCACTTCATCAACTCCCGCGATTCAAATGCACTTAAATCGGTGGAAGGTTCTTTTGACTTGATTCTTTCTACTGTGAACGTCGATCTAGACTGGAGTACATACATTGCTTGTTTGCGTCCTAAAGGACGATTGCATTTTGTGGGTGTGGTTCCTAACCCTATTTCTACGGAAATTTTTCCCTTAATTATGGCTCAGCGATCGATCTCTGGCAGTCCCTTGGGTAGTCCGGCTACTGTCACCCAAATGCTCGACTTTGCCACCCGCCATCAGATCGAACCCATAATTGAAACCTTCAGTTTTGACCAAGTCAATGAGGCGTTGGAACACCTACGTAGTGGCAAGGCACGGTATCGAATCGTGTTGAAGCATTAAGCAAAGTCAAAAATCAAAAGTCGAAAGTCAAAAATTGACTGTAGGGGCGGATTTTCACCAACAATCTTTAACTTTAAATGAAGATACTGATAAACCCGCCCTTGCGAGAATTCAAATTATTGCAACAATGTATTCCAATGATTCCAACAATTCAATATTAGACAGCAGTGGTTAGATCAAATCTGCCAGCGTAAACTGCCGCTGTTTGTCCAATTCCAACAGCCGTTGCTGGGCTTGCCGCAATGACTCAAAATATGACTGAGATTGTTCTGGTGCAGTTGCTTCGTCGGTTTGTTCCCACAATTGGAGAAATTGACGGTAGCGTTTTTCGCACTGCACCCGTTCCATGCAAGCTGTAGCGGCTTGAATCACCTGGGCAAATCGCGATAGTTCGATTTGCGTCTTTTCGTCTAGGTGAAATAAACGGGCGATCGCTTTTGTCTCACCTTCATACTCCATACACTGCACTTGGAGCCGCGAAATTAAATCTGATGATTGGGGAGACGTTACACGTAACGTCTCTACATTTGCCAAAATCTGCTGCCAGAGAAAAGTGTGGTGGGGTAGATCGAATTGTAAATCTCTTTCTTGTAGGGCTTCCGTGACGATCTGACGGTATTCTGGATGGTGTAGGTAAATTCGCAACAAAATTGCCTCTGCCTGTTCCAGTAAAGCGCGATCGCCTGCTACAGGTAAGTTAGAATTACTAGCTTGCTGCTGTTTTCTCGGTGGTGCTGGTTTGCGATAATTATTCGGCGCAACTCGATCTAATAAATTTTCAATCCACAACGGTACGAGTCTGGCATCACCTAAACTTAAAATTTCGGCACAGCGATGGATATAGTGCTGGCGTTGGTTGCTGTCACCAATTTGTTGTAACAACTTCACCATACTTACCGTAACTTGTTGCGCTTCTGGTGCTTGCTTTAAATCTCGATTAGCGACTAGCTGTTGGATCTGCCAATCTAACCATAACGGGGCATTATGTAAAAGTTCGCGGTAATGTTCTGGGCTATGAGTGTGGAGATATTCATCTGCATCTTTGCCATCAGGTAAGTTGAGAATTCGTAAATTGACTTCGCCTTGATAGGCAAGATTGGCGATCGCTCCTATTGCTCTTTCTGTGGCTTGCGTTCCTGCCGCATCGGCATCAAAATTAAGAATAAGTTGTTTTGATTCGCTATAACGCAAACAAGCTCGGACTTGTTCGATACTCAAAGCCGTTCCCAACGAGGCGACAGAGTGAGTAATTCCGGCAGCGTGAAGGGCGATCGCATCGAAATATCCTTCTACTACTACCACCCGATCTTGTTTGGCAATCTCGTTTTTGGCTTTGTCTAAACAAAATAAAGTTCTACCCTTATTAAAAATATCCGTCTCAGGAGAATTAAGATATTTCGGTTGTTCGTCACCTAAACTTCTACCCCCAAATCCGATAAATCGTCCTTGTGGATCGCAAATTGGAATAATAATGCGATCGCGAAAATAATCGTAATATCCATCTTTTGACTGACGCTGTCGAATTAATCCTGCTTGTTCTACGATTTGTACGGGATATCGTTTTTGTTCCACTAAATAACGATAAAGAGTTTCCCATCCCGCAGGCGCGTATCCTAACTTAAATTGCTGAATTGTTTCTGAGTTAAACTGTCGTTTTTGTTGCAAATAATCTAAAGCTAACTGCCCTTGATGTTGCTGCAAAGCATGATGATAAAATTGCGTAGCAACAGCCATCACCTCATATAATTGCTCTCGCAGCGATATCTGACGCTGTAATTCTTGTCTCTGTTCTGGTTCTAAAGTTTGAACGGGTACGGAATAGCGCCGTGCTAAATCCAGTACTACCTCGCTGAAAGAAGTCTTACCCAATTCCATCAAAAATGTAATTGCATTTCCCCCAGCCCCACAACCGAAGCAATAATACATTTGCTTACCAGGGCTGACACTGAAACTAGGGGTTTTCTCATCATGAAACGGGCATAAACCGACAAAATCTTTCCCCCGCTTGCGCAGAACAACGTGTTCCGAGACAATATCAACAACATCAGCTCTTTGTTTTACTTGTTCGACTGTATCGGGATGCAGGCGAGGAATTTGCATATCGGTCAGTTATCAGTACTTATTTAAATAGCTTTAGTAGCAACACCTTGATATAAATAACCAACAAACTTGGGTGTTTTTTCCGCGTAAAACTCTTTGACAGTTACCAGATCGAATTGTTTTTCTACTAGTTGTCTAATATTACGATTAAAGTGACAGCCATCGGCAATAACTTTTTGGATTGGAGTCAAGCGGTTTTGCCAGACTTGAACTTGAGGTTCATGACTCAGTCCGTGTTCTACAAAAAAGAATTTGCCTCCAGGCTTTAATACCCGATAGATTTCTTGCAGTGCTTGTTCGACTTTGGCGATACTACACAACGTCCAAGTACTGACAACGCTATCAAACGTATTATCTGCCATTGGCAAGTTTTCACCATTTAATACGCGATTGTCTACGGTAATATGAGATTTTTGGATGCGCTTTTGAGCAAGATTATGAACGCCAGGATTGGCATCAATTGCTACTAATTTATAAATGTTTTCTGGATAGTAAGAGAGATTTAAACCCGTACCAAAACCAATTTCTAAAACTTCTCCCGTCACATTTGCTAAAACTTCTTGCCGATACTGGGCTATAGTCGGATCGGACAACGACCAGTCAAGCAGGTAAGGTAGGATTCTTTGTGAATAAAATCCCATTGATTCCTTCTATACAAACTGATAACATCTTTAGTTCTTCTATTTTAGCGAAAATAAACTTATTAAAAATTTATTCCCGAGACTGACTGCCCAAACTCAAATCAGCTTGTAAAAAGTCTATAAATTGTCTCGCCGTGCGTCCAGAACGTCCGTTATGACGAGTTGCCCATTGTAAAGCGCGATAATCTAAATCTGCCTGGGAAATATTTAGACTAGCTAGAGTGGCTAAATGCCGAACGATATGTAAATAAGTATCCTGATTTGCTGGTTCAAAAGTTAAAGTTAACCCAAAGCGATCGCTAAATGAAAGCTTCTCTTGTACCGTATCCCACACGCCTACCTCTTCATTCTGACTCGGACGGGGGCGATCGCCAAACATTTCTCTGACCAAATGACGGCGGTTAGAAGTCGCATAAACAACCACATTCTGAGGACGGGCGGTTAAATTGCCTTCTAAAACAACTTTCAAGGCTTTAAAAGCATCGTCATCTTCTTCAAATGAAAGGTCATCAACGAATATAATAAACTTTTGCGGTACGCCCCGCAGTTGTTCGACAATTGCAGGTAAAGCTGCTAAATCTGATTTGGCAACTTCAATTAAACGTAAGTTGCGATCGCCATACTCATGTAATAATCCCTTTACCAGAGAAGATTTTCCAGAACCCCGACTACCATATAGTAAAACGTGGAGAGCGGGATAACCTGCAAGTAAGAATTCAGTATTTTTTTTCAATGTATCTCGTTGATACTCGTATCCTACCAACTGGTGTAACTGCACTGGATCGGCATAGGGAATACCGATAAGTTGTCCTGACTGCCAGCGTAACGCCCGATATTTAGCAAAGATACTCGTACCATGTTGGCGATAGTATGCGGCTAAATCTGATAGGATATCCACCCAGTTTTCGAGTTGTGATAATTTGTAGTAGATAGTGCGATCGCTAGCTTTTTCTGTAGGTATTCCAGTCCAAGCTACCGGAGATACATTTAGTTTAGCTGCCGCTTGTACCCACTGACTTAACTGAGTGCTACTACACTGATAGAGGCTTTGTAAAGCTTGTAAATCTTGCTGCACGGCAGCGATTAGAGATGGTGGTAAATCTACTAAATCGGTATTTTGAACTTGCCGTGAAAACGGATTATCATCTAAAAGAATTTGGCTAATTAAATAATCTTGCCAGGATTGGTTACAAGATGCGATCGCCTTAAAATAATTTCCATAAGCGCGAACGCATCCTAATTCATCTACCTCGCTGTGTCGCAACGACTGTAACAAATCGATTTGGCGTAAAGAACGCAATAAATTAAGAAAAGCCTGTCCTACCTCATCTGTTAAAACAGATTGATATATTAGTAAAGAAGCTGCTTGGAGTTGTAAAAATTCACAAGATGAGTTCGTTTGAGTATCCATGTTTCGGCGCTATCTCCCCACAACAATCGCCCAAATACTAGTAGCAATAATTACAGCCCCTAGATGCTGCGGTAGCAACAGCCGAAACGGTTGACGCGCAATCTTCTGCGTCAATACCACTGTTAACAACACAGAAAAAACCAACGTCGTTCCCTGTAAAAATGCTATCACCGCCGGATGAGCCACCACTACGGGTAAACCCGCCCCACTCAAACCAAAAGTTGCAAAAGTCACTGGTAAAATTCGCCCCGCTTCCCCCAAACCCAAACGTAAATAATGCGCCAAACTTCCCCCCAAAACCAACGGTAAATACCCATAAACCAACTCCCCAAAAGGCTTCACCTTAAAACGCGAAATCTCCTTTGTATCCTTTGCGCCTCTGCGCCTTTGCGTGACATAATTCTTCACCCAAAAAAGCAATCGCATCAACCCGTAAACTAAAAATACAAACCCAGCCGGAACCAACAAAACCAACAAAGACAAACCCAAATGAGGAAAAAACTGCGTCAGATCGATCTCCAAACCCAAACTAGCTTGAATTTCCGGTAAACGGTGTAGAAAAATTCCGCCTAACAACAACAATAACAGCGCCACTTCATAACTATGAGGGACGTGGGTTGTCCACAACTCAATCCCTGGCGGACGTAAATTAAACTCAACCGAACGATGCGGACAAGCTTTTAAACAAGTCATGCACAACACGCAATCTCGATTATCTTCCAACTGCGCCGGATGGGAATACAACGGACAACCATTGGTTTCCATGCCCTCACCCTTTTGAGGACCACCCTTGTAACATTGATACGTCGTACATTCTGCCGAACAAGTTCCTTGTTGCGCTCGCAATTCTGTCATCGACAACTTAGCAAATAACCCGTTCATTCCTCCAATCGGACACAAATAGCGACACCAAAACCGTCGTTCAAAAATTGCCGAAAAAATTATAGCTCCAGCAGTAATTAACAATAATAAATAGCTAGAAAGATATGCTGTATTTTCTAAATTCCACAGTTCTTCCCACAGAAAAATTAAGGTAAATAAACCGAATAAAAACCATCCACCCCACTTTTCTGCTGGTTCTCGATGCCACTGTTTTAATTTTCGATGGGGAAACAACCATTGCGATAGTTTTTGCGTGACTTCGCCGTAAATCATAAACGGACACACCGCACACCATAACCTACCCACAAACGGAAAACCCAACAATACGAGGGGCCACCACCAAGCCCAAAACATATTTAAGGCGAAATTTTTATCTCGCTGTTGAGGACCAACAAATAAAACAATGACAATGAAGGCAAAAAACCACAAGGTAAAGCCATAGTTAATTCGGTCTGGATACCAAGAACTGCGCAGAAATCGCCGTAAACTAGGGTAAATATTTAGTAAATTGACGCGAAATTGTTTTTTCTTAGTTTGTGCCGACCAAAAAATTTCTTCCGTTAGCTCTGTCGCTTCTCCCGACTGCACGAGCGCCCGTTCGACTAAACTTTGTAACTCTTTCAAGTTACCAGGAAAATCATAAGATTGCAGGCGACGCAAGGCTTCAGGTGCAACTTGCGATTTGATTAATCCCTCGCTGCGGGTGTAGAGACTGATGTAATATTCTACTAGAGCTTTAAGATCGGCTTTTCGTACCCGTAATGGTGGGACTTTAATGGTCTGTCCGATACAACGCGCGATCGCGGGTTGAGTTCGTTCGGCGATCGCTAAAATCCGTGCTTGACTCGTGCGGGTAACATCTGGTGTATCTTCAGAACGGCTGACAGGTTGATAAGTGCCATTTTGGAGCAATTGCGCGATTTTCGGCACTAGTTCCACAGGTAGTTCTTGGGTATTATTCAAAACCAGCGTTCCTTCACCCAGCCATTCCAACAACCCTGGCTTCCCGCCGACACGACCAAAAAGATCTGCACCGCTAGTTTGCAGTAAATTGCAGTTAACTTTAATAATCGGCTGGCGACGTTGAGAAGAACCGAAATGGATCAAAGTGGCGATGTTGTCTTTTTCCAGTCCTGGTTCGCCAAAAATGAGAACCGATTTTCGATTGCTAGCCGCTTCTCTAATTTCTTGACGTAGCCGCACCGCATAACGACTCGTACCGATAATACCGCGCTTGACTTTAGTAACCAAGTATGGACGCAGGGCGATCGCTCGTTCTTGTTCGTATGATAGTGCTGATGTTAATTGGCTTAATTCTTGCGCTAGCTGGCGCGAAATCGTTTGAAAGATTTCGGGGTATTGTCCGACAATCTGCTGAAATTCTGCCCTTGGCACTGCCCATAAGTGACATTCTGTCAAGGCAGTCACCGTTCTTTGCACTGGCTGTTCTAAGATTAACTCTTGGAGATTAATGACTGACCCAGGAAGCAAACTAGTCGCCCATACGGAACTAGTCGAATTAGTGTGTTTACTCTCCAAGCGACCTTGTTGCAGAATATAAAGCGCTTCTGGGTCAGTCTCTTCTACGACTAGACGCTCGTTAGCGGGGAGGATTTGTTCTACAGCAACTTGGGCGATCGCATTCAATACCTCTGACGATAGCACCGATAGCGCCGTTCGCTCTTGCAGCCAAATGAGTAAATCTGGAGACATCGTATCCCTCTTGCCAATACTTCTATTTATTGTGACTCTCAATTATGAATTCGAGGCGCATGTAGCGCGTTTCGACAAAAACTATTACATTGTGGGGTGTTCTCAATCCCAAGTTATATTCAAAGGAGAAGATTTTGTTTCGCGCAAAGACGCTAAGACGCTAAGAAGAACGCCAATAATCAAGTTTTTTTCTAAAAAGTCTATTTATCTGATTGATTTTTGACTTTTAACTTTTGACTTTTGACTTGCTTATGAGTAGCTCAGATATTCCCAATCTTTGGGTTCCTTTCACGCTTTTACTTTTTATTGTCATGGCTGCTATTTTCTTCAGTCGTAGCCGTTAGCAGAGGGGCTAAAGAAGAGTTGTATAGATGTTACATGTAGCGTCTCTACAACTCTCTACTCCCCATTTAATACAGCCGATTCAACACATAATCGCTCATATCAATCAAGGCTTGTCGAGATTCTGAAGCTGGAAGATAACCGATGCACTCTACTGCTTGATTGGCGTGGTAAGAAGCTAATTCTCTGGCTTTTTGAATGCCTTGACTATCTTTAATCAACGCCAGCGCTTCTTCCAGATCCCCTTCCTGCTCGAAGCGTCGTTCGACTAAGACTTCAAGATAGGGCTTTTCTGCCAAAGCATACAAGGCAGGTGCGGTTAAATTACCGCTTTTGAGATCCGATCCGGCTGGTTTGCCCAAAACCTCTGTCGAGCCTGTAAAATCCAAAATATCGTCCACGACTTGGAATGCTAAACCTAAGTGACGACCGTAGCCATACATGCGATCGACAATTTCTTTTGAGCCGCCACTGAGTAAACCCGCAGCCTTAGAGCTATTGGCAATCAAAGAAGCTGTTTTGTAATAGCTTTTATCTAAGTAAGCCTCAATCGTCATTGCGGTATCGAACCGAGTCATCCCCTGCTGAATCTCGCCTGTGGCGAAGTTCATAATCACTTCTGAAAGGAGTTTGACCACTTCCAGATTGTCTAAATTGGCTAAATGCCACGAAGCCTGAGCGAATAAAAAGTCACCTGCTAAGATAGCAATTCGGTTGTCAAACAAGCTATGGACGGTAGGAACGCCGCGCCGCATCGGAGCTTCATCCACTACATCGTCGTGTACCAAACTTGCTGTATGGATCATCTCCGTAATTTCCGCTAGTCGGCGGTGACGGAGAGTAATCTCCTCATCTAGCATCGTCGCCCGCGACATCAGCAAAACAATTGCTGGTCGCACCCGTTTTCCTCCAGCTCCAAACAAGTACTCTGCTGCGGCGGAGAGGATGGGATGACGAGTTCCTACTAGTTCTATTAGGTTCTCTGACAGTATACGCAGGTCTGCTTCAACTGGAGAAAATAGGGAAGTCGCTGATGTCATGAAGGAGCTGACTCTAATAGTTTTTTACGAAATTTTACATATTCTGTACTCATTTTAAGCTAAGCCTCGGCAAGGGGGAAGTTTTGGTAAATGTAATTTTTCGCAATCGTCGCGATCGCCCTAATGCATTTCCTGAGAAAAATTGTCGTAGCCTTAGCTACAATTAAGCAAAAACACTTAGATAAACTTCGCTTTGTCAAAGTCATCCTTCCCGAGTTCAGTAAATTTACTCAAGATTTATCTATCCGATCGTTGATTTTAAATTTAGAGGCAATATTAGTGACTAAAAGTCTAGATTCATGTGTTAGCCTAGATACTGAAGCATTTAAACCAATTCACAAATTCAACACAGTCGAGCAAATTGCCAAGAGGTAACGAGATCGGCTGAGTCGATTAGGTGAGCATACCCAAACGCAATCCAGAACCTCGGCATCGTTCCGAAACTTTTAAGTGCCAGTCAGTTAATTTTGTTTGGTAGATCTGCTAGCGCTTAAAGGTTTTGAATAGAGAGATCGTCTCGGAAATTAAGTTAGTGGTGTGCGGAAAACAGTGAGGGAACCAGCAGCTGGCGAGGCATTCGTTTGACTGACTGGTAGGAACTTATTGCGACGTGGAAACTGCCAAAAGCTGCTTTTGGTCGATGCTTTGCGCTGTCTTATTTTCTAAACATTATTTCTCTTTCTTGACTCGCTGGCGGCACAATGACTTACGGCAACGTACCCATGATTATTCCTTGCTTGGCAACTGGTTATTTATTGACTGTTTACCTTTTACTACTGTTAGCGCAAAGGCACGTAAAAAATCCCGAGACTCGGGACATCTCTACTCCTAAAGAGGAAGGGTTGGGTCAACTATCAGCGACCAGCGACCGATGACCGGTGTAGAGACGTTACTATATAACGTCTCTACAAACGTCTCTAGTCCAAAAGTTCTAGGGGATAACTGGGAGTAAGGACTGTTTCTAAATTGACTTTTTCCGCCACAGGAGCATAACCCAGCCATCGGACGGAGGACTGGATAAACTGGTGGGGGCAACCGCTGACACAAAAGCGAGTTGGCATCGGTGGTAAATTATTTCGCAGTCCTAGTAAATCGAGTTCGCAAGCTACGGCTTTGACAACGTGAATTGCCGGATCGACCAGCTTGATGCTAGTAGGTAAAAGCGATCGCAGCACGGGTGATAAATGAGGATAGTGGGTACAGCCGTAGATCAGAGTATCGATTTGCTGCTGAATTAAGGGAGCCAGATAGCGCCGTGCTACCTCTTTAGTGTATGGCTCGTTGATCCGATTATCTTCGATCAGAGGCACGAATTCGGGACAACCGACTTGCCAGACTTTAGCAGTACTATCAATCTCTTGAATTGCCTGTGGAAAAGCGTTGCTGGCAGCAGTTGCTGGGGTTGCAATTACACCGATGCGTTTACCTTGTTTTACCGCCGCCTTTGCTCCAGGTAAAATCACACCCAAAATGGGAAACGGAAATTCCCACCGCACCGTCTCTAAAGCTAGAGCGGAACCCGTGTGACAAGCCATCACGACCATTTTTACCTGCTGCTGTTGCATCCAGCAGAGGATTTCGCGAGTAAATTGTACGATCTCGGCTGGCGATCGCGTACCGTAGGGTAGGCGAGCCGTATCGCCAAAATATAAAATAGATTCGTTTGGTAGCTGCCGATACAGCTGAGTTAAAACAGTCAGACCACCCACACCACTATCAAATACGCCAATTGGCGATTGTTGGGGTTCTCGACTGGGAAAATCGGAAGGATTATTGATAGAAAGATAGGAATAAAACACAGTTCGAGCTTAACCCGTTAATTATGCTTAGCACAGAACCTATGGGCAAGTTTGTTAACTGGTATTAGCAAAAGCGGCAACCAGCAACGTAAACCCATCCGTCAAGTTGATAATTAACACTGACATTACCGTAGTGTCAACGTTGTTGTTTAATGTACTGAAGAACACCCTGAGCGATCGCTTCTGCCAGTTGATTTTGATAAGCAGCCGTTTTCAAACGCGGTGCATCGTGTTTCCCTGTCATGAACCCAGTCTCTACTAAAACAGCTGGCATAGAACTCTTGCGTAGGACGTAAAATCTAGCCTTTCTCACGCGGCGATCGCGTAGATTTGGAACATTTCGCAACATAGCATTGTGAACTGTCACGGCTAGATTGTAGCCGCTATCAAAATAATAAGTCTCCAAACCGCTGATATCTGGGCGCGTGGGCAGGGAATTAGCGTGGATACTGACGAACAAGTCAGCATTCACTCGCTCAGCGATATCTACCCGTCCTTGTAGCCCGACAAAATAGTCGCTATCCCGCGTCAGCAGGACATGAACGCCGTTTTGTTCCAATATCTGAGCAACTCGATTGCTAATTGGCAGAATAATATCTTTTTCATGCACTCCTCCTGCAACAGCTCCTGGGTCTTTACCGCCGTGTCCTGGGTCGATGACCACAATTGTTTTCCCATTGCGATCGCGGATGCGCGGTGGTGCTGCGGGTGCTGGTGGGGGAATGGTAATTGATGGGCTAGAGGATGGAGCCGACGGCGGTGCTACTACCACCGAGGAACGCTTCAAATCTAAAGAGAGGAACTCTGGGCTAGGTTGCTCGACCTCTCCCACCCGTATTCCTGCTGCTGGTTGGACTAGGATCGTTACCGTGCGCGGATCGGTCTGCCGCAAGCGCACCCTTAAAACTGGGCTATTGGTATCTAAAGTTGGTCCCTGTACCGTTCTAGCTAATTGGGCATTGGTAATAGTAATGCTGTAGGCAGCAGACGAGCGATCCCAACCACTGGCATAGACTAAAGTTCGATCGCCTTTGACGTAGAGGCGATCGCCTCGCAAGTCCACCGATTCAATTGTGGCTAATTCTGTCGTTCTGTTGCGCCGCTCTGTATCAGCGCGATCCGTATACCGATTTCGACTCGGAAGTAAAACGACTCCACCGAATTGATTGCCCAACTGACCGCCAAATCGACTCACCATCGCCCGCCAGTTAGGGCTATCGCGATCGACTTCCATCGTAAGGCGGACTATAGGCTGCTCAGACTGAGCTTGACTGAGGACAATCTTTTTCACCCCAAAACGGCTAAATGCTCTTGGTGGCGAGAAATTAGGTGCTAAACTTGCACCTTTGAGATCGACAATAATTTTGTCTTCGTCTCCATCGGAGTTGCGATCGACATTAACATCGAGCTTGCCAGTGCCAACAGTACGGATAAAAAAGCCATCACCCGTAGCACGAACGCCTTGCACTTGCAGGCTATTGGCAGCTGGGATAGGCGTGACTGGTGTAGTAGTGCGGTTGGTGCGCCGTAAATACTGCCTGGGTGGAGAGACAGCAGGACTAGGATTGGATAAAGGTGCTGCTTCTAATTGTCTTGGCGCTGCGATCGTCAAAGGTGCAGTAGTCGCAGATGGCTGCTCCACAGGTGGCTGCGGAGATTCTGGAGGCGTAGTCGCAGCTGGTGGCTCTACAGGTGGCTGCGGAGATTCTGAGGACGCAGGCTCGTCTGACGACTGCGGTGCAGGAGCGGGAGACGAGCTAGCAATCTTTTCTGGCTGCGGCAATTGCACCAACCAATGACTGGGAGAAGCACCGCGAACCTTTACCTGGTTAGGGTCGAGACTATACTCTGGACTGAGTTCGAGGGCAATCCGCGTCGTTTTCTTGTCAACCTGTCCAATTCGGAGAGCGCGAAACGCTCCACCCGCTTTCTGTTTGACTGTCGTTCGCTTCAGAGCTGTCCCCGGCAAGTCAATCACTAGGCGCGTGGGGTTAAATACCAGCTTTGCTCTGGGTTGAACTTTGCCTTCTGTTTTGATTTCCAGTCGATTTTGTTTGGCATTAAAATGCCACGATTTCAGACTCGCCGCCTCAGTAGGAGACGAGATTAGAAAAATGCCTAAAGTACTGGGTAAAAGCCAGTATAATTTCACGGTGCTTTCTCCTTATGCGCATGCATCCCAGCTGTCAACGTCTCCTCTGTTGGCGCTGTTTCACTCCATCCGATCCCGCAGTGTCGAGCCAATGCCGACCATGAGTATACCTGAGTCCTCCAATAATGGTTGAAACTAGATTTAAACATAATGTGAAATGCTTCTCATCAAATTTGACGATTCGCGCTTCATATAAGTATTCCCATTGCAGTCCGCTCACACCAACAAGCGATCGATTAATTTATTTCAATTGAGCCATTGATTTTCGGAAAAATTTAACTGAGTAGCAGAAGATTTCAGTAGTGTAATGCATAATTTTTCAAATGCTAATAGTTTTTTGAGCCTCCTTATCCGATCGCGTTTTTTAATTTAGTACCGCATCTTGCGGCAGCGATCGCAGTTTGCCCGTAACAGAACGATAAAAGTACATCAAAATTTACAAATTTCAGGAGTGAGGAGCGAGGAGTGAGGAGTGAGGGAAATTTAGGATTTTGGCTTGTGGAATTGAATTTCTTCCTTGTCCTCCTGTCCTCCTTGTCTTACTACACGGGAGTTTCTGGTTCACCTCCTACAGCAGTGGTGGGGGGAAAGACGAAACGCAAGAGGGGGGGTGCTAAAAATGTGGTAAGAATCACCATCATGATAATGGCAGCTTCTAATGGTTTAGAAAGAACGCCGCTTGCAGAACCAACGCCAGCAAATACTAGTCCTACCTCGCCTCTAGGAATCATGCCTACCCCGATCGCTAAACGATTGATGCCAGGTTGTCCGAAGACGGCAGCACCCGTGACAACTTTACCGACGATTGCCACAGCAATCAGAAAGATAGCAATAATCAACCCCTCGCGGTTACTGGGAACGGCGGGATTGAGAACTCCCAAGTCGGTTTTTGCCCCTACAGTGACAAAAAAGATGGGAACGAGCATATCCGCGATCGGTACGACTTGTTTCTGAAGTTCTTTGCGCTTATCAGTTTCGTCTAGCACTAAACCAGCGGCAAATGCTCCTAAAATCGCCTCTAGATGGATTGCCGCAGCTAAGTATGACATGACAAAAGCAAAGATAAAAGCTGGGATGACTAATTCACCGCGCGTCTTGAGGCGATCGACAACTGTAACGAAAGTTTTGTTGAAAACATTGCCAAGTAGAATTGCCCCCAACAAAAAACCACTGGCACTAATAATCAGATAAACGACATTACCCACGTCCACTTCGCCAGTTTTCGCCAAGCTTGCCACCACTGCCAGCACGATGATACCTAGTACATCATCAATTACGGCGGCTCCTAAGATAATTTGACCTTCTCTTGAGTTGAGAGTTCCCAGTTCCGACAAGACTTTGGAAGTAATACCAATACTCGTTGCAGTCAAGGCAGCACCAGCAAAAATTGCAGGCACGGCAGGTACACCAAACCAAATCATCAACCCTGCCGTGCCTGCACCAAACGGCACGGCTACCCCTACACAAGCCACCACAGCCGCTTGGATACCGACTGCCATTAATTCCCTTAAATTTGATTCCAGCCCAATTTCAAATAGCAGGATCACCACACCTAGCTCAGCTAAAACTGAAACAACTTCGCTTTGAGCGGCATAAGTGGGAGCGACTTCCTCCGGTGCTAGTCCTGCGGTGGTTTGAAGGAAATTCATAATCAGAGAACTCGTGGCATCAGCCCCACCTTCTGGAAATACCAATAGATGTAAGGCAGAAACTCCGACAATGACACCACCCACCAGTTCGCCTAAAACTGGAGGTAAGCCAAAGCGGTTAGAGATTTCTCCACCCACTTTGCTAGCAAAGTAAATGACGACCAAACTCAGCAGCACTCCTGCTAGCACCAAAGCACTATTTGCCTCTGCTTCTGGCGCAGTTAGCAGTAAAGGCGTAGATCCCCACAGGGTAAAATTACTTACCCAGCTAAAACCATCTAACTCCATTAGCTGTCCAAAAATCATCCTTTTCAATTTACTAGTTTTGGGGAGTCAGTTATCAGTTGTCAGTTAACAGTTAACAGGGAGCGCACGAGCGCACGAGCGCACGAGCAGAGGAAAGAATAACAACCAATGACCAATGGCTAATGACCAAAAAACATACCTGGCAGCGATCGCTACCAGGTATGTTTTCTTCAGCAGTCGTCAAAGCTAACTCCTCAAAGCTAACTTATAGGTTATTTTCTAGCCAGCACAGCCATCACTTGCGCCATTTGCTGTTTTAACCGTTCTATATCTGCCTGCATAGCAGCAATTTTTCCATTCAAAGCTTGCAGTTCGGATGATGTTGTGCCAACCCCAGTTGCCATTGCAGCCACCTGTGGCGCTACTGGTGCTGTTGCTCCTCCTTGGCGCGGCAATTTTGACTTTACCATTGCCGCTTTAATTGCACCAATTAAATCTTTTTGCTCGAACGGTTTAGGAATAAATTCAAAATACTCGAATGGCTCTGGAATTTTCTCGACAACTTCTTCTTTGCGTCCCGACATTACGACTAAAGGAATTTTTTGCAGTTCGGCATTTTGTTGGATTTGCTGATATACCTCCCAGCCACTGAGCTTAGGTAACAAAAAATCAAGCATAATTAGGTTCGGTCGTTCTTGACGAATTAAGTTGAGTCCTTCCAAACCATCTTTTGCTTCTAAAACATCAAAGTTGCCAGGTGGCAACATTTCCTTGACGCGCATCCGAATTACGCGACTGTCATCGATAACTACGATTTTGTTACTTGCCACAACTGACTCCTCGGCAATGAATTTTAAGGGGAATAAGATGGAAAAATACGATTTAAAGGCGAGAATATCTGGTTATGCAGTCTAGAAAGTGAGTGCGACAGATATCAGTTAACTGTAAATTTAAATTCTCGATCGCCAACATCTCGAACTCGCTCAGTTGACACACGTAAGTGAGAGTAACAGCCATCTGGGATACACCAGTAACTTACTTTTCTAGCTAATTTTGCACAACAAAACTACGAACTAAACCTAACGCTGTTCGCGTTTTGTCTCCAAGGGAATTTTTACTGATTGCGCGATCGCGAAAATTTCCTTAAATAGATATAGTTCGGTAATTTCTCAGTGGACGAGTTAGTAACTATAGGGGTAATAGATAATGGGTAATTAATGGTTGGTGGTGAATAATGGAAGTTGGTCACTGGTCACTGGTCACTAGTCAATGAATATATGACTCTATCTTCTCGTTCTGAGTTCAAGTCGGAAATTGAGGCTTTACCGTCATGGCTGCGCCGACCGATTGGTAAGGCAAGCGAATTATCTACAGTTCAAAGAATTATTAAGCAGCGACAGATTCACACGATTTGCGAGGAGGGACGCTGCCCGAACCGAGGCGAATGTTACGCTCAGAAGACAGCCACTTTTTTACTGATGGGTCCAACTTGCACTAGGTCTTGTGCTTTTTGTCAAGTGGATAAAGGTCATGCACCCATGCCACTCGACCCAGAAGAACCGCAGAAGGTCGCAGAGGCTGTGCAGGCACTAGGATTGCACTATGTCGTCTTGACTTCTGTAGCGCGGGACGATTTGGCAGACCAAGGAGCGAGTTGGTTTGTTGCTACCATGACCGCAATTCGCGCTCTCAGTCCTCAAACGCAAATTGAAGTATTGACCGCCGATTTTTGGGGTGGTACGGGCGCGGGAGACATAGGACAAAGGGAAAGAATTGCTACGGTAGTAGAGGCAAAACCCGCTTGCTACAACCACAACATTGAGACTGTCAAAAGGCTACAAGGACGAGTCAGAAGAGGAGCTAAATACGATCGCTCGTTGCAAGTCTTGCAAGCAGTCAAAGAAATCGATCCGAGTATTCCGACAAAATCTGGGTTAATGTTGGGGCATGGAGAGACAGTAGAAGAAGCAATCGAAACGATGGCAGATCTTAGAGCAATAGGCTGCGATCGCTTGACAATTGGGCAGTACATGCGCCCCTCCTTAGAACACCTACCCGTCCAAAAATACTGGACTCCCGAAGAATTCGAGCAATTAGGGGCAATCGCTCGCGATCTAGGGTTTAGCCATGTCCGTTCCGCGCCTCTAGTGCGTAGCTCTTACCATGCCGGAGAACAGTGAACAGTTGTCAGTTATCAGTTATCAGTCAAGAGTGGTAATGGGTAATTGGTAGTTGATAGTTGCGCCTCTGCTCTCCTCCCCTACTCCCTGCTCGTGCGCTCGTGCGCTCCCTCTTTCCACAAAAATATTTTTAACGGAAGTAGGCAAGGGGTACCGCTGTTTGGTATTTCTGTAGATGCCCTTATTTTGAGGAGAAAAGCTTATGGCTGCTCAAGCAACTAAACCAACTGTCGGTCAAGATGTTGCTAAAACTAATGCTAACGCTCCGTTTCCTTTTCGGACGATAGTTAGCTTGATCCTGCTAGCAGGTAACATTCTGGTAGCTGCTATTTACTTCCACGTTATCAATCCATAGTTGTCTGGCGGCTAGTCAGTTGGTGGCTAGTGACTAGCGATCGCCGGTCGCCGGTCACTGACTTCCTAGCCGAATCAAATCGTACCTTTGAATAATCCTTTAGGGCGTACTAACAGCACCAGAATCATAATGAACAGACCTACACCTTGTTTGTATTGAGAACCGAGGAAAGGGGTGCTGAGTTCTTGGGTAACGCCAATGACCAAAGCAGCAGCGATCGCGCCGTATGGGTTGCCGATTCCACCTAAAATTGTGGCAGCAAACATCGGCAAAATTAGAAACCAGCCCATATTCGGTCTGACGGCTGTAATCAAGCCATACATGCTACCACCTAAAGCCGTGAGGCTCCCAGCGATCGCCCACGTCCAAAGTACGACGCGATCGACATCAATGCCAGATACGCGAGCTAAGTCGAGGTTGTCGGCAACAGCACGCATCGCCTTGCCAATCTTCGTATTTTGTAACAAGTAGTGCAGCGCCAAAATAACGATGACTGCTAAAAGCATTACTATAAGTTGATTCTGGGGAATTCTGATTCCTAAAATTTCTCTAGCTGGACTGGTAGGAATATCGTAACTTTTGTTACTACCACCCCAGATTAAAATAATTCCATTACGGAGAAACAAAGCGAGTCCAATCGAAATAATAATGAGCGTAGTGGAAGTGGCACGCCGCGATCGCATATTTGACCAGATCAGCTTTTCGGATATCAGCATTGCTGCTACAGTGCCAATTGCTCCGAGTAACATGGAGAGCCAAATATTAATGCCGCTCGTATTGGCTAGCAGAGTTAAATAAGCGCCCAAAGTCATAAAATCGCCGTGGGCAAAGTTAGCCAGCCGTAAAATGCCATAAGTCAGCGTCAGTCCTACCGCAGCTAAAGCAATAATGCTACCTACAGCTACCCCATTAACAAATAATTGAGCCAGTTGTGCGTCCATACAGGGATCGGTTATCAGTTATCAGTTATCAGTGTAGAGATGTTATGGGTAAAATCTGTACAAAAGCAACGAAGTGGCTAGTGGAACCAGTGGCTGGTGGCGAGAGATTAATTAATTGTGAATTGCAACTGCTGTACCGGCGGGGTTTGAGTCAAAAATTATTGCTTCAACTGTCGATTCTTTTGCTAAACCCGCCCCCACGACTTGCGACTTGCAACTTGCCTCTTGTAAAGTGCATTCATTTCATGTTTTTAAATTCAACTTTTGTTAATGCTCGGGTCTAAATCTTTTAACACTCTCCATATACACCTAGTATTTCTGGTTATCCTGGCTGTTTTACCGCTATATCTGTTCTTTTTCATTCACAATGTCGATCGCGTTCCTCAGTTTGAGTGTACGGTACTGACACTAGCCGCAACGGTTGCAATGGCGATCGTCTGGGTGGGAATTGAAGTTGTGCTGGGGCGTTGGTTGCGCCTTCTGAATCAAGCAAGCCGTCAATTGGCTGAGCAAGGTAATTTTCGAGTTTGCATTTCAAAATTACGTTTTGCTCCATTAGAAATTAGACAATTAGCACAATCTTTTAACGAACTAGCAGACTCTCGAGAACGACAATTTAACCAATTGCGCCATGTAGAAGCAGAGTTGCGCCGAGCAAACGATCGCTTCCAAATGGGAGCGGCAGCGATTAATGCCACGATTTATGAGTGGGATTTGCAAACTCAAGCAGTCGAAAGAACTCCAGGATTGCTCAAGGTCTTAGGTTACGAACCAGAGGAAGCTCCAAATGATGCTGCATGGTGGCACGAGCGCATTCATCCCGATGATTTTCCGCCAGCCTATGCTGTTTTGTCCTCGGCGTTGGCTGGTAATAGTGATGATTTTGAGGCAGAATATCGCCTGCGCGATCGCTACGGTCAGTATATTCATGTTTGGGAACGCGGGCTGATCGTCAGGGACGAGCGAGGGCATCCGTTGCGAATTTTTGGTGGCAGTTTGGATCTGACCGAACGCCAACGGGTAGAAGAACAACTGCGGCAGAGCGAAGCACAGTTTCGTCAAATTGCGGAAAATTTACGCGAAGTCTTGTGGATGTCTACCCCTGGACTCACGCAGATTCTCTATGTCAATCCAGCTTACGAACAAATGTGGGGGCGGACTTGTGAAAGTTTGTACGCTCAGCCATCGTCTTTCCTGGCGGGAATCCATCCTGAAGATAGTGCCGCGTTAATTGCCGTTTTAGAGCAAAAGCCCCTGGGGACGAAGCTGTTAGAGGAGTTTAATCATGAATTTCGGATCGTCCGCCCCGATGGTTCGGTGCGTTGGGTACTCTCTCGCGCCTTTCCAATTCACGATCGCGCCGGAGAAGTTTATCGAATTGTGGGACTGGTAGAAGATATTACTCAGCGCAAGCAAACCGAAGTCAAAATCAAGCAGTGGAATGAAACTCTAGAACAACGAGTGCGCGAACGCACGGCTCAATTGGAGTGCGCGAACGCGGAATTAGATGCTTTTGCATATTCCGTGTCTCATGACTTACGCGCACCACTCCGCCACATTCACGGATTTGCCGATGCCTTGGCGCAGCGCTTGGAGTCTACTGAAGCGATCGCCGATCCCAAAATTGCTAGTTACATCCAAACTATTCAAGATAGCAGCATCAGGATGACACAGTTGATTGATGGTTTATTGGCTTTGTCTAGAGCCGGACGGCAACCTTTGGCGCAGATTTCTGTAAGCGTGCGAGAATTGGTTGAGGCGGCGATCGGCTTAATTAAAAGTCAAACTTCAGCAAACCGTCAGATCGAATTTATCGTTGGGGATTTGCCTACAATCGACGGCGATCCAATCTTATTACGACAAGTTTTTGCCAACTTAATTGACAATGCGGTGAAATTTAGTAGCGATCGCCAACCAGCCAGAATAGAAATTGGCACGTTGCCAGGAGATAACACCACAATTTTTGTTAAAGACAATGGGGTAGGCTTCCAGATGGAATATGCCGAGCAAATGTTTGGAGCCTTCCAGCGGCTGCACTCCCAAAAAGAATTTAAAGGTACGGGTATTGGATTAGCGA
Organism: Chroococcidiopsis sp. SAG 2025; assembly: GCF_032860985.1. Taxonomy (GTDB): domain Bacteria; phylum Cyanobacteriota; class Cyanobacteriia; order Cyanobacteriales; family Chroococcidiopsidaceae; genus Chroococcidiopsis. The sequence continues at coordinate 6,269,585 of NZ_JAOCNC010000001.1, forward strand.
TCGTTCAACGCATCGTTCACCGTCATGGTGGCAAAATTTGGGCTGAGAGCATACCCCAGCAAGGTGCTACTTTTTTGATGAAATTTAGACTTTCCTGAGTTGAAGATAGGAGAGCGGAGTAGAAGTTTCGCCAGCTAGGATGTCATTCGTCCAAGCAGAGTCGCTCAAAATCGGATCTTAGGTAATCTTGACTACCCAGCAGCAGACAATAACTGAAATGCATGTTACGCTCTGGAAATCAGCAGCCACGTAGTGAAATCACTAGATTTTGAAACCTGAATCGGTGTCATTCGCCGTATTGGTTCGTACTGGATGCTATTGCCATATAAACCCCTGTCCTCGCCCTCTGCTCAGCCAATTATGCAGACTCTAGAGCATTCTCAGGTTATGCAGCGGCAAGAATTGTCAATTGCCGCGCAACTTCACCTGTTAATCGTAGAAGACGTAAAGGCAGATGTCGATTTGATGATACTTGCCCTTGAATCCGCCCAGATCGCATTTACCTACGATATCGCCAAAAGTCAGAGTGAGTGCCAGCACCTGCTGCAAACTCAAACTTACAATGCAATCTTGGCAGATTATCGGTTACCTCAGTTTACGGCATATCAGGTGTTGCAAATTTTGCAGGCATCTGGGCATGAGATTCCACTGATTCTGGTGACTGGCAGTCTGGGAGAAGAGGCAGCAGTTGATTGCATCAAAGCAGGCATGACAGATTATGTCATGAAAGAGCGGTTGTTTCGCCTACCCGTAGTGTTGAAGCGATCGCTGCAAGAATTTGAACTTCGTCGCCAACAGCAGCAAGCCGCAGCCCACACTCAACTCCAAGCGCAGCAACAGGCAATTATCAATCACATCGTCCACGCCATGCGCGAAACTTTGGTACTGGATGAGGTGCTGCAAATTACAGCAGATATGCTACACCAAGCTTTGGGTTTGAGTCGTTGCCTAATTTCTCAGCCCAATTCTCAAGCCCAAATGGGAGTTTATCACATCAGCGCTGCGACCAGAGAACGGGAACGTTTGCTAGGACATGAATGCTCTCTTTACCCCTTTTATAAAGATAAACTGCTGCAAGGAGAGATGGTTATCGTTCGCGATATGGATGAGAACGTCCCTATGGCAGTTAGAGACGCTGCCGGAGAATGTAACATTCGCGCTTTGATTATCGCCCCTTTGTTGTATCGTCAGTCGTTTCTGGGTGGAATTATCCTGCACCAATGCGATCGAGAACGAGATTGGACGGAGCAAGAGATTTCTCTAGTCAGAGCAATTAGCGACCAGTGCGCGATCGCGATTCATCAAGTCCAATTATTTTCTCAAGTACAGCAGCAATTACACCGCCAGCAAACTCTCAATCAGATCAGTCAGGCACTCAATTCTATCCTCGATCCAGATTTTATTTTACAAGAAATTGTCAGACTGACTGGCGAATGTTTTGATGTCGATCGATTGTTAATCTTTTCTGTCGATACAGACTTAGTGCAAATTTTGAAAGAGTGGCGAGCGAACGAGCGGATTTACTCAATGCTCAACCTCCAATTTCCCAAATCAGAATGGGTCGATCTGATAGATCCTGACTCTGATTTTTACTGTCGGCGCTATTTTCACGCTCCTGACTACTCTCAATTGCCTCTTACGAGAATTAGACAGATGCAAGTAGAACAAGCAAGTACTCGTTCTGTTTTGAGCGTCCCAATTTTTATTCGCGATCGCCTTTTCGGTGGTCTATCTTTGCAGACTACTAACACTTATCGCACTTTTACTCACGAAGAAATTTATTTATTGCAACAAATTGCCGATCAAGCTGCGATCGCCCTCTATAACGCACAAAGTTACGAGCGTTTAGAAGAATTAGTCCAACAACGTACCCAAGAATTAGAAGCAGAAAAATTGGTTTCAGAAACAGCCAATCGAGCTAAGAGCGAATTTTTAAGTAATATCAGTCACGAACTGCGGACACCTCTAACGGGAATTTTAGGCTTTTCTGGCGTATTAATGGAACAAATTTTTGGTTCGTTAAATGCCAAACAAAAGCAGTATATTGAATGCATTCATACCTCTGGCAAGCATTTATTAGACCTGATCAATGACTTACTCGACCTCACTAAAATTGAAGCAGGAAAAGAAGAATTAACCCCAGAAACCTTATCCATTGAAGATATAGCACAAGCTTGTCTATCTCTTTTTCAAGAACGTTGTCGGCAGCGGGGATTAGAATTTCATTTGGCGATCGCTCCTGAGGCAATCACCTGTACTGCCGATCGACGGCGTTTGAACCAAATTCTAGTCAATCTATTATCTAACGCACTCAAATTTACAGATACAGGTTCGATTACGCTGCGCATCGAACAAACGTCTCAACAAATTTTATTCTCAGTCATAGATACTGGAATTGGTATTGCTATAGAAGATTGTGAAGAAATTTTTCAACCGTTTCACCAAGTTGATAGTGGTTTGAACCGGAAGTATGAAGGTACGGGACTGGGTTTAGCCTTGTCGCGTCGCCTCGCTCAACTACACGGGGGCGATATTACCGTTCGCTCAGAATTGGGGCATGGTAGCTGTTTTACTTTGTGCTTACCAGGGAGCAGGGAGCAGGGAGCAGAGAAAGAGAGCTGAGGAGGCGCTCGGGAGCTGAGGAAGCTGGGGGAGCAAAAACTGTCTTCAGGCAGTGTAGCGGAGCGCGTCTACTGTCAACCGTCAACCAATGACAAATGACCAATGACAAACAACCAGCAACCAGACTTCTTACAATAGAAACAGAACGATCGCAGATTAAGAGTGATGTTACAAAAACTAGAGCAGTTAAAGGCTTTGTTTGCTCAGATGGAACGGGCGTTGATTGCCTATTCTGGGGGTGTGGATAGCACTTTAGTCGCTAAGATTGCTACTGATGTTTTAGGCGATCGCGCGATCGCAGTTACGGCTGTTTCTCCTTCTTTGTTGCCAGAAGAATTGGAAGATGCCCAAGTTCAAGCAGCACAAATCGGAATTGTCCATAAAATTATTCAAACGCATGAAATGGACAATCCAAATTACACTTCTAATCCCGTAAATCGCTGCTATTTCTGTAAAAGCGAGTTACACGATACGCTCAAACCCTTGGCAAAGGAATGGGGATATCCTTATATCGTCGATGGGGTGAATGCTGACGATTTACGCGATTATCGCCCAGGTATTCAGGCGGCGAAAGAACGCGGCGTGCGATCGCCTCTGGCAGAAATAGGAGTGACAAAAGCCGAAGTACGGCAATTATCGCAACAATTGGGCTTGTCTTGGTGGGATAAACCAGCCCAACCCTGTCTCAGTTCCCGCTTTCCCTATGGCGAAGAAATTACTGTATCTAAGCTACAGCGGGTAGGAAGGGCAGAAATTTATTTGCGCAAGTTGGGATGGCAAAATTTAAGGGTGCGATCGGAGGGAGATACGGCAAGAATTGAGTTAATGCCAGATCTGATTAAAGATTTTGTCGCTCAGACAGATTTAGTGGCGCTAACTACGGCATTTCAAAGTTATGGTTTTGTCTACGTCACGCTCGATCTAGAAGGTTATCGAAGTGGAAAGCTCAATCAAGTTTTGTCCGCGCCGATCGCTTCAAGGTAAATATTTCTCAGCTTTACTGCGTAGCGATCGAGGGAATGATGCTCGATAATTCTAGATATCGATTTCTGAGATTTTTCTAGGACGATCGCGCAATTAGCAAATATTTCATGTACTGCTTGTTCGATGCCCTCACGGATTAATTTACTAATGGTGTGTCTATCTTCTTTTGTCGTATAAATTGCTTCTCCCAAACTATTTTTAGGAACTTCAATCGTCCATCCCACGCTATTATTATTGATTTCGGTTAAAGCTCTGACGTTAGTTGTAATAACAGGACACCCTGCTGCTTGAAATTCCAAAACAGAGTAGCCATATGTATCAGCATAGGTTGGCAGTAAACCAATATGCGACTTTTTCATCAATTTAATAACTTCGTGATTGGGTAATTGGGGAAAATAGTTAATCCAGCCAGATTGTTGAATTAAATATTTTGCTTTTTCAACATCAGTAGTTGTTTCTCTAGTAGCATAATTGTCAATATTCAGAGAGCTAACAACTGTTAACTCAAGATTGTAGTTATATTTATCTCTCAAATATTTCAAGGTTTCAATAATTTCTTGCCCTCCTTTGCGAAAAAAAGACGAACCAACAAATATAAAGTTTATCTTGTCATCCAGGCTCAAATTTTTATCTGCATATTTAGAAACAAATTCCCTTTGCGGCGGATACATAACTATCAGTTTGCTTTCTATGCTTTCTTGATATTCAGGAAATTCTTTTAGCAGCCTTTTTTGCATATTAGCATTACAATCAGACAGAGCGATAATTCGCCGACAAGCATCGCGAGAAATTGCTTGAAAAGCTTTATGCATTTTAGCTTCAGTTTTCAGAGCAGAAAAATCGAGTTCTAAGTTGCGATCGCTCGGACACGAAAGCAAGCAAGTCAATCTCGGTAGAAATGTCTCAAATGTCGTAATCCAAGGAGTAGAACCATAACTGATTGTATTGAAAAAATGTAAAAGGCTAACTCGATTCAGATCGAAATCGTAAAATTGATTGTAAGAGTCAATCAGAGAAAATATCTCTCGGTTAGCAAGCTGATTTAATTCGCTCGCAATCCTTTGTTTCAACAGAAAAAAATCGCGGACTTTTTTGTATTTAGTATCGGGAACTATGTCAATAATATTTCTTTTCTCTGGATATGCATCGAATTTATAACCAATAAGCACAATAGGCTTCTCCTCGATCGATACTTCAGTTAGGTTAACTAGCAATCGCCAAAGGTTGAGTTGATTTCACGATCTGCATTCCAGCATCGGTAAACCTTTGAAAAGCCGCGTTTGCTTGTTCGGTGTAGTCAACTACACCAGGCACGACAACAGCAGAAGTACAATCTTCTAATAAATAAACTTTCTTAGCCAGACTCGGATCGACTTGCTGAATTTCAGTTAATAAATCATCTACAGTCCAAGCAACACAATGGCTTTTAGCTTGCCCTGCAATAATAACAGCATTAAATTCTAATAGTTGTTGAATTAACCGAGAATTCTTTTGAGCAATTGGTTTGCCGTCTGCACCGTCAAGCACTTCGGGACGCAAGACGGAATAGTTTTCTGTTAATGGATTATTCCCTTTAATTTCAAATTGAGTTTGACTATCGCGGGCAATACAATGGAAAAATACCGCTTCTTCTACCGCAGAAACTAAAGCATGACCGATGCCACCTAACATGGAATGATAAGACCAAACAGTGAGGGGATATTTGCCATGTTGACTGAGTTGGGTGACGTAATGCAGAGCATGTTTCTGTAGCGTACTATAGTCTAATTTCAAACTATGAGCTACAGCAGGATTGACTTGCCAAATCCCTTGTTCGATATCTGTAGGCGTAATATTTGTTGCAGATGGCGTTGGATGTTCTCCATCTTGGCTAATCCAAAAGATTGGATGAAAAATCTGCATTGCTGTGTGAGTATCTAGAGTCGGTGCGATCGCGCTAATTACCCCTAAATTACGATAAATAAATTCACAAAGTCTCCGATTATCTTCGACTGCCCCAGTACCGGATTGCCCACCCACAAATAATTCAAAACTGGGAATACAAAAAGTATTTTGTACGTCAATTAGTAGCAAACAAACTTGAGTTTTATCTGCTGATGCTGGTGTAATTTGATATTTTTTTGCCCACTCTCGCGCCGCTGCTGCCCGTTGTTGGTAAGGGACGCGCCAGACTTCGCCAACTTTCTCTGGTGCAAAGTGAGAGGGAATTGGTAACTGGGTGGTTTGAGTATTCATGTTGATAATTTTCCAATCTACCCTTTGATGCCCACCTTAAATTTAGCTAATTCAGAGCGATCGCCTGATAGCGATAAATTCCCAGAACGACTAAACAACCGGAAATAGAGCGAAACAAAAAATTCTTTTAACGGGAATAAGATGTAAGTCAAAGGGTTGATTGTCACGATAATATTACGGACATCGCGCTTAGCTAGGGCGATAATTTGTTTCGCGACGCGATCGCTATTCATGACTCCAATTGGATTTAAGTTACTTTTGAATGGACCCAAAATCAACTTGCGGATGACACAAGGAGCATCTAACCGCCGTAAAGTGATTAAATCGCCTAAAGTTCGTTTGGAAAGCTCGTATAAGGGGCTAACAGCAGGACTAACTTCGGCTTCCGATGTGTTTACCCATACTTCTTTTGTGGCAATATCTTCGTTAGTACGGACTGTGGCGAGAAATATTTCCATCAGCCGCCAAGAGGAGAAAGTGTTAACCTCATAGGATTTGGCGATCGCATCTGGCGTTCTTTCGCCATGCACGTTAATGCCATGATTGAGGATTAAAATATCAACTTTTTCTAACAACTGGGATAATTCAGCTTCTTGCCCTACCTGCCACGATACAGTTTTAACTGCTAGTGTTTTACCGTCAACGCTTAGCGTCACGGGTTCGGATTGAGAACTCAGGGCAATGACTTTTGCCCCTGCTTGGTGGAGGTGTAATAATAGCGATCGCCCCAACGTTCCCGACGCACCAGTTACTGCAATTGTTTTTCCTTTCAGTGCCAATGCTGTACCCATAAGCTTATCCACCAAAGTAAAAGTACCGCAAAAATAGGCATCGTCATCATCAAAGTGATGTCGCCAGTGATAGGTGCGATTCACAAACCAGCGTGCGGGAGGGGAAGTAAACGCACCAGGCATATGAGTTAAATCTGTAGCTTCCCTTGCCCATTCGCTACCACTACCACGGGCGATACAACTCACTAAAAACATCATTGTATAGGCAGTTCCCGCCAAGGCTGCCCACTGATAGGTGGGTGTTTGCCAGTAGCAGAGATACCACGCACCGAAGGAAAGCAGTAGCATCACCAAGCATTCCGGCAAGTCATTATGCCACTGTGCTTTGCAATAAATGTCGGCACTCGCAAAAGTCAAGTCTCGGCGAAAGACGCGATGATGCCAGACGTGCTGCCGATATAAAAATGGCACTCGATGCGATAAGACGTGATACGCATCCCGCACGAGTTCTACCCAGAGGACAGATCCAACTATCCATGCCGTGCATGTCACAGCGGCAGCGAAAACGGACATCATAAATCTTTCAAACCCCTCACACTTGAGACTACAGATCGTTTCGATTTTGCGACACCGATCCCCCCAACCCTCTTGAAAAAGGGGGCAAGGAAAGGATCGCTTGGCGCAAATATTCGCGCAACGGCATTGGCGCTTGAGGGCGCTCATAGGATTAGTTTAGACTAATAGTTCCAGCTAGCTACAGGCAGGTGCGATATTTGATGCGGCTTTATTCATTCTGGATGTCTGGTGTCGGTGATGCAGACAGGGGCAAATTCGGAATTGCTAAAGCCAATTGATAGATTTCCTGGCGCGATAGAGAAGTCGCCTTTGCCAACTGACGGCTAGCCTGCGATCGCGATACTCCCGCTAAAATCAATTTTTGCAATTCTGCCTGAATTTCTACTTCCGAGAGCTGGGGTTTCACCCATTCCATGCCTGCTACAACTAGGGTATATTCTCCTTGGGGTTCTTTTTGTTGATAATGGGCGATCGCCCCTTCAATTTGCCCCCGCCAAAACTCTTCGTGCAATTTCGTCAGTTCTCGCGCCAGCACAATTTGTCTTTCTGCCCCAAATACCGTAGCTAAATCTTGTAAAGTTTGACGCAAGCGATGCGGAGCTTCGTAGAAAATTATCGTGCGGGATTCTGTCTGCAAAAACTCTAGGCGATCGCGTCTGGGTTTGCCCTTAGCTGGCAAAAAACCCTCAAACACAAACCGATCCGTAGGTAAACCCGCCGCACTCAAAGCCGCAATTACAGCACTCGCACCAGGAATCGGGACAACGGTTATCTCTGCCTCGACGCAAGCTTGAACTAACTCATACCCAGGATCGGAAATTCCCGGCATTCCGGCATCTGTTACTAAAGCGATCGCTTTACCCTGCTGTAACCGATCGATAATTTCGGGAATGCGGCTGTTACGGTTGTGTTCGTGATAACTCAGTTGTGGTGTTTTAATTTGAAAATGGTGCAATAACTTCCCCGTATGGCGAGTATCCTCCGCCGCGATCGCATCTACCGACTGCAAGATCCGCACTGCCCGAAAGCTGATATCTTCTAAATTACCGATTGGCGTTCCAACTACGTATAGCGTCCCTGGTTTTGGTTCAGTCACGATCTGCGTCTATTTACAGCTCTATTTATTTTTTGCCTTTCTGACAGCCGTTTAAAGATATTTAACTAAAATTCTAACAGCCAGCAAATTTTTTCTAAAATTGACTCAGAAAGTTGTACGGTCTTGAAAATCAATTTGCTCGGATGCCAAAACAGCAATCGCGTGTAGAAAGTCGATCGCACTACAGCATCAGTATTTCTTAAGGCGCAAGGAATCTAAATCAGTCAACAGCGGCAGAGGATAGCATCTATCGCTTCAGATAGATTTTTGCTAGGAGGACGTTATGAACACTATTGTTCAACGGCGACCGGAACTAAAAATTGCCAAAGTATGGAATCGATTTTGCGAGTGGGTAACAAGTACTGACAATCGAATTTATATTAGTTGGTTTGGCGTACTGATGATTCCCACCTTACTGACGGCTAGCATTTGTTTTATGCTTGCTTTTGCGATCGCCCCATCTGTCGATTTAGATGGGATCAGAGAGCCTGTCATCGGTTCGCTGATGGGTGGCAATAATTTGATTACAGCCGCAGTCATACCAACTTCAGCGGCGATCGCGCTGCATTTTTACCCGATCTGGGAAGCCGCATCTATGGATGAATGGCTTTACAATGGCGGTCCTTATCAACTAATCGTACTCCACTTTCTCATCGGCATATGGTGTTACTTGGGACGACTCTGGGAAGTGAGCTATCGCTTGGGTATGCGTCCCTGGACTGCTGTAGCTTTCTCTGCGCCAGCCGCCGCAGCCACAGCAGTATTGCTGGTCTATCCCATCGGTCAGGGTAGCTTTGCCGATGGACTTCCTTTGGGAATTGCTGGCACGTTCAATTTTATGTTGGCAGTCCAAGCAGACCACAACATTCTCATGCATCCTTTCCACATGTTAGGGGTAGCGGGAGTTTTTGGTGGGGCGCTTTTGAGTGCTTTGCACGGTTCTCTGGTAACTTCTACCCTCATCCGCCAAACTCAGGAGCATGAATCTGTCAATGCGGGATATAAATTAGGTCAGTCGCAGATGACTTATCACTACTTGGCAGGACACTATGGTTTTCTAGGACGGCTTTTAGTTCCTTGGCTTGCTAGTAGAAATCATCGCGCTTTTCACTTTCTCCTAGCTGCCTTGCCTACAGTAGGAATCTGGTTTGCCACTGCGGGAATTTGTAGTGTAGCGTTCAATTTAAATGGCTTTAACTTCAACCACTCGATTCTCGACAGTAGCGGTCGAGTTATCGGGACAGAAGCAGATCTGTTGAACCGTGCCAACCTGGGAATTCAAGCGATGCACGCAGTTAATACCCACCATTTTCCGAATATCATAGCTGGAGGTGGAATACAGCCCGTAAACATTGCGTCTATTCTATGAGTGCCAATTTAGAAACCAAAGACCAACAACATCCTTTGTACAGACGCGATCGCGCGATCGTCGATCGCCTGCAAACCGATCCCGTCAGCGATTACAATTTGGCAGAACTAGCACGACTGCGAATTCGTTATCGCGGCTTCCCTGGAGCTAGAGACATCCAATCAGACCTAGACGCAGTCATGCAGAGATGGAATTTAACGGAAAATAGTTTATACGAAAAAACCCGTCAAATTCATGCTACTAGCTCCATTTACCAAAATGCAGTTAGAGACGCAGAAGATTGGAGCTAATTAGAATTTGTAGAGATGTTACACGTAACGTCTCTACAAATTCATATTGACATATTGCCTTTATCGATCTTGCTTTACGCTTTCCTTCAGTTGCAACAACCATTGGGGAGTCTCTGAACGAGGGGTGAGGAGCGAGGAGTGAGGAGCGAGGGCAAAACTTCCTTGTCTCCCTTGTTCCCCTTGTCCCCCAACGACTGCCGACTCCCTCACGCTATCGAGCGTATTAGCGACTTGAACTTGCTGTTCTACCTGCTGTGTAGAAGAGACTAAACCACTCAAGCCTTCGATCAGTTCGCGAATGCTGTCCCGAAATGAAGGATCTCCCGTGAGTTCGTCCAAGTCGGAGGTAATTTTCTGGGCGTTTTGAAATGTTACCCGCGCCGAATCTAAGGTTTGTTGTAGTGCCAAGACATTACTAGGACTATTTAGCGCTTTAGAAGCATCGCGTAAATTAGTTGAAGCTTCAGCAGCATTGGCTGTGAGAGTTTCTAAATTTTCTATCAGCTGTCCTTGGGTAACGCGGTTAACGGTGGGTGTGAGAGTTTCGACGCTAGAACGGAGTTGTTTGCTTGTTTGGGTGAGATTGTCTAAAGTAGCGACGAGGGAAGTGCGATTTTCAGTGACGAGACGATTGAGATTCGCAATTAAATCGTTTGCTTGTTCTGCTGTCAATCGAACTTGGTTGGCTGTGGCTCCAAATTGGCTGGCGGTTTTATTTGTCGTGGCTGTAATTCGATCGGCTGTAACTGCAAGGTTGTCTAGCTGCTGTCGTGTCGATTTGGTTAATGTCGTAAGTTCGCGAGTCAGTCGAGACACATCGGCGGCGACAATTGAAGTGTTTTCGATCGCCGCATTAATATTTTCATAGAGTTCTGGATTGCTGTAGACGCTAGCAAAGCGGGTAGTAAAGCGAATTAATTCGTCAGTGCTAACGCCAATTTCACCAGTGAGACGAGAACCGTTGCAGACAATCAAAGCGCGATCGCATTTAGGATCGAGCGCTCTAGCAGTAACTTGTTCTGTTGGGACTTCTTTTTGTGGGGTAATATCGACGCTCACTTCACCTAAAAATCCCGACTGGTTAGCTTCGATGATTGCATCGCGGGCAATCACAACGTTGGCTGGAGAAACCTCTACACTCACTTCTACACCATTAACTCGCGGACGAATACTGGCAATCCTACCGACTGTTACCCCCCGATATCTTACCGCTGCTCCTTCTAGTAAACCGTTGACTCTAGGAAATTCAACTGTAAAACTGTAGCTTCTCTCACCTACAGTTAAGCCTCTAATCCATAGAAAGATGGCAATAAATATTCCCATTCCTAGCAATAACAATAAACCCACCGAACCTTCTCTAACTGCACGCGATCGCATCGTTTTCTCCTCGATTCACTGATTCAGGCGCATTGTATTGCACCCCTGCTAACCAATTACCTGAATTGGTCCTTCGACTTTGCCACTGAAAAACTGCCGCACCATTGGATGATCCGTTTTGTTAACATCGTCTACCGTTCCCTCCCACTGAAATTTACCTTGATAGAGAAAAATAATGCGATCGGCTGTACGGCGGATGGTACTGTCTTGATGGGTGACGATCGCGTAGGTGTTACAAACTCCTGTCAAGCATTGCAACTGACGAATCAAGTCTTCAATCACAGTCGAAGCAATTGGATCGAGTCCCGCCGTCGGTTCGTCATAAAGTAAAACTTCCGATCGAGCTTTGGGGTTGTCGGGGTTAGAAATAATCGCGCGGGCAAAACTCACCCGCTTACGCATCCCTCCCGATAACTCTGCCGGATAGCGATCGCCTATTCCTGGTAAACCCACCATCTCTAAGCTACGGTTGACTAATTCTCGAATCCGCTGGCGCGATAGGCGGCTGTGTTGGTATAAGAAAAAGCCGACATTTTCTTCTACCGTCAGCGAGTCAAACAAAGCCGCTTGTTGAAACACCATCCCAATCCCGATTGGGTCTGCTTTATCTTCAATTAAGCCTTCTCGCATCTGTCCTTTGACGTAAATTTCTCCCTCGTCAGGAGCTAGTAATCCCGCCAACAACCGGAGAATTGTCGATTTTCCCGTACCGGAAGGACCGATAATGGCTAAAGCTTCTCCCTTATAGATCGTCAGATCGACTCGATCTAAAACCAGGTTGCTACCAAATGATTTACTTACACCCTTAAGTTCGATTATTGGCTCAGCCATCAGCAGATTGTGAAGTTATAGCGGCTAGTTTCACTGTTCGGTTGTATTTACACAGTTTAGTCCATTACCTCATTCGCAACAGTTTTAGAGTTTTGCTATTCTTCGATCTATTTTGGCTTATTTTTATTCAAACTTTTATTGCAGTTCAAGTGTACCTGGCTATTTGTCTAGGTCAGCGCGCTCTTTGTTATACCATTTTGCAACTGAAGCAGCAGGAGAGCTTTACCACACTTCTATTTGTAAACTTTTGTTAATAATATTCTCAGCAGACTAAGCAAATTTATTTATTCTTTAATATTTTCTAGAATACTCTTCGCTTGTTCTAATAAAAATGCACTTCGCTTTAGTGCAAAAATAATTCCACGTTGTATTTCCCGTTTTGTAGTAAAGTTATTCATGTGGTTAACCAGAACTATAAACCCTGGAACTCCTGCAACTGCACCAAAAATAGAGTACTGATAAAAGCTTGTAAGTCACTTATACCTAGCATTTTAAATACTATAGCAACGGAAAATAGAGATAATATTGGCAAAAATGAAATATAAACCTCGGCTCGTGCTTGTTGTTCGTCTATTAAATTTTTTATTTCTGCTAAAACGAAATCTAAAGTTGAAATATGAGCGATCGAGCATAATTCATGAACTACTGCTAAATCATCTGTGGCTCTCTGCTTATTTCTTATTAAGAATCTACCAACAAGTTCTAATTTCTCTTCTCTATGTGTCTTCTTTTTAAAAACTCTATAATATTTAAGAAACCAAAAGAGAGCCGACACAATTACAAGAATAAATGCATATAATACTATGCATAGTTCGTTAATTCTGTAATAGTTGAATAGTGGTATCATTAACATTCCAATCAAAAAAATAACTAGAAGTATTTTTTCCAAGTATGTGCCACCTATTATAAATCTCAAGATAATACAGGCTGAAGAGAATAAAAACTCAGTAACTTTTAATAACCGCTTGGGGAAACTAATATTTCTTCGAGTGTGTTTTGTGGGTAAGATATCGAATAAAATCTCGTAGCGTCTGATTAATAAATCGTATACAAATAATGATTCTTGTTTTATTCTATTGATTTCAAATTCTAAGTTTTTTCTATCAATTTCAAACTCTAATTTTCGATTTTCCATAAACTCACTCCGAATAAAGTTCATATTCACAAAACTATTTTTTGCTAGAATATGGTGTTCTGTAGAGCGTTTATATGACCAAAGCTGAAATCTTGCATCTGCTGCAATACCCGCCTGCGAATACAATTCACAGGCTGATAGCAAAAACCCATTGAAATGGGTTAAAGTCTGTCTGCTAGTCTACTTTAGTGAACTTCAGCTATCAGCCATGAGCTTAAGTTCATGGCGAGTCTGGATACTCATCCATATAGCTTCATCGCAATAGAATTTCTGCAAAAGCCAATCGTTTAGCGTCCTTCTTTGCGTCTTTGCGTGACACAAAAAAATACTTCCGTACAACGCCTAAAATCTAGTAGCACCAACAAGAAAAATTAACAAATGAACGATCGCAATATAGATGTCATTGTCATCGGTAGTGGAATCGGCGGCTTGACTGCCGCTGCTTTATTATCTCGATATGGCAAAAGAGTCACTGTCTGTGAAAGTCATACCATAGCCGGGGGTGCAGCCCATAGTTTCTCTCGCCAGGGATTTCATTTCGATTCCGGTCCCTCCTTCTACTGCGGTTTAAACGACTCCCACAGCCGCAACCCCCTGCGTCAAGTCTTGAATGTTTTAGAAGAAACTCTCCCAGCCATACCTTACGATCCTTTGGGACACTACCATTTTCCCGAAGGAACTTTACCTGTTTACAGCCAACAGGAACGCTACCTAGAAGCAGTAAGGCAATTTACCCCTCAAGGATCGAAAGAATTAGAGCGATTTATTCAGCGCTTGCTACCCTTGTACGACACTTTACAGGGCATTCCCACAATATTATTACGAGCTGATTGGCAACTGATACCCGTTCTTATGGGGCGTTGCTTGCCCTCATTAGCCAAAATGTTACCCCATTTGGGTTTAGTCCAAAGCTCGGTGGGACAAGTCATGGATCGAGAAGTGGGCGATCGCTGGGTGAGGCGACTGATTGACTTAGAATGTTTCCTACTATCGGGGTTAAAAGCACATGGCACGATCACCCCAGAAGTTGCTTTTATGTTAGGCGAACGCTCTCGTGCTGGGGTAGAGTATCCAATTGGGGGTAGTGGGGCGATCGTCGATGCTTTAGTTCGCGGGTTGAAACGCTGGGGTGGCGAGTTGCGTTTGGGTTGTCATGTCGAGCAAATTTTAGTAGAGTCTGGCAGAGTTAAGGGCGTGCGCTTGCGGCGGGGGGAAATCCTCAATGCACCAATTGTTATTTCCAACGCTTCGATTTGGGATACCTACGGCAAATTATTACAGCCAGAAGATTTACCCGCATCCTATCGGCAAACAGCGTTAGCTACGCCAGCTGTAGATAGTTTCATGCACCTGCATTTGGGGATTCAAGCTGAGGGATTGGACAAATTAACCGGACATCATGTTGTCGTCCACGATGCAGAACAAGATATTACGACTCCTGGTAACACCTGCATGATCTCCATTCCTACAGTATGGGATGCAAGTCTTGCACCCCCAGGACATCATGTGGTTCATGCTTATACTTTGGAACCGCACGAACATTGGCAGCGAGATAACGGCTATCAGGAACGGAAAAAAGAGCGATCTCAATCTCTATATCGCGCTTTAGAAAGAGTTATTCCAGATATTAGACAAAGAATTGTCTTAGAACTGATCGGTACACCGCTAACTCACGCTCATTATTTACGACGTTACCAGGGAACTTATGGAGCTGCGATCGCGGCTGGTCAAGGTATGTTTCCCAGTACTCACACTCCGATTTCTGGATTATATCGCGTTGGTGATAGTACCATGCCTGGGATTGGCGTACCTGCTGTCGCCGCTTCGGGAATTTTGTGTGCCAATACTCTAGTTCAACCGCAGCAGACAGCAGAATTGCTGAATAATCAGTAACTAAAAATACAGCGATCGCCGATAGTTACAAAACTCATTTTTATGCAAAGCAGTAGTTACAAAACTCATTATTATTACAAATCGAACTGTTATTGTAAATACACTCTTCGGCTGTTATTCGCCATATTTTGAGTCATGTCGCAAAAATTACGCTGCAACCAGTATTTACTCGCTCTCATACAGTTTTGCAGCGCAAATGATGTATAAACTGCATCTTTTTGCCATTTTTTGTGCAGCCAAATAATTGAGGATTGGACGTGAGAAGAAGAGACTTTATCACGAGGCTTGCTGCGTCTGCTGGGACGACCTATGCAGTCATGCAGGCTTTGGATTTGATCGAAAAACCAGCAACAGCACAAAAATCACCGTTTCAACTTCAACGTCGAGGAGGTAGTAAAAGTATTATCATTCTCGGTGCTGGTTTGGCTGGCATGACGTGTGCTTATGAATTGAGCAAAGTCGGCTACCAATGCAAAATTTTAGAAGCCAGAGAACGTTCAGGGGGTCGTTGCTGGACAGTTCGCACTGGAGATAAATTCACCGATACTTTAGGTCAGACGCAGACGATCGGATTCGATCGCGGACTGTACTTCAACCCCGGTCCCGCTCGGATTCCCTATTATCACGTCACGATCGACTATTGCAAAGAACTAGGCGTTCCGTTAGAAGTCATAGTCAACCTCAGCCGCCAGCAATATATTTACCGTGAAAATGCAGGTTCGTTATCCGGTCGCAAGGTTCACGCTCGCGAAGCGATCGCCGATATGCGGGGATACATTTCCGAACTCTTAGCGAAGGCGATTAGCAAAGATGCCGTAGATGCACCTCTGACGGTAGAAGACAAGGAGAAAATGATTGAATTTCTCCGTACCTACGGTGGTTTAAACCCAGACTTGTTTTACAAAGGTTCCAGCCGACGGGGATACTCGACATATCAAGGAGCGGGTGATGCACCTGGAGTCGTTGACGATCCTTACGACCTGAGTGCGTTATTGGAATTAGGATTTGCTGGGAACGAAGCTGCTGAATTTGGCTTCAACCAGCAAATGACCATGTTTGAACCGATAGGCGGAATGGATGCGATCGCCAAAGCTTTTGAAAAGCAAGTGGGACGATTCATTACTTACGGTGCAGTGGTGACAGAAATTCGCAAGACTCCCGATGGCGTGCAAATTTTGTACAAAGACAAATCGGGTAATGTCAAGCAAGAAACAGCCGACTACTGCATCTGTAATATTCCTCTATCAGTACTGAAAGATATTCCCTCTGATTTGGCTCCCGACATGAAAGAAGCGATCGCCAGCGTGGAATATGCCGTTACGGGGAAAAGTGCGTTACAGTTCAACCGCCGTTTCTGGGAAGATGACGAAGACATCTTTGGTGGTATCACTCAAACTGACCAGGACATCACTCAGATCTGGTATCCCTCAACAGGTTATCTGTCTCAAAAAGGCGTAGTCTTGGGCTACTACAATTTTGGTTCAACAGCAGAGAAAGTAGGAACCCTCGCCCCCACAGACCGCGTAGCCTTAGCATTGGAACAAGGCAGTAAGATTCACCCGCAATACAACAACCATTTTGAGAACCACTACGGTTCAGTTAAGGCTCAAAGTGTTGTAAATTAAGCATTGTTCCCAAGAATGGAAAGTGAGTGTAGTGCATCTGAAGGATTTCTCATTGTTGTCTCCTACAATACAAAGTAGTGATGTGTTCAAAGCGATAGAGGCAGCCATCCCATCCACGGAGATCGAGCAAGCGATCGCTAAAACTAAAGTTTGTGAACAACGTAAACGCTCGTTACCAGCACAATTGGTAATTTGTTTGGTAATTGCGATGAGTCTGTGGTCACGAGATTCGATGAGAGTGCTGAAAAACTTAATTGATGGGCTGAGCGAAGCATGGGTGAAAGTGGGGAAATACTGGCGAGTTCCTTGTAAATCAGCAATAACGCAAGCCCGACAACGATTAAGTCCAAGGGTGATGAGTCAATTGTTCCATCAACTGGTGCGACCAATGGCTAGCACCGATACCAAAGGAGCATTTCTCAATGGATTGCGAATTGTGGTAATTGATCGGACTTGCTTCGATCTGCCAGACAGCGATGAAAATGCGAGAGTTTTTGGTCGTCCGAGCAGCCGTCCTGGCACACAAGCCGCATTTCCCAAACTGCGATTAGTCATTTTGGTAGAAGCAGGAACACATTTAATCTTTGATGCATTGATGTGTCCATATCGAATAGGAGAACGAGTGCGGGCATTAAGATTATTACGCTCCGTGAGTTCAGGGATGTTGTTGATGTGGGACAGAGGGTTACATTCTTATGCAATGGTGCAAGCAACTGTCACAACTGGTAGCGATTATTTAGGAAGAATTCCCGCAAATGTCAAGTTTTTGTGCGAAGAACCACTGGCGGATGGTTCTTATCTGAGTTGGATTTATCCACCTGCTAAATTCCGCTCAAAAGCTTGCCAGCCCATACAAGTCCGAGTGATTGAATACACAATTGGTAATACCGACAACCCAGAGGAACAACTAAGATATCGCTTAATTACCAGCTTATTGGAATTGGAGAAATTTCCGGCTCAACTACTGGCGATTGAATATCATCAACGCTGGGAAGTAGAAAATACTATTGATGAACTCAAAGTACATTTATCAGGACGAAAAACTCATATTCGCTCTCAAAACCGCGTGAAGTTGTGCAGGAAGTTTACGGGTGGTTGTTAGGACACTGGGCTGTGCGGTTATTGATGTTTCAAGCTGCAAAGAGCGCGGGTATCACTCCTTTGCGTCTGAGTTTCACTGGGACATTGCGAGTTATTCGTCGTGCTATCCCGAAATTTCAACGCTTGCAATCACAAGAACTCCCCTTTTTTAAGTTGGTTAACTGTAGAGATTTTAGACACTCTGTTACCTGAACGAGTTTCTCGTACCAATCCCAGAGTTGTAAAAACCTGTATCCAAGTTTCGCTCAAAAAGCCAAGACATCGAGCCACCCCTCCCGAACCAATCCTCCTATTTTCTTTATCCTCAGCACAGCGTAGCCTTAAATGAACCGTATTGTTTTGAGAATGGCTTTTCGGTGTTCTGGTCAACAGTGCCTTATAGCAAAGGTGGATGGGCGGAGTACACCACTGATGTCAGAACAACATACTATCCACGACTGAATCAACCAGACGCTAACATCTATCTGTGCGGCGAACATCTCAGTTATCTGACAGGTTGGATGGCTGGTGCTTTTGAATCTGCTCGTCTCGTCTCAAAACAGATTGTGGCTCTATGAGCGTCATTTGTCATTGGTGCGCAATCGGGATTTTATTGACATTCTCCTATCTCCCGTACGGGCGGGTTTTGAACCTAGATTTATGGCTTTGGGCATGAATTTTTGGCTAAAACCCGCTCCTCAGAAACTCCCGTACGGGCGGGTTTTGAACCTAGATTTATGGCTTTGGGCATGAATTTTTGGCTAAACCCGCTCCTCAGAAACTCCCGTAGGCGGGTTTTGAACCTAGATTTATGGCTTTGGGCATGAATTTTTGGCTAAACCCGCCCCTACAAATGCTTGACTTTTGATTTTCGATCGTTACCCAAAAATTACCCAAAAATTAACTATGAAACGCTTCATCAATCAATTTCAACTTGGAAAGGTTAGTGTTTGGTTATTAGCAATTGTTTGTGCTAGCTTAATTGGTCTGCAAATATTTGGGATTCATCTTCAAGCTGTAGCCAAACCAACTTCACCAGAAAAAGTCGTTTTTTACGGTACGCCAACATCTTCAATTGCTTCAGCCGTCGCCGTACCGGAAGACCAAGCTTACTATTGGACGAGTGGCACAGTCCCACCAGTCATTAATCCCGATGCTCCACTGCGGACGCGCGATCGCTATGGCGATACGAAAACTCAGGCGATCGGTATTCTAGAACGAATTCAAGCTTTGTTGGCAGATGTGAACCTGAAATTATCTGATGTGGTCTATCTGCGCGTTTACCTAGTGGCAGATCCCGCAATGGATAATCAAGTCGATTACCAGGGATGGTTTGATGCTTACGCTCAATTTTTCAACAATCCAGAAAACCCAGTCAAAACAGCCCGTTCTACCCTAGCTGTGGCTGGTTTGGTCGATCCTGGTTGGTTAATTGAAATTGAAGCCGTCGCCGTTTATCCCAAACATTAAGAATTCGGAATTTAAAATTCGGAATTCAACATCTTGCGTGCATCTACACAATTGGGGAGCAATTAAGCGGTAGAGTAACTCAAGTAGCGTTAAAGCGAATTTGTATACATCAGGCTGTAGCTATGAGTCATAGCAAAATTTTGGGTACGGTATTTATTTTAGGTAGTTGGGCGATCGCAATCTCTCCTGTAACAGCCAATCCAGTAAAGATTGTAGACTTTATGCCCAATTCCCAGACCCTGCAAAGTACTCAGTCCAAGCAAGTTGATTTTACCGTCAACATCACTCGTCCCCAATCTTTTGCCGAGCTAATACAACAAGCGGAAATCATCGCCGCAAACTTGACCCGACTAGGATTTCAAGAAAACTCCAAGTTGCGCGAAATGTCCGTCCGCATTTTTGGCGAACGTAACGGACAAGAAGCACCTCTATTGTTTGCCAAAGTTTCTCGCTTTGACTGGCAAAAGCAACCTCACATTCAAGACTGGAGCCAATATTTTACGAGTTCTGGTGTACTGCTTGGTTTAATAGAAGTCGAACAGCAGCCCTCTTCACCTACGCCTAACGCGCCGACTTTCCGTCGCTCTACTCCCCCAACCTCCTCTACTCCTTCAATCTCCACTCCTCCAGTTCCCATTCCTACCCCGCCTACGGTAAAACCATCAAGCAATACATCTCCACCTGCTAATAGTTTGCCTCCAGTTAATTCGCGCCCAGGTGGAGCCAGCCTAGAAGAAGAAGA
This sequence comes from Chroococcidiopsis sp. SAG 2025, assembly GCF_032860985.1. Lineage (GTDB taxonomy): Bacteria > Cyanobacteriota > Cyanobacteriia > Cyanobacteriales > Chroococcidiopsidaceae > Chroococcidiopsis. Next base: position 6,289,641 of record NZ_JAOCNC010000001.1, read on the forward strand.
TCCCGGTTATAGGTAGATTAGTTATCAGTGGCTAGTGGCTAGTTGTACTGATAAACGTTCACTGTCCCAGTTTAATTTCCCCTGCTTTATCTGCGCTAGCAAGAGTTTTACCATCGGGACTTACAGCTACTGCATAAACATCTTCATCGTGCTTGCTTAAAGTATTGAGCAGCTCGCCCGATCGTGGATTCCATAATTTGATGGAATGGTCTTCTGCACCGCTAATTAGTACTTGTCCGTCCGCTCGAAAAGCCAGAGAATTAATGTGGTCTGAATGCCCTTTCAAAGTATGTAATAAATCTCCAGTTTGTAAATTCCACAGTCTAATTGTGTTGTCATTTCCACCACTTGCAACTATATTTCCATCGGGACTCATGGCGATCGCAATGACTCGACTAGTATGCCCTTGTAGCGTGCTGAGTAATTGTCCCGTGTTTAAATTCCAAACTCTGACTAAATTGTCTGCACCACCACTGACGATCGTGTAACCATTAGGACTAATTGCTACGGCACGAACTGCACTTGTATGTCCGCTCAAAGTTCGCAGTAAAACTCCCGTACTTAAATCCCAAACTTTAATCGTGCGATCGCTACTACCGCTGACAATATGTTTGTCATCGGGACTCACAGCCACAGCACGAACTGCATCTGTATGTCCCCGCAAGGTACGGATCGGTTCCCCGGTTTGCAAATTCCAAACTTTAATCGTGCGATCGCTACTACCGCTAATTAATTTATCTCCGCCAGGATCGATCGCTACCGACCAAATTGCGCCTGCATGAGCATCAGGAATTGTCCGAATTAATTCTCCAGTTTTTAAACTCCACAACTTAATTGCGCGATCGTTACCACAGCTAGCTAAAATTTGACTGTCAGGACTAAAAGCCAGCGACCAAACAGTATTAACATGTTCGAGTACCGTCGGTACTTGGTGATTATATGTCGTGTCTGCGGCAATAGTTTCGCTCATGGATAGCTGGCGCAAATCTTGCCAGCGAGTTGCACCATAAGCTATCCCTAATATTGCCAAAACTGTCAGTGTAACTGCCCCCAACCAAGATTTTGGTTGGCGTTGAACGAGATCGTCTTCTACCGTTTTTTGCTGCATTTCGCTAGTTAAAACTGCTACCGTACTCTGACGGTCTGCCTCCCAATCTGTAACTCGATCGTCTGTACCTTTACTATGAGCTACGATCGCTGTATTGAGCGTTGCATTTTCCAACCACCAAAGTGCTGTTCTTCTAATGGTCGCTTTAGCTAAACAAATCTGCTGCGGATCGTCAAATGCGTGTATATTTGGTGCTAAATTTGTCGAAGTTTCTCCTAGTCTTCTCCTAATATACTGATGCATCTCTGCTACAGAAATTGCGCGATCGCGATCTAAATCTGCTGCGCCAGTTTCAATTCCTTCTACTAAGTAATGAGTATATGTTGAGAGTTCAAATCCCTTATGAGAACATTCTGTTGCTGTATTTCCAGCCGTCAATATTACCCTACCTATTCCTCCTAACTGCTGTTGGAGATTGCCCATCATGGGATTTTGCGTCCATTCATCTACAACAATAGAATTGTCAGCGCAACAATCGAGAATGACCACCTGTTGCTCTGCCGGACTGTCATTCATGATATTTTTGACTAGATGGGCTGGAATTGCAGTTGGGGCAACCAGTTCTCCGTTTGGATTTTTACAAGTTAAGCGAGTGGGAAAGTAAAATCTGCCATAGCGATCGCTGACGTAATGACCGGAGAAATATAACAATACTAAGTCATCCGGCTGGCGTGTCTGGGCGTTAAATAAAGTTGCGATCGCGACTTGCATTGTCAGCGGATCGGGATTTTTGAGGACTTCTACCTCTGTAAAACCACCCATTTCTGGATGCTGTAAGACCCGTTGCATTGCTACCAAATCCTTTCCGACCCCAGGTAGCCAGTTAAAACCAGGTCCGTAATCGCTTACGCCGATCAGCAATGCCACTCTAGCCATTGGTGACTTCCTCCCTGATGTCCTGTAGATGCGTCGCCACCAGTCCCTACACGAATTCCAAGTGTTTTTTCCTACAAGCCCATGAAAGCTTGATGCTACCTCTATAATTTTAAAGATAAAGTAAAGCAATTATTATTCAACAGCAAAAATATAGTTTGTTATGTCATTCTCGAAGTCAGGCTTTTTAGTATTTTTTAATACATAAGTAGACAGTCAGCTACTAGATTCAGACTGTTCGTACCTACTTCTAGAGGAAGATTTATGTTTGTATAATTAATTCCTGAATATTAGAAAGCCGATGCTCGCCTTCTTTGAATTCACTCACAACATTGAGATGATTTTCTATTGACTGCGACGCAAGGAACCATCTGCATATAGTTGCAGCGGGACTAGTTCAACTTTGCCGTCAATCGTAACTTTGCTGTAGACAATTTTTACCAGAGGAGATTGTTGTTGATTGTATAAAAGTGCCATATCGATTACCTGCATGTTGATCCGGTAAAGCCAACGGTATAATAAAAGACAATACTAAGTTACGTATTCAGCAAAAATACTGATAATGTTGTAGCTTAGAGTCGTTAAAGATTTGGTAAAGATGCGCGATCGCAGAATAGGGATTTGAAGAAGATTACAATAAACTTTCGTTTGATAGTGGCGATAACTTCGTTCAGCTTCGCTAACGCGATTCAGTGGTACGGTGAGATTTCCAGTAGAATACGAACAAAATCTTAAATTAGCTTATCGTTCTTCTACTCAGGCTCATCTATTCCTAAAGAATGAAATGTAGCTATCTTTGCTTCTCTGTTGATAGCTTCAAGACGCAACCGCCCGATTCCCGAAACAGTCAAACTTCAGTATGTATAAAACTGCCGCTCAGTTACCAGCGCGACTGGATTATTATTACCATCAGATTAAAACAATTATTTTATCTCGGCAAAATCCGATTTCTGGCTTGTTGCCTGCCAGTACTGCCATCACTGCCCACGGAGATTATACCGATGCCTGGGTACGAGATAACGTCTACAGTATTTTAGCGGTTTGGGGTCTGGCGCTAGCATATCGTAAAGTCGATCCCGACAAGGGACGCACATACGAACTAGAACACAGCGTTGTGAAGCTGATGCGAGGCTTGTTATTTGCGATGATGCGCCAAGCCACTAAAGTAGAAAGCTTCAAACACAGCCAAGCTGCCCTAGATGCCTTGCACGCCAAGTACAATACTCAAACGGGTGATATTGTCGTCGGCGATGGTGAATGGGGACATCTACAACTCGATGCCACTTCTCTATTTTTATTGATGCTGGCACAAATGACGGCTTCGGGGTTGCACATCGTCTACACCATCGACGAAGTAAACTTCGTGCAAAATTTGGTTTATTACATCGGACGCACCTACCGTACCCCAGACTTTGGGATTTGGGAACGGGGAAACAAAATCAATCACGGTAATGCTGAATTGAATGCTAGTTCTGTGGGAATGGCAAAAGCCGCCTTAGAAGCCATGAACGGACTAGATTTATTTGGAGTTGGCGGAAGTCAAGCATCGGTGATTCACGTTTTACCCGATGAAATTGCCCGCGCCCGCATTACGTTAGAAAATTTGTTACCGAGGGAATCTGCGTCTAAAGAAGTTGATGCAGCCGTATTAAGCGTTATCGGTTATCCTGCCTTTGCCGTAGAGGATCGACGCTTGCTAGAACGCACCCGCAATGACATTATTACTAAACTCCAAGGTAAATACGGTTGCAAGCGATTTTTACGTGACGGACATCAAACGGTGTTGGAAGACACCAACCGCCTGCATTACGAACCGTGGGAACTGAAGCAATTTGAACATATCGAATGCGAGTGGCCCTTATTTTTTACCTATTTGTTACTAGATGGAATATTTAGAGGCGATCGCCCCCAAGTTCAAGCATACCAGGAATACTTGGAAAAGATTGTCGTAGAACGAGACGGAGTGAAACTATTGCCAGAGTTGTACTACGTCCCGCAGGAAAACATTGCCGCAGAAAGGGCAAATCCCCAAACTCAAACTCGTCTACCAAATGAGAATGTCCCCTTAGTTTGGGCGCAAAGCCTGTATTTTCTCGGTCAAATGTTGAGTGAAGGGCTGGTATCAATTGGCGATATCGATCCTTTAGGAAAACATTTAAACATCGGTCGTCGCCAAGAAGCAATGGTACAAATTGCCTTACTTGCAGAAGATGAAGATTTACAAGCAAAACTAGCGGTTTACGGCATTGAAACCCAAACACCATCACAAGTAGAACCAATTCAAGTCCGCCAAGCCGGAGAACTATCAACTGTCTACACCCAAATTGGACGCAACGACAAATTAGGTTTGACAGGAAGACCAATTAGACGCTTGCGGAGTTTAACGACTTCGAGAATCTTTCGGATTCGCGATGAAACCGTGGTGTTTTTACCTTCTTTTCTCGATCCCCAACAATTTTACCTCACCCTCGATTACCACTTTCTAGTCGCACGACTCAAAAGTGAACTTGCATATATTAAACACCATTGGAGCGATTTAGGACGACCGACGGTAACGCTGATGTTAACCCATACCATGCTAGAAACGGAGAAAGAGGCGTTATTACCGTTGATGGAAGAACTCAGAAGCGGTGTTTGCAACGGCGTTCACGTTAAGCTGGGACGATTGCAACAGTTGATGCTAACGGCAAAAACAGAACGGATTGATTTCTTGCATGAGTTAAATTTTACGCGCTTAGCAGTTAACAAGAACGCACAACGCAACTATTACCTAACGTTTCACCCCGAAAAAAACCTACCTTTAGGGATTACTCAAGAATTTCAGCTAGAATGCGAAACCAATCTCAGTCTGTTGTTAGGACAATTACGGGCTTCAGAAAATCTCTACGAACAAATAGAGTTATTGCAGACATTGTATCGCTTGCGCGGCTTAGATTTTGATACTAGTTTTGGTACTGGACGAGTGACGGTTGGCAATTTATTGGATGAAGTTTATACCAAGGCGGGAAATCTGTGCTTGTGGACGATTGTACGCCGCGCCGCAGGACTGCGACGGATGATAGACGTGTCGCTTTCAGACGAGGTGACATCAATTCTAGTCAGGCAAAAACAAATTGCCGTAGGTAAGTCTTACAGCGAGGCTTCCTTAATTACCCAACCAACGTCCAATCACGAAATTGGCGAAAAAATCGACCAGTTTTGTGGTGAAGATATTCGCGATCGCGTTTTAACTCAAGAAATGCTTAACTATTTAGGGGTATTGATTCGTACTGAACCCCACTTATTTAAGGGATTACTGACATTGCGGGTTGGTTATTTAATTCTATTAATTACCAGCGAATTAGGACAAGAATTAGGGCTAACTCAAGATGAAGCCTACGAACATTTGATGCAACTATCCCCATTTGAAGTGAAAATGCGCCTGCGCCAAGTTTTAATTGGTTATGAGGGGATGAATCAAGTCTTGCGTCAACGAGAATCGCTACACGTCAAACAGCCAGAAAGCGATATTGAATGGGTAGTCCTGCCTGAAACCACAGATGAAGGGTTTGTCCCCTTGAGTGGTTGGCAACAGCAGCGACACTGGAATGGGTCGATGAACCGCGTTCCTCAAGACTTTTTCCAACGAGTTTGGCGGTTAATGAAACACTCTAAAGGCGTGATTATTGGCGATAAATTAGAACGTCGCAATCGTTTGGATAGCGAGTTAATTCTAGCAGAAATGACATCGGGAGAGAAAAATTTTGCCCTGCGAGTCGAGCATTTACTCAATAAAATTGAAGCTCCAGAATATCGACAAGTTAATATTGAAACGCTCATGGAATTAGCAGCAATTTGCGATCGCAATCCCAATTTACAAATAGAAGAATACATCGTCTTAGATGTATTAATCGGTCATGCCGTGCGTTTAGCCTGGTTAGAACGTTTTCCTGAAAAAGCAGACCGTTACGATGAATTTAAAGCATCTGCATGGCGTGCTTTTTACAATTCCTCACCCAGAGAATGCGCTAGTGCTGTCGTGAAGGCATTCCGATTCTTATCAGAATTTGGGCAATCTCAAGCAGCATAGCGGAAGACGGCAGAGGGCAGATCCCCCAACCCCCTTAAAAAGGGGGCTAAGAAAAAATTACATATGCAGTTAATACTAATATTTAACTCAAGGGGGCAAATATGGCTGAGCTTACTAGAGATGAATTTCAATGCAGATGGAAACGCAGATGAATGCTGATGTTGGTGCAGCCGCAACCATTGGGTACGCGGATGAAGAGTGAATGCAAGCAAGATATCTATTTTGACTTTTGACTTTTAACTTTTGACTTGCTCGATCTCATCGATCGCCACTTAGTCCTAAACTATTTGATGGAGTAGCTGGTATAAGAGGTAGTCGTGGAATTTCTGTTCGTAACCGACTTAGATAACACCCTCGTAGGTGACGATCGCGCCTTATCAGAACTGAACCAAAAACTCAGTCACCATCGCCACGTACACGGCACGAAGATTGTCTACGCAACAGGGCGATCGCCCATACTATATCAAGAATTGCAACAGGAAAAAAATTTGATCTCCCCCGATGCGTTGGTTGCGTCAGTGGGGACGGAAATCTATCTTGACGGAATTGATAACCCTTATACTGTTTGGTCGGAACAACTCGATATAGGCTGGGATCGCGCTAAAATTTTAGCGATCGCCGCTCATTTTGCCGATCTGACGCTGCAAGCAGATTCTGAACAGCGTCCCTATAAAGTCAGCTTTCACCTAGCTCGAACTGTAGCAGCAGAACTATTACCTCAATTGGATTCTACCTTGAAACAGCAAGGCTTAGAAGTCAAATTAATCTACAGTACCGGAACCGATTTAGATATTCTGCCCTTACGCGGTGATAAAGGCTTGGCAGTCAAGTTTTTACGTTCAACTTGGCAAGTTTCCTCAGAAAAAACAGTCGTGTGCGGCGACTCTGGTAATGATATTTCCATGTTCGCCACCAGGGAAACCAAAGGAATTATCGTCGGTAATGCCAGTTCTGAATTACTAGAATGGCACGAAGCCAATCCAGGTGGCGATCGCTACTTAGCCCAAGCCCCCTGTGCAGGTGGTATCCTAGAGGGCTTAGGTCATTTCGGTTTTTTGGGATGATTAGCTATCTCAAGGGTACAGTTGCCAGCATTGTCAAAAGTAGTGGTAATCGCGTCATCCTGATTCTAGAGGTGAACGCTTGCGGCTATGAAATGCAAATTCCCGCCCGACTATCGCAGGAATTAACTGCTGGCGAACAGACACAAATCTTTACCCATCTCCAAGTGCGGGAAGAACAGCCATCACTGTACGGCTTTGCTTCTAGCGTACAACGAGACTTATTTCGCTTGTTGATCGGCGTTAGCGGGATTGGTGCGGCATTGGCGATCGCTTTATTAGATACTTTTGATATCTCCGATCTGGTACAGGCGATCGTCAGCAACAATACCCAACTCCTGCTACAAACCCCTGGTGTGGGTGGCAAAACTGCCGAACGCATTTGTTTAGAACTGAAAAGCAAATTAGTCAGTTGGAGTCAAACAGCTGGACTCGCCACAACGACAGCCGCCATACCCTTAGCCCCAAATATTTTAGAAGAAGTGCAAGCCGCACTCCTCGCTGTCGGCTACAGCCCCAGCGAAATTTCTCAGGCACTAACAGCTGTCAGTCAAAACGCCCTCGTACCGAAAAACGCTAGCCCCGAAGAATGGATGAAACAGGCGATGACTTGGTTGAGTAGCCAGTGATAAGAGGGAGCAGGGAGCAGGGAGTAGGGAGCAGGGGGAGAAGAGACAGTCGCGGAGCGATCGGGAGCTGAGGGAGAGTCGCCCAGCTGAGGAGATAAAATAACTAACTGGTCAGGAGTCACTGGTCACTGGTCACTGTCCACACCCTACTCCCTTTTTCTGTAACAATAGTCTGCGTATCGCTCCTGGTAGGGCAACTGCATGAGTGTGGCAAAACGTCAACTTCCCAGATTGATTCGATTTTCTGGTCGTCCTAGTCTATCCTTACAACTAACAGCGATAGGCTTGGCGATTACCCTGATTTTTTTAGGCATAGCAATACTCGCTCCTGTATTTCAAGCTTGGGGATGGATTCAAAACCCTACAGAGTCGCTGATTAACCCAATTCACGATCCACCTTCCCTCAAGTATTTATTTGGCACGACGCGCCAAGGTTATGACGTATTTTCGCGCACGCTATACGGCACTCAAGCGGCGTTGCAAGTGGTGGTATTAGCCACAGCCTTTGGATTGGTAATTGGCGTACCTTTAGGTTTAGTCAGTGGCTATCTCGGTGGCAGACTCGATCGCATATTGTTATTTTTTATGGACACGATCTACACGCTACCAGGACTTTTGCTTTCGGTAACGCTAGCCTTTGTCGTCGGTAGAGGAATATTAAATGCTGCGATCGCCATCAGTATCGCCTATATTCCCCAATATTACCGCGTTGTCCGCAACCACACCGTTAGCGTCAAAACCGAATTGTTTGTTGAAGCTGCCCAAGCTATGGGAGCCTCAACCGGAAGAATTCTAACTCGATACCTCTTTTTCAACGTCGTGCAGAGCGTACCAGTATTATTCACTCTCAATGCTGCCGATGCCATTTTAACGCTGGGTGGCTTAGGATTTTTAGGGTTAGGACTGCCAGAAGAAACACCAGAATGGGGTCACGATCTGCGTCTTGCCCTCGAAGCACTGCCAACAGGAGTATGGTGGACGGCGCTTTTTCCTGGCTTAGGCATGACATTAATGGTTGTAGGATTGTCTTTACTGGGTGAAGGCTTAAACGAATTTATCAACCCCCGTTTGCGGAGAGACAATTGGAGTCAAACACCACCGTAGTGAAGTCGTAAGTCGTAAGTCAGAAGTATTTCAAGCGCCACTCACTACACCCCACACCCTACACCCTTTCTTCACCTACCACTCACTACACCCTACACCCCACACCCCGTTCATCGGTTATCTTTGAAAAGCCTTGTTTGTAAAAAAAGACGATGAAAGATCCGATATCTTTAGTTGCTGCTGCTGCTGGTGGTTTGATGCTTTCGCTTGCCGCTGCGAGTATTATTCATGCCGCACCCGTAACGGCTTTGAAATCGCATCCGAATATAGGAGTGTCTCATGGCACAACTCTACAGCGATCGCTCGGTAAAAATAAACAAAATAGATATTGCGATCGCAACTGGCAGAAAAATCAGTGACCAGTTACCAGTTACCAGTTACCAGTTACCAGTTAACTGTCAGCTAACAACAAATGACAAATGACAAATGACAAATGACCAACAAGTCATCGGTATTGATTTAGGCGGCTCGGCAATTAAGTTAGGGCGATTTTTGCCGGATGGGACTTGCTTGCAGTCTCTAACCGTGCCTACGCCCCAACCAGCTACGCCAGCAGCAGTATTATTGGTCATGGTAAAGGCGATCGCTCAAGTCGATCCGCAACGGCAAGCGGTGGCGATTGGTGTCGGAACTCCTGGTCCCGCTGATGCGGCGGGGCGAATTGCGAAAGTTGCGATTAATCTTCCCGACTGGTACAACATTCCTTTAGCCGATTGGTTAGAAGCAAAAACGGGCTTACCGACAGTCGTTGCTAACGATGCTAACTGTGCGGGTGTAGGGGAAGCGTGGCTGGGAGTTGGACGTAGGTTTAAACACTTCATTTTACTGACTATCGGTACGGGTGTCGGTGGGGCAATTATCCTTGACGGCGAGTTATTTAGCGGGCATCGCGGCGCGGCTGGGGAACTGGGGTTAATTACTTTGAAACCCGATGGTCCACCCTGTAAAAGTGGCAATCAAGGATCTTTAGAACAATACGTTTCCGTGACGGCAATTCGGCGGCGCACGGGCAAGGAACCAGCCGAGTTAGTTGCTTTGGCGGAAGCTGGAGATCCCGCAGCTTTGCAATTTTGGTCGGAATATGGTATGGATTTAGGGGCAGGGTTGGCAAGCCTAGTCTACGTGCTATCGCCAGAAGCAGTGGCGATCGGTGGCGGCGCGTGTGCGTGTGCGGAGTTTTTCTTTCCTGCAACATGGGCTGAAATCGAGCGTCGAGTTGAACCCTGTTCCCGCGAGGGCTTGCAATTAGTCTGCGCTGAGTTAGGCAATCAAGCGGGAATCGTGGGAGCGGCTAAATTGGCTTTGACAAAGGTAGTTAGTAATTGGTAAGTGACTAGTGACTGGTGACTAGATAAACAGCCACTAGCCACCAGCCGCTAGCCACTGATAACTGATAACTGATAACTGAATAATGAGAGAGCTAAGATTTGCTGCTTGTATGTGGCTGCTGAGCCGCTCGGTGGTAGCAGTAGCGATGTTATTCATTGCACCTGCACTACCAAAACCACCAGGAGGCGTTGTTCCTAATTTTGGTTGGGGAGTTTTTTCTGCTTGGGATAGCCTCTTTTATCAACAGATTGCAACTTCTGGTTATGCAGGAGACAATGTTGCTTTTTTTCCGTTGTTTCCTCTGTGTATCCGTGCTTTGATGCTGCTGGGGTTATCAGCAGAAGTGGCGGGGATATTAGTAAATAATTTGGCGTTTTTAGGCGCGTTATTATTACTAGCTAATTGGATGGCTCGGCAGTATGGAACAAATGCAGCCCGGTGGAGTACAGCCGTGTTAGCTTGGTGTCCGCTGTCGTTGTTTGGTACGGTAGTCTACACTGAAGGGCTATATTTACTCTGTAGTACGGCAACTTTACGCGCTTTTGAATTTAAGCAGTATCCTGGGGTGGCGCTGTGGGGCATGTTGGCAACGGCGACTCGCCCAACCGGAATTGCGATTGTGCCTGCCTTAATTATCGCTGCTTGGAAAGAACGCCGCCAATCGATCGCCTATCTTGCTAGCTTGGCAGCTGGTGGCGGTCTATTACTCTACAGCCTCTACTGTAGGATTTATTTAGGCGATTGGCTGGCTTTCGGACGCGCCCAGCAGGAATGGAAGCGATCGCTAGGGTTTGACATACAAGGTTGGTGGAAGATGCTGATGCAAGTTGTTGTCGGCACTGCTAACTGGAAGTCTGGAAGGATCGAAGATCCGCTACATCCACTGTTATTTATCGCAATAATTGCGTTGGCTTATTCTCTTTGGCGCTGGCGTAGCCGATTCAATCCAGTTAAGGTAGGCTATGGTTTTTGCGTCCTAGTGTTGGCTTTGTGGCTGTTAGCAGGCGATCCGTTGCTGAATACGGTTGCTGTTTTAGGTGGGATTTACTTGTTATGGCATATGCGCCACCAACTAACTACTATAGCGATCGCCTATGGTTTTTGTGGTTTAGGATTATTACTTGTTTCTGGTAGTACTTGGTCTTTAACTCGGTTAGTTTACGGAATTATCTCCTTACCAATTGCACTTAGTTTATTACTGTCCCGCCATCCGCGTTGGGGATATATAACGTTAGTTTTTTTCACCATTTTACTAATCTTATTTTCAGTCAGATTTGCCCAAGAACTTTGGGTAGGGTGACAGTCGTCAGTTATCAGTTATCGCAAGGGCGGGTTTTGACCAAAGATTTATTATTTGGGCTGTAAATCTACTCGCTAAACCCGCTCGTACAGTTATTAGTTATCAGTTATCAGTCTTCGCAAAGTGTAGCGCAGCGTCTACTGCCAACCAACAACAAATGACAAATGACAGACGAATAACAAATGGCAAAATATATCAAAATATTACGATTTTAAGTAATTGAGTCAACCAATGTTGTTTTGTGGAAGCAGAGATTTTATCTCTACTCAAACCAACAAAGGGAATCTTGCCATGAGTCATGGTTTGAAGCATAAACCACCAAACGAGTTATCAAGCAAAGAAAACGAAACAGTTTTCTATCGTTTTATAGCTCGTTTTTTTGCTAAATTAGCAGCTATTTTTTTGGCTGGTATTCGCTTTTTTACCTCATTTTTAGCTCGGCAGATTGGAGGAAATCAACTATCGAGAAAACTCAAAACTAGTATTACGATCGCCCTACTTGTGATTTTTACAGTCCTAACCGGACATACTGTATCAGCACAAGTTGGTAGTCCGCCGATCGTCCCTTTAAACCAAGTATCCATTCCCGAACCCGACAATATCGGCGAATTTATTCGCAATAAAACCGCCGCGATCGCGTTGGGAAAAACTTTATTCTGGGATATGCAACTCGGTACGGATGGTAATGTCACTTGTGCGACTTGTCACTTTAAAGCAGGTGCAGACAGCCGCTCGAAAAACCAAATCAACCCAGGATTAAAAGCAGGCGATCGCGTATTTAATCTTGCTGGCGCACCTAATTATCAGTTAACAGCGGCAGATTTTCCCTTTCATAAGCTAGAAGACCCCAATAATATCGCCTCTAGGGTTATATCTGACAGCAATGATATTGCAGGCTCCCAAGGGGTATTTCGAGCTAATTTTGTCGATATCGTGCCTGGAAGCGATAAAGATAACGTCACGCCGCAGCCAGATAATATTTTCAGAGTCCAAGGTATCAACACGCGGCGCGTCACAGATCGTCACTCCCCAACTGTCATCGATGCAGTCTTTAACTTCCGTAATTTCTGGGACGGCAGCGCCCAAAATATATTTAATGGAGTCGATCGCTCTGGATTGAGAGACCCAGAAGCTTTAGTCTTACAAGCCACTAACCGCAGGCGCTTGCGGGATGTACCAGTCAGAATTAAAAATTCCTCTTTGGCTTCCCAAGCCATAGCACCAATTACCACAGCAATTGAGACAGCAGCCGAAGATTTGCCAATCGCACCATTAGTCATCGATCTATCTGAGACGGATAACACCGTGAGGGTGAGGGATACTAACGGTAATTTAGTCGATAGTAACAGTGCTGATATCGCCGCCTCAACAGATGCGATCGCACAAAGCAGTGATACGACAGCACAATCGACCCGCCGAAGAATCATCAGGAGAATAGGGAGAAAGGCAGGTAAAAAACTCCTGGCTTTACTACCTTTAGCCAAACAGCTCGTTGCTGCCGATGATAGCGTTTTAGGTGCTTTCAGCAAAACACCTCAACCAGGTTTAAATAAAACCTACGAGCAGATGATTCAAGAAGCTTTCCAACCCCAGTGGTGGGACTCCAACATGGTGATTCGCGTCAATCCGAATACGGGTAGGCGAAGATTTTATCGCCGACCGCGAAACCGTCCCCTATCAACAATCGAGTATACGCTGGCAGAATACAATTTCTCTCTATTCTTTGGATTAGCAGTTCAAGCCTATGAATCTACTCTAGTTTCCAGCCAAACGCCCTTCGACCAATTCTTAGCAGGAAACCGCAGTGCTTTTACCCCGCAGCAACAGCAGGGATGGCAGCTTTTCACTCGCAGGGGTTGTATTGGCTGTCATGCAAGTACGGAACTCACTGCGGCTTCGTTTCGGAATGTGGCTGGTCGCGGTAGAATCGGACGAGCGCCAATCCCTGGAACTCCTGTGGAAGATACGGGATTTTTTGCCATTGGAGTTAGACCTCCACAGGAAGATGTTGCTTTAGGCGCTGATGATGGATTTGGCAATTCGCTGTCTGAAGCACGGTTGGCACAGCAAGGAAAATTTTCGCAATTATTGGGAGAAAACCCACCCACGCTCGATCCTCCCTTAAGTCCCAGCGATACCATCCTGGCGAATGGAACTTTCAAAACTCCAGGACTGAGAAATATAGAACTGACTGCTCCTTATTTTCATAACGGCGGAACTTTGACTTTAGAGCAAGTGATAGATTTTTACAGTCGCGGTGGAGATTTTGGCGGTTTGCCTGTATTGAACTTGACAAGCAATGAAAAACAAGCGTTTGTTGCCTTCCTGCGCGGACTGACCGATGAGCGAGTTCGCTTTCAAAGAGCGCCCTTCGACCACCCCCAGCTTTTTGTTCCCAACGGACACCCAGGCGACCAAAATGCTGTAACTAATGATGGTAGAGGGCAAGCAACAGACGATTTGCTAGAAATTCCTGCCGTGGGACGTAATGGAGGTAATCCGATTCCAGATTTTCTGTCTAATTTCTCTACGACAGGCACAACTTTGAGTCAGTAAACAGTTGTCAGTTATCAATTATTCAGTTGTCAGTTATCAGTTAACAGTTAGTAGAGGTCTTACATGTAACGTCTTTACAAAGTGACCCACTACTCGCTACTCACTGCTCTTTACTCAATATTTACGATCGCATAGCCCGATTTTTCGGGCTTTTTTATTTCAAAATTATGATAGCTAATATTCGGTATATCTAGTTCGGCGATCGCCATATGTAACTGAAATCAGCTATAAGAAATTTGCAATGATATGCATTCACGCGCCCTAATGTAACAAGTAAAACTTATCCTCTCAATCCCAGTTAACGCTAATATTAGCTGGGGTGGCGTGACCGAAAGGGGATCGGATTAAGAGAAAATAAAACTAACACAGTCAGTCCTGATGCTCAATGAGCGTAACTGATACATCGCAACTGATACATCGCAACTGAATACAAAGAGTATGGATTTAGCCAATCTTGCAACCCAGTTGAATGCTGGGACGATTTTGCCAGAGAGTATCGTCCTCGTTACTCTCATGGTGGTTTTAGTTGGTGACTTGATTGTGGGTCGTAGTTCCTCGCGCTGGGTTGCTTATGCAGCGATCGCAGGGCTGCTTGGTTCCATAATCGCTCTCTATTTTCAATGGGATATTGCCAATCCAATAGCTTTCTTAGGCGGCTTTAATGGTGATGACCTGAGCATAGTTTTTCGCGGTATTATCGCGCTGTCTGCCGCTGTCACCATTTTGATGTCAATTACCTACGTCGAAAAAAGCGGTACTGCTTTGGCGGAGTTTCTCGTCATTTTGCTCGTTGCCACATTGGGGGGAATGTTCCTGTCTGGAGCAAACGAGCTAGTGATGATTTTTATCTCTCTAGAGTCTTTAAGTATTTCCTCTTATCTACTGACGGGATATACCAAGCGCGACCCCCGTTCTAACGAGGCGGCGCTGAAATACCTATTGATTGGTGCTTCCTCTACAGCCGTCTTCCTTTACGGCGTATCCCTACTCTACGGACTCTCGGGCGGACAAACTGAACTGAGCGCGATCGCCACTGGGATCGTCCAAGCTAACGCGGGTCAGTCTCTCGGTCTGGCGATCTCCCTCGTCTTCGTCATCGCGGGAATTGGCTTCAAAATCTCCGCTGCACCTTTCCACCAATGGACTCCAGACGTTTATGAAGGTGCGCCCACTCCAGTCATTGCTTTCTTATCTGTAGGTTCTAAAGCCGCTGGGTTTGCCCTTGCCATTCGCCTTCTTTCTACCGCTTTTCCCTTACTTTCTAGCGAGTGGAAGTTTGTTTTCACCGCTCTCGCCGTCCTGAGTATGATTTTGGGTAACGTCGTTGCTCTAGCTCAGACCAGCATGAAACGGATGTTGGCTTATTCTTCGATTGCCCAAGCCGGATTCGTCATGATTGGTTTAATTGCGGGTACGGAAGCAGGATACGCCAGTATGGTATTTTACCTGTTGGTATATCTGTTCATGAACCTGGGCGGCTTCTGCTGCGTCGTTCTATTCTCCCTCCGCACTGGAACCGACCAAATTAGCGAATACTCAGGTTTATATCAAAAAGATCCCTTGCTGACTCTATGCCTCAGCATTTGCCTGCTGTCTTTGGGAGGTATTCCACCATTAGCCGGTTTCTTCGGCAAGATCTATTTATTCTGGGCTGGCTGGCAAGCCGGACAGTATGGATTGGTATTGCTAGGACTCGTTACCACCGTAGTTTCAATTTACTACTACATCCGTGTCGTCAGGATGATGGTGGTCAAAGAACCGCAGGAAATGTCCGATGTGGTGAAAAACTATCCCGAAATCAACTGGACTTTATCAGGGATGCGTCCGCTACAAGTGGGCATCGTACTTTCTTTAATTGCGACATCTCTAGCTGGAATTCTCTCTAACCCACTGTTTACCTTGGCGAATAATTCCATTGCCAATACGCCGATCCTGCAACCAGTCATCATCGGCTCAGCCGCGACACAAAGCCTTGCACCAGTACCTAAAACTGCGCCACCAGTAAGTTTGACAGATCGGACTTAATTGCTTACCTTTTAGCAGGAGACAATTCAATTCGCACTCTTACCCTGCGCTACACTTCGTGACGCAATTCGTAATTTGAATTACCCCTGACTCTAGTACGGGCGGGTTTGAGCGAAGAATTATTTGTTCCAGTACAGATATCCTAAAAAATCCGCCCTTACGACTTCCGATCGCTCGGGCGGGTTTGAGCGAAGAATTATTTGTTCTAGTACAGATCTGCTAAAAAACCCGCCCCTACGACTTCCGATAACTGATAACTGATAACTGATAACTGATAACTGGTAGAATCTTTAAGGTTTCTGGAACTGTCATCAATGGGAAAGACTCGCGCACGAATCGCAATAGACGCTATGGGGGGAGACCACGCACCCGCTGAAATTGTTGCTGGTGCTCTGCGAGCAAGGGATGAATTAGGCGTAGAGGTCATACTGGTGGGCGATCGCCAGCAGATTGAAGCCGTCTTGCCCGCTAATACTAATCTCGGTCAGTTAGAAATCGTCCCTGCTGAAGGGACGATAGAAATGCACGAGGAGCCTCTGAGTGGCATTAGGCGCAAGCCCAAAGCTTCGATTAACGTAGCAATGAATTTGGTCAAGCAAAAACAGGCAGATGCCGTAGTCTCAGCCGGACACTCAGGTGCAGCGATGGCATCGGCATTATTACGTTTGGGAAGACTATCAGGAATCGATCGCCCAGCGATTGGAGCCGTGTTTCCCACAATCGTTGCTAGCAAGCAAGTTTTGATCCTAGATGTGGGTGCAAACGTCGATTGTCGCCCCAAGTTCTTAGAACAATTTGCGGTTATGGGGACGGTTTACAGCAAATACGTTCTAGGTATTTCCGAACCTAAAGTCGGTTTACTAAATATTGGCGAGGAAGAATCCAAAGGGAACGATCTCGCGCTTCAAGCTTACCAACTGCTCCAAGCTAACCCGAAAGTTCCATTTGTCGGAAATGCCGAAGGGCGAGATATTCTCTCGGGTGATTTTGATGTAATCGTGTGCGATGGCTTTGCTGGTAACGTGCTGTTGAAATTTGCCGAAGCAGTGGGAGAAGTGTTGCTGCAAATCCTGCGTGAAGAGTTACCCCAAGGATTGCACGGTCAGTTAGGCGTATCGCTGTTGCGACCAAACCTGAAACGCATCAAGCAGCGGGTAGATCATGCCGAACATGGAGGCGGATTGCTTTTGGGTGTCGCAGGGATCTGCATTATCAGCCACGGTAGCTCTCAAGCGCCGTCGATTTTTAATGCCATTCGTCTGGCAAGAGAAGCAGTAGACAACGAAGTGCTAGAGCGGATTCAAGGCTCGGTAGCGATCGCGGAAGAATGAGGAGCGAGGAGCGAGGAGCGAGGAGCGAGGGAAAAGTTTAATCCCCTCACCCCTCACCCCTCACTCCTCGCCCCTTCTACAGGGAGAAGCATGGTACAACAATCAGGCGTAATTATTACAGGTAGCGGTTCCGCCACACCAGCAACCGTGTTAGATAACCAGAGTCTCAGTCAACTGGTAGACACATCCGATGAGTGGATTAGAAGTCGTACGGGCATTGGTAGCAGGCGGCTAGCCACGGCATCGGAGTCTTTAAGCTCGATCGCCGCTGCTGCTGGACAAGAGGCGATCGCGATGGCAGGCATTACACCAGCCGAGATCGATCTGATTCTTTTAGCAACATCCAGCGCCGACGATCTTTTTGGGAGTGCTTGTCAAGTCCAAGCACGCCTGGGCGCGAGTAATGCTGTAGCCTTCGATCTGACCGCAGCTTGTTCTGGATTTGTGTTTGGCATGGTTACTGCTGCCCAATACATCCGCACGGGAGTCTATCAGAACGTTTTGCTGATTGGGGCAGATGTGCTGTCTCGTTGGGTAGATTGGGAAGATCGGCGTACCTGCGTCCTATTTGGCGATGGTGCGGGAGCTGTCGTGATGCAAGCAGACACACGCGATCGCTTACTCGGATTTGAACTCAAAAGCGACGGTACGGAAAACCACTGCCTCAACCTCAGCTATCAGGGCAAACCAAAACAACTCATGGATAGGGTGGAAGTAACTCAAGGAACTTATCAACCCATCACCATGAACGGTAAAGAAGTCTATCGTTTTGCCGTGCAGAGAGTTCCAGAAGTCATTGACAAAGCCCTGTTTCGTGCCAATCTCACTGTTGACAACATCGATTGGTTGCTCCTGCATCAAGCTAACCAGCGCATTCTCGATGCTGTAGCCGATCGCTTAAAAATTCCCGCCCATAAAGTTATTAGCAATCTCGCCCATTACGGCAACACCTCCGCCGCCTCCATTCCCCTGGCACTCGACGAAGCAGTCCGCCAAGGACAAGTGCAACCCAACCACATCATCGCCGCCTCTGGCTTTGGCGCAGGCTTGACCTGGGGAGCCGCAATTTTTCAATGGAAATAGGTGAATCAGGGAGCAGGGAGTAGGGAGCAGGGAGTAGGGAAGAACTTACCAATTACCAATTACCAATTACCAATTACCAACACATGACAAATGACTAAAACAGCATGGGTATTTCCAGGGCAAGGCTCGCAAGCAACTGGCATGGGGATGGATTTGTTAGAAATCGATTATGCCAAAGATAAGTTTGCCCAGGCAGAAGAAATTTTAGGTTGGTCTGTCGTTGAAATTTGCCAGAGCGAAGATGACAGCCTGTCGCGCACGCTCTACACCCAGCCTTGTATGTACGTTGTAGAATCTATTCTTGCCGACTTGTTACGACAACAAGGACGACAACCAGACTTAGTAGCAGGTCATAGCTTAGGAGAATATGCTGCTCTCTACGTTGCTGGCGTGTTTGATTGGTCGTCGGGATTACGCCTGATTAAAAGCCGTGCCGAACTGATGGACAGCGTTTCTGGTGGTATGATGGTGGCTCTCATTGGTTTCGATCGCACCCAGTTAGAAACACAACTGCAACAAATGTCCGATGTTGTCCTGGCAAACGATAACAGCCCAGCTCAGGTCGTAATTTCTGGCACTCCCACCGCCGTGCAAGAGTTGATTGCTAACATCAAAACGAAACGGGCTATGCCCTTAAAAGTATCGGGAGCCTTCCACTCGCCATTTATGGCAGCAGCCGCCAGCGAGTTTCAACAAGTATTAGCAACCGTCACCTTTAACACGGCAACAATTCCAGTTTTATCGAACGTGGAACCAGTGCCAACTGTAGACGCAGCGATTTTAAAAGATCGGCTGACACATCAAATGACAGGTGGAGTCCGCTGGCGCGAGACAGTTCAGCACTTTGTAGAGGAAGGCGTGCAACAGGTGGTAGAAATTGGTCCAGGTAACGTCCTGACTGGATTAATCAAGCGGACTTCCCCTGACTTAGGTTTAGAAAATATTAGTGGTAAGGAAACACTCGTGTAGAGACGTTCCGTGGAACGTCTCTACACCAACTCCTGTACGGGCAGGTTCACCCGAAATTTCTGTTAGTAGTTAAAGTTGTTTGGTAAACCTGCCCCTACGACTCCCCATGCCAAGAGAACGCGAACCATTTGCCAGTCTGCTGCTGTACTACCTATTTAAATATTCGGTGGTCAGTCCGATGCTGCACGCTTATTTTCGGGGACGAATTTTTGGGACGGAAAATGTCCCCCAAAAGGGATCGTTGGTGGTAGTGAGCAATCATGCGAGTAACTTCGATCCGCCACTTCTCTCGGCTTGTATGAGACGACCAGTGGCTTACATGGCAAAAGAAGAGTTATTTGGCGTTCCGGTTTTGAAGCAAGCAATTGAGTTGTACGGTGCTTATCCCGTCAGTCGCGGAGCGGGCGATCGCAAGGCTATTCGCGCTGCGCTTAAATGTTTAGAAGATGGCTGGGCGATAGGCGTGTATTTAGAGGGAAAGCGCACGTCTGACGGACGCATTACCGATCCCAAACGCGGAGCCGCATTACTCGCCGCCAAAGCCCAAGCTCCACTCTTACCCGTCAGCTTGTGGGGAACCGAAAAAATTTTAATCAAAGGTTCTGCCGTTCCCCGTCCCGTTCCCATCACCGTGAGAATTGGCGAAGTCATTCCCCCTCCTACTTCTACCGACAAGGAAGAATTACAAACCGTCACGCAAAAGTGCGCCGCCGCGATTACTACGCTACACGAAATGGGAAGATAATCAGTTGTCAGCTATCAGTTATCAGTTATCAGTGAAGAAAGGATGTGGGGTGTGGGAAGTGTGGGAAGTGTGGGGTGTAAGAATTTTGGGCGTTGCTGAATAGAGATATGAACTATTGAGGAACTGGAACATTCCAGAATTTGAGATAGTGCAGTAACAATCGAATTGAATATTTCAGCATTTCTTCTGATTTGGAGTAGCACAGTGTCTTTCGATGCAGCCGAGCCAGATAGTGCCTCAGTCTTGTATTTTCGGACTCAACTCTGGTCATATAAGTCTTACTGACAATTTGATCGCCGTCTGGAATAAAACCTGGATAAACACTCCAACCATCCGTAACATAAAAGTAGCACCGCCATTGGGCAACGATCGCCCATAGCGGGGCAAAGGTTTCAGCACTATGGTCGCCCAACGCCCAACCTAAAATCCCTGAAGTGAAGTGATCTACTGCTGTCCACAGCCAGATTTTGTTTTTTTTGCACCGACGAAGGTTTCTAGTTCATCTAGTTCACCGACTTGGGGGACTGTTTCTGGGGCATCAGCATCAGGCAGATTGTTACCTACTTGCTTGAGCCAGTGAATGATTGTCGTATGATGAACACCTTTAACTCGTTCAATTCCTCGAAAACCGATGCCATTCACATACATTTTCAAGCATTCCCGTTTGACTTCATCGCTGTAACCTCTGCATGTTTCATAGTGTTCAATGAATTGTCGCCCACAATCAACACAAATGTGGTTCTGTTTACCTCGCTTGATGCCATTCTTCCGAATATGAGTTGATTGGCACTCTGGACATTGCATCGCAACTTACCTCAATTCATACCTCTATTATGCAATGCCGAATTTTGAATGCGTGAATGCGTGAATGCGTGAATTGTTTTGCTCCCTCAGCAACCTTGCGCTCCTTCAGCTCTCTTTTCCCTGCTCCCTGCTCCCTACTCCCTCATAAACGATAAACTGTAAAAATGTCATTACAACCTCAGATTGATGGAAGATTTAAGAACAGAACTGGCAGAAAGTTTAGATAGAGCTGAGTGGGAGTGGTTAATTCCTCATGCGATGCGAGATGCATTGGTAGTTGTTGCACCACAGCTCGATATTCTTGATGTTGGGGTGGCGATCGCGAATGATAACGTGAGTGCGGTACAACATTGGATCGGTGAAGCATTGATTACTAAGCCTTCTACCAATCAACTTTCTGATTGGAATAGTGATCGCGCTAGGCAGTTTAATACTCTGATCGTCCAGCCATACGTCCTCGTACAAGAGCTATCTGCTGCCTGAGGTAGGTGATTATTTCCAACACTTACCATATGCTGTACTTCTAGCTGGAGATCTATGTTAAGCAAATAGCGATCGTACTTATGAAGCCAGATATGCAGGAACCACCGAATTTTTGGGAACGCTTAAATAATTTGGTATTGGTGCGTTTCTTGCTATTATTTCTTTCCGGTTGGGCTTCTATCTTGCTGCTGGAATATTTCGAGGATGTTATTGCAATTTTCTCATTTGCTGCGATCTTAGCGTTTTTACTCAGCTATCCCGTACAGTGGTTGCAAAAATACCTGCCTCGCTATGTAGCAGTTGCTATAGTTTTTCTGGTGAGTTTAGTATTAATTATTGCGCTCACAATTACTGTTGGTTTATCGCTAGTATCTCAAGCACAACAGTTAATTAATAGTATTACAGCTTTTTTGAACTCTTTAATTCCATTGGTAGAAAACCTAGAGGTCTTTTTACGCAATCGTAATATTATAGTCGATTTAAATGCTATTCAACAACAGTTACAAAATCAAATTCTCTCAGGACTGAGTGTGGGTTTATCTTATAGTTTTTCTACTATTCAAATATTTTTTACTAATTTTCTCAATTTAATTCTGATTGCGGTAGTTTCCTTTTTTATGCTGCTCGACGGTCAACGACTTTGGGGATTTATTCTAAAGTCTGTACCGAAAAATCGACGGGCAAGATTTGAACTTATTGTGAAGCGAAAATTTTCTGGTTTCGTACAAGGTCAACTCATTTTAATGTTATTCTTAACGACTTCTAGCTTTATAGTTTTCTTATTATTAAATGTACCTTTTCCTTTAGTTTTAGCAGCAATTGTAGGAGTTTTTGATGCAATTCCTGGGATTGGAGCAACTTTAGGAGTTGGAATTATTTTTCTAATTGTTTTATCTCAAAATGTCTGGCTGGCATTAAAAGTATTAGCTGCTTGTATTATTTTGCAGCAGATTCAAGATAATTTAATTTCTCCTAGAGTGATGCAAGGTTCGTTAAACGTTAATCCAGTCGTAATCTTTTTTGCTTTACTAGTGGGAGCAAGAGTAGCAGGATTATTAGGTGTTTTTCTGGCTATTCCCATTACTAGCGTGATTGTCAGTTTGTTTGAAATTGATGAAATGAAAGCAGAAGTGTCTTGAATGTCATTTGTAATTTGTCATTTGTCATTTGTGAAGGGCTTTTATCGTAGGGTGGGCAATGCCCACCTTACCACGTAATTTAGATGGGCAATGCTCACCTTACCACTGATATAAAGATTTTTAAACTAGGGGATATGACAGCATGAAATTCTACGTCTTTAGATAAAAATCTAATAGATAACGGTTTTTTAATGCATCGTTCCCTCACTAGCAAAAATTCCACTTGGTTGCAGAGGTTTCTCGTAGCTATTTTAGTCTTAGGTATATTTGTTCGCTTAATTAACCTCGATCGCAAAGTTTACTGGTTTGACGAAGGCTTTACTTCTTTAAGAGTTGGCGGTTATGTGATTCGAGAAGTCGTACAGCAAACTTTTAACGGGAAAATTATTGATGTTAGCGATTTTCGACAGTATTTAAGTCCAAATCACAACCGCAATTGGCTAGATACGATCGAATCGTTAGCAATAGAAGATCCACAGCATCCACCACTTTATTATTTAATGTTGCGTCAGTGGATGCAATGGTTTGGTAATTCGGTGACAGCTATCCGCAGTTTGTCAGCTGTTACTAGCTTACTTGTATTTCCTTGCATCTATTGGCTGTGCCGAGAATTATTTCCATCATCGCCCTTAACGGGATGGATGACGATCGCTTTAGTTGCTATTTCTCCGTTTCACGTCCTCTACGCTCAAGAAGCGCGACAGTATAGTTTATGGACTGTAACAATTTTACTTTCTAGTGCTGCTTTATTACAAGCCAAGCGCTGCTACAGTCAGTTGAATTGGGGAATTTATGCGATCGCGATCGCATCTGCTCTATATACATTTTTATTTTCTGCTTTTGTGGCGATCGCGCACGGAATTTATATATTTGTAAGTGAAAATTCGTGTCGAAGGTGGCGCTGGACAAAAGCAGTTCGAGCTTATTTATTAGCTACAAGTATAGCATTAGCAATCTTCACTCCTTGGCTAGCGATCGCCATTCATAACTATGGCAGATTGCGAGATTCAACGAATTGGATATCAGCAGCTAAAATATCTGCTTGTCAGCTAGTCTTTTCGTGGGGAAATACGATAAGACTAATTTTTTTCAATGCCACTAATTTAGACTTTTTAATCTTGCCATTGACTCTGATTTTAGTCGGATATGCAGCCTATTTCACCTATCGATTTTCCGAACGTAAAGTTTGGTTGTTTCTCTTCACTCTATTTGGAGGTACAGCCTTATGTCTGGCAATTCCAGACTTTATCACTCAGGGACAAAGAACGCTACAAGCTCGATTTTTGATTCCCTGCTATCTCAGCATTCAAATTGTTGTTGCTTATCTTTTGACTACTAAAATTGTTTCCCCTCATTTTCCTCAATGGCAAAGAAAAATTTGGTTATGGATAGCGATCGCTATCTTCATAGGTGGGATATTTTCTTCTACTAAAATTTCTTACTCAGAAGCCGCGTGGAATAAAGGTAAAAATCAAAACGATCCCGAAATTGCTCGAATTATCAATCAGGCTGCTCGTCCGCTAGTCGTTGTTAGTAATTATCAATCTCTGTACGATTGTAATGCTACTTATTTATTTTCTTTTAGCCATCTTCTAAATCCAAACGTTAAGCTTTTACTAGTCAATCAACAAAATATTGCAATTGATCCAGCGCAATTCAGTAATGTATTTTTATATAATCCCTGCGGTTTGACAGATTTCAAATCTAGATTTGCAAGGGAGTTTTTAGCACTAATATCTCGACTTGAAACAGAACAAAATTATATAATAGAGCCAATAAATGTCGAACAGTCTAATGTTATTTGGTCATTAAAATCCGTGTAACGATCTGTAGAGGCGCACAGTCGTGCGCCTCTACGAATGTATTTTACTTGCATAAGAAACGCTATAATTATAGCCCTTCTTAAAAGATTCAGCCCCTAAATTTGACTTTTAACCTTGTAATCTGTCCTCAAAACTTCCGAATAGCCAGTTGTCAATTTTGTTTTATTGATTGCTGGTTGCTTTGTAGCTTTTGGCATGTTGAAAAAAAAGTTTTTAAACAGTCTAAAGCAGTAAACGGGAAGTAGCAGAACCCAGAAAATAGTTGCTACAATTAAAATTGTAAAAGCTAAAAATCTATCTTCTACTGAAGGTTCGGGCTGGCGATGAAAGAAGGTCATCCAATTCATCAAAAAGTAGCAACTGCCAGCTAAGAAAATGCAAATTGATGCTGCAATGATAGTGTTCATGCCAAATTACACGGTTTTAGGTTAAACAGCGGTCACAAATAGTTCTTGGGATTTGCTATTTTGACGGTCATGCGTCATTTGCTAATTGCTAATGATATTTCTCATCAGGACTTTTTAGCTCGAATGAGACGTTAGACTTAGCAATCTGAAATAACTTTAAAATCGCTGGCGATCGCGTTATTGAATACACGTCATCGGCTTTTTATATTGTTTTTATTATTACCAACAACAATCGAGCGATAACTCTCCTTACGAACAGTTTATGACATATGAAGTTGCGAGCGACTCAAATTAACTTCAAATTAACTATTTTATGATTTGGCAGCAACCGCAAATTTGCCGATAGGCGAAATTATCTATATTTGTAATCGGGTGAAATTACGGAAAATCTAAAATTTTTAGAAAAATCATTGAACTTTGACATGTGTGAACTCAACGAATAACAGTAAGAGAGCAGAAAGATAGAAATACTTGCTGCTCCTTCACGAAAACTCTCATTGCTCTAAGCTATTGACGCAGTATGGAAAGGATAGTTTTCTGACTGACGGTGAGGCGATCGCGCCAATGTAAAGTGACTTTGGATCGAATCGGTAAGAGTAAAAAAATTTAATAATTGTTCCGCACCTTGCCGAGGATTCCAACCACATTGAAAATCAGGGAAAAACCGATGAATCTTGTCAAAAGTTAGAAATAGACCGCGATCGCCAAAACCATTATGTCCAAAGCTAAAATTCTCAACTTGAAAAACTTCTGCTACCATAGCAGCAATTTCTATGAGTTGATAGTTATGATTTGTATCACCAACATTAAAAATTTGTTGATGAACGAGAGGACGCGGTGCTTGGAGAATGCAATTGATAATTTGGCAGATATCTAAAACGTGGACGACAGGACACCAAGATAGACCCTTGCCAGGAATATTAATCTTATTAGCCGTCCAAGCTAATCCTGCCATATTGTTGAGAACGACATCAAAGCGAATGCGGGGAGAAGCACCGAAAGCTATTGCCGGACGGAGAATTGTCGGCGAGAATTCTACCGAGGCGATCGTCAATAGATCGCTTTCAATCGCAGCTTTACAAGTAGCAGAAGGAGTTTGAGGACGAACGGGAGATTCTTCCGTGACGTATTCTTCCTCACCCGCACCATAAACGCTACAGGACGACAAATAAATAAAGCGACTGACTCCAGCAGCTTTGGCTAAGTTTGCCAAGTGCATAGCATCTCTGTAGTGGATGTTACAGGCGATTTGCGGATGCAAGGTTGGAGTCCCGCAGATTTCTCCCGTGTGTATTACTACGTCAAAATTTTGCAAGTCTGTTACTGCCAGCTCAATCAAAGATAAGACAGCGCCACCGTTCGCTTGACTGACGCTAATCACCTCATGACCTTGTTGTGTGAAACAGGCAACAACGAGGGAACCTACATATCCTTCAGGATCGGTAACGAGTATTTTCATTATTTTCCGATAGCACCCTTGAATATCAGTTATCGTAGGGGCGGGTTTAACAAATAGATAGACAACTCAGGCAGTTTTTCCGCGCTCAAAACCCGCCCGTACAGGAGTCGAGGAAAGAGAGAGTCGCGGAGCAAGACAAGTCGCAAGTCACAACTAATTCCGCATTCCGCATTCCGAATTCTCCTTTACACTGCTACAGGAGATTTGGCGGTTGGCTGAATGCCGAAATGCACTTCTTGTTCTGCCCGTAATCGATCGCACAGTCTACCTGTAGGTAGTTCTACATCGTCGTAAGTGAGAACTGTATCTTTTGGCAAATCTCGCTTCAAGCGACAACCAACAGCCAAACCCATCGGTAAAAGATTTTGCGATCGCACCACGTCGGCATTTTCGCATTGTCCGTAAGTCATGTACTCGCCAATGCCATCGAGAGTTTCTCCAGCTTTGAGGTCGATTTTGGCAGTCGTCACAACTTCGACTACAGCACCAGCAATCGGAGTCATGACAGGATCTTGACATAAAACCGCCCGCGCTACTGACAAGGGAACTTCAAAGTGGCAGAGGTGGTAGGGAGTGTAAAAACTGTAGAGAGGACCTTCGCCCAACTTGTAGAGATTGAGATAGTGTCTCTGTTTCGGGTCGTCGTGGGTTCCAAAGACATATACCCCTGGACCGGGTTTAGCACCAACGGCATAATCAACAATCCCACCTAATGCTTTTAATTGGTCGAGATCGTATTTACTGGTCATTTCGTCTACATGACCGTCATGATAGTAGCCCAACATCCCGCGCTGGGCAACTTGCATACCTGTAGCGTTAGCCACGATCGCCTGCTCGAAAGAAATCTTGGTTCCGTCAGCAAAACTCGTTACCATACAAGGGTTTTGTCCCCAACGCTGAGCAAAACCTGCTTGGGTGGTAGGATTGCGGTAAGGATCTTGCAATCCTTTAATGTTGCCGCAGACTAGCGGAGTTAAACCAATACTCTTGACAAAACGGTAGAGATTCATCTGCACGCCTGGTTGGTCGCCATCGCAAGCAGATAAGATAACCCCAGCGCGATCGGCATAAACTTTGAGGATAGGACCGATCGTCCCGTCGAGTTCCGCATTCATCATAATGACATGCTTGCGGTGGGCGATCGCGCTCATAACGACATGCGCCCCAAATTCTACCGCGCCCGTGACTTCAATCAAAGCATCAATGCCCGTAGCTTGACACAATAGCATTGCGTCATCTGTGACTGCATACTGTCCGGCGGCGATCGCTGCTTCTAAGCCAGATACAGTTTGGACGGCTTTTGCGTCCTCTATTCCCGCTTCCCGATAAGCACGCATGGCTTTATCAACATCACGGTTAAAAATTGCCACCAGTTCCATACCTGGGACGGAATTGATAATTTGGTTGGCAATACCTCGTCCCATAAAGCCAGCACCAATCATTCCCACCCGAACGGGGTTGCCTGCTTCTGCCCGTGCTTGTAAAGCGCGATCGACAATGATCATGATGTATGTTCCTTAATTCAATTATCAGTTATCAGTTGTTGTAGGGGCGGATTTAGCGAAAAGACTCACAACCACAGCAGTCAATCTTGGCTCAAAACCCGCCCTTGCAGTTACGAGTTAGTTGTTGTAGGGGCGGGTTTAGCGAAAAGACTCACAACCACAGCAGTCAATCTTGGCTCAAAACCCGCCCTTGCAGCAATGCAAAGGAATATTTTCATAGTATTTCTACAGGAGATTTTGGCATTCCGGTCTTGCATGAAATTGAAGTATAGTTATCGTTTACACGCCTCTAACATAAATTGAAAGTGGTTTTTGGTTGATGGTTCCCAGGCAGTATAGCTTTAATGATGAAATACAAAAAAAGGAGCAAAAAGCCCCTCCTGTAAGAGTTTTACTCAGCAATCGCCTCAATTACGCCACTATACTAATTTGAGTTGGATTTAGGTTAGGTAAGCCACTGAACTGAGCTATGGTGACAGCTGAGTTCGTACCATTACCATCCGCATCAAAACTCAATATACCTGTAGCGGTATCGTATAAAAAGTTTGCATTATTACCGAGAGATTGGGGATTGTTACCACTAACAAACGTGCCAGTAGCAGCAGCAGTTAAACTTAACGTTACCCCATCTGCTAAACCACCACCGAAACCGCTAGCAGAGAATTGAATCAAATCGTCGGTGGCGTTAAAGTCAGTAATCGTATCGCCGCCATCTGTATAGGAGCGATACACGAAAACATCTCTTCCACCGCCGCCAGTTAGCACATCCGCCCCAGCGTTGCCCGCGATCGCATTTCCCACCGCATTCCCGATTAGCGTGTCATTGTATTTAGAACCGTCAATGTATTCGATATTAACGAGCGTGTCGCGATCGACTGCGAACGTACCTTGGCTTATACCCAAATCTTGTAGGGCTTCGTACCATAAACTCGCAATCTTACTGTAACCCGTCGTAGTAGGATGCAGCCCATTATCATCTGGTGGTCTAGAAATATCGTCCGTCGTCAGAGAACTCATATCGACGAACTTAACTTTTTTGCCCTCTGCTAGCTTTTGCTCCACAATCCCAGGAATGGCAGCATTATACTCCGCTATTTTTTGTACCCGTTCCTGATTGTTGGTCGGTGGAATGGTGGCTACAAATACATAAGTATCTGGGGAATACTGGACGATCTTGTCAATTAAATTGCTCAGCTCTTGGGACATTTGCCCTACAGAATCTCCGTAGGTGTCATTTGTGCCAATCGTTAATAGAACGATATCTGGCTGGGAAGTATTTAGCCACTCATTAACTTTGCCGTCGATCTGGTCGATCGTCCAGCCGCCATGTCCTTCATGGTCTTTATCGCTGAGGGTGGTAGGTCCATTAGACAGGGAACCCACAAAATCTATACTAATTCCATTAGCCTGCAATAACTCCGACAACTTCAGGCGATAGCCTCCTGAGTCAGGATTTACATCACTGACAAAACCATAGGTAATCGAGTCACCCAGGGGCATTAACTTGGCTGTGCGCGTCGCTACGCCCGCAGTTAGGTCAACGGTAACACCACTGGTAGCATTAAAATAACTAACCGTGTCAATTCCCGCGCCACCATCTAAAGCGTCTTTGCCCGTACCACCAATCAAAATGTCATTGCCAGTTCCTCCGATAAGCGTGTCATCGCCTTCTAATCCATAGATGATACTGTCCTGGGCATTGCCCTGCAAATTGTCAGCAGCTTTAGTACCAAATATTTCTGGCAAAACTCTACTCCCCACACTTACTGGTTGACTGTTCTATCCGCAAAATTACACCTATAGATAGATGTAACAGCTAGATATTTACAGAATCAACCCGGCGAAGAGTATTTCCGCACGTTTTGCTTTAGTTTTACCGAAACTAAGCAATAATTTGGATTTGCTCCCAATTTAAACTAGGTAAGCTCCTGAGTCTGGCTATGGCAATGGCTGCATCAATCCCATCTCCATCTTGGTCAAAACTCAGAATACCCGTGACAGTATTGTAGAGAAAGTTGGCGCTTGTACCTAGAGCGAGGGGATTATCGCTGCTGATAAAAACACCTGTTGCTGCTTCCGTCAAGCTCAAAGGCGTACCCGCAATTAAGCCACCACCAAAGCCAGCAGCAGAAATTTGGAAAAAATCATCTGTACCAAAATCGGTAATGGTGTCGCTACCATGATGAGACGAGCGATAGATAAAGGTATCTATACCCCCACCTCCAGTCAGAATATCCCTACTTGCAGCACCTTCTAGGACGTTATTACTAACATTACCTAATAATTTATCCTTATAAGCCGTACCAATCACGTTTTCGACACTGCTGATGGTGTCGCGCTCCACGAGTGCGTCATACCATTTATTCCCAATTTTTTTGTAGCCTTGAGAACTGGGGTGAACGCCATCCGATCCGAGATCGTCAATGATTAAACTACCCTCTGCATCTACAAAAGCTACTTTTTTACCTTGGCTAACTTTATTGTTAACCAGTTGGGGAAGCAGAGCGTTAAAGTCTTCAGCGTTTTCTGCTGCTTCTGGTTTTACACCTTTAGATCCATTTGGATCGATCGGTGCAATGGAGGAAACAAAAATCTGCGTGTTGGGTGACTGTTGCGCAATGCGATCGATCAGGCGGCTCAGATCGCCATACATTTCATTGACAGAACTCGATCCCGTATCGTTCGTGCCAATCGTCAATAGTATGATGTGCGGCTGATAAGTTTTGAGTATACCTGTGTCGAGTAAAGCAGAAATCTCATCAGTCGTCCATCCGCCATGTCCCTCATGGTCTGTATCGCCGAGTCTGCTAGGTCCATTGGATAGCGAACCCACAAAATCTATGCTCAAACCATCCGTTACAAAATTTTGCCACAACTGAATCCGATAGGCTCCGGGAGTCGGTTCGACACGGTGTCCGCCTGCGGTTTTGGAATCGCCAAGGGGCATAATTCTCGGCGTTCCTGACGTTCCGTATATCGGCGCTAAGATAACACCTCGATTGAGATCGGCTATAATCCCCCTGGTGGATTGGCTGTAATCCACGGTATCGATACCGTCACCCCCAATCAGACGGTCTTTACCCTTACCTCCGATGAGAATATCGTTACCTGCTCCACCATCAATAGTATCGTCACCCCCAGCTCCATTGATGATGTCATTTTGGCGATCGCCACGCAAAATTTCGGTAGCTTCAGTACCGTTAATCGCGCTCAACTCTAGACTCCTACACTCACGGGTTCTAATAGTAAAGACCAAGTTGCATCCTTAGGCGAAATCTCGCTCACAGGTAAGCGCCACTCAATCGCTAGCGCCGGATCGTTGTAGCGTAGTCCTTTTTCGTAACCTGGAGTGTAAAACTCGCTCACTTGATACACGACTTCAGCATTAGGCGTGAGGGTTTGATAGCCATGAGCAAACAGATCCGGTACGTATAAAGCTCTACGATTTTCAGCCGAGAGTTCTACGCCAATATGTGACAAATAGGTCGGAGAATCAGGACGCATATCGATAATTACGTCGTAAATCGCACCTTGAGTACACCGGACTAACTTAGTTTCTGTAGCTGGGGGAGTTTGATAGTGCATACCCCTGAGCGTGCCTTTTTTATGGTTAAAAGACAAATTACACTGAGCGACAGTTGGCTTTAATCCGTGGTCGATAAATTCCTTCATGCAAAAAGTTCGAGCAAAGAAACCTCTATGATCGACTCGCTTGTCTAAGTCAATAATGAATGCGCCTTTGAGTTTTGTTTCGATAAATTTCATGAATTTCTCCAAAAAAATTGCAA
This sequence comes from Chroococcidiopsis sp. SAG 2025, assembly GCF_032860985.1. GTDB lineage: Bacteria > Cyanobacteriota > Cyanobacteriia > Cyanobacteriales > Chroococcidiopsidaceae > Chroococcidiopsis. The sequence goes on from NZ_JAOCNC010000001.1 coordinate 6,321,231, forward strand.
TGAATGTCTATAACTAAACCCGAACTCTCCGTCCTCATCTTGAGATTTAAAGCAGTGCTTTATCTCTACAATTTGTTGTAAGCATCATGTCGTTGAGAAATTACCTTAGCAGGTACACCCACTGCCACAGAGTAAGGTGGAATATCTTTAGTTACCACAGCTCCTGCTCCAATGACACTTCCTCTACCAATGGTTACTCCATCAACAACTCTGACTCCACTACCCAGCCAGCAATCATCCTCAATCGCAATTCCCTTTTCTTTGTAAATAATTCCTTGTCCTCTGATGGGACGAGTACAATCCGAAAAATTATGATTGCCAGCATAAATTCCGTTGTGGGAAGCAATCAAACAGTTTTTTCCAATGCTGATAGATTTACCAGACAAACAGGTATAGGGACCGATGTGAGTATTTGCGCCAATCTCAATCGTACCCATACGATGAACTTTGATATCAACTCCACGTTCAATTAATGTCCCATCTCCGATCCGAATTCTGCTATTGTGAGCGGAGCTTTTTAAGCGAACGCCAGACTCAAGAGTCACCGAATCTCCAATCCAGATTTTGCTCGTTTTCCCGACGTTTTTTAAGATAACTCCAGACTCAAGCGTAGTTCTGTTTCCAATTTCGATCCCATGAGGACGCAAAAGTTGAACGCCTCGATGAATTTGAGCAGATGTACCTAATCGCGCAAATATAGTGCGGTAGATCGGCATTTTTAAAATCGAAAATGGAATCCACTCTACTAATTTAGTGGCTAAAGCTTCTTTCCTATGGAGCCACTTTAATAAAGACGGATCGTTTACAAAATTCATGATGCTGTATCTCTCTACTAAGTTCTAGTTCGCCTAATCTTTCCATCCAAATTTTTCACCATTGAAATTTTTCGTTGCCCGATCGCGCGTTTATGATTGGAATAGCTGGTGAGAAATCCTATAACTTCGCTTCAAGATACTACATAAATCTTTAATTTTAGGGAAAGAAGCATTAACAAACGAACACTTAATTTAATTAAGTGCAGCCTGACCAGTCGTTAATACTCCACTCTCAGAATTTTGATTTTCTTTTGGTAATAAATTAGGGGTAGCTTTCCCTAATACTTGTTTCAAGACTTCTTGATACCGTACAGCGTTAAATGTATTGACAACTTTTTGACGACTCTGTTCCCAATCCACAGGATAAGCTACACCATGAATAATATTTAAAATTGACATGACAATTGACTCAACCGCAGGTTCGCACGTCCAAAAGTCTACTTCAGGGTTAAAAAATTCGGTCAAGGCAGGAGCATTCATAGTTAAGATTGGAAGTCTCATAGCAAGAGCTTCATTCAACTTATTTGGCAGAGCATGGCGCGCTGCATCTCCATCTCCGAAGATACCTAATGCTAGATCGCAGTTCTCGACTAAATATTTAGGTAAAGAGCCATCAGCAAAGTTGAGATCTTTTCTGAGAAAAACACAATCTCCAAGATTTGCTAGCTGAATCTTCTCAGCATAAGTGGAAAAAATAGGTCGGTCTACACCAAATAAATTGCAAGTAAACTTGACTTCTTTTTCCTTTAAAGTTTGCATTGCTTGCAAGATCTTGTCTATGCCGTGCAACGGAATAAACGTTCCCCACCAGCAAATTCTCAGTACGCCATCCTGCATGAAGCTTCTTTGATGCAACAGCGTGGTAGAAGTATTGCAGTTAGGAGCGATAAAAACCTTACTGCGATCAACATGAATGTCGAGTAGTTTTTCCCAATATACTAATTCGTAATCGGCACTATGGATCAAATAATCCGATTTAGTGAGAGCCAAAATATCGAACTCCTTAAAGGCTTTGGCTTTTTTATCGTCAACTTTAATCGTTTTGTATTCTTTTACATAGTTGTCGTAAAGCGAGATGTGCATCTCGACAATTAATTTCTTGCGCAAGAGCTTAGCTACCCAAAGAACATTTTTAATGTAAATAGTATTTTTGGGCAGCAAATATATGACATCGGCAAAGATAGCCTTAACAAAAAAGTCGAGCCAAGCAAATATAGTTAAGAACTTGTTGCTCGTCCAATAAAAGTCGGGATTAAATTGAGCAATACAATATTGCGATCGCTGAAGCAGATCGATCAAGACCTTGGAACGATAATTGACCGGAAAAGATTTTCCATATAGCAGAATTTTGATTGCTCTTGTATTTGTTGACACGATTATTTCAGTCCTGAGTTGAAATAGAGTGTGGGGTGTGAGGGAAAGAGAGCTGAGGGAGCGATCGGGAGCAGAGGGAGCTGGGGGAGCTGGGAGAGAAAGCGATGACCAATGACCAATGACCAATGACAGAAGTTTCATTAACTCATCTGAGTGACTTCATGTTGCATTTGGTGATACTTCCAGAGATTGCCGCGCTGTTGCAGCAACTCTTGATAAGTTCCTTGTTCGAGAATGCGTCCTTGTTCTAGTACGACGACCTTATCGGCGCGAATGATTGTTGAAAGCCTGTGAGCGATCGCAATCACCGTGCGTCCTTGAGATAGCTTTTCTAATGACTCTTGAATCAGCCGCTCGGAAACGGAGTCTAAAGCACTTGTCGCCTCATCTAAAATCAAAATATCTGGGTCGCGTAACAAGGCACGGGCGATCGCCAACCGCTGGCGCTGACCTCCAGATAACCGTACTCCCCGTTCTCCCAATTGAGTGTCAAAACCTTCAGGTAGTTTATGGATAAATTCCAGTGCGTTAGCGAGTCGAGCCGCTTCCCAAACCGCTTCTTCATCTACTTCTTCTAAAGCGTAGGCAATATTGTCTCGCACGGAAGCATTAAAGATAAATGTATCCTGACTGACTACAGCTAGCTTGCGACGCAGCGATTTAATATCATATTCTTTCAAGTCAATGCCATCAATGAAAACTTGCCCTTGAGTGGGGTCGTAAAATCGCGGAATTAAATCTGCCAACGTCGTTTTGCCAGCACCAGAAGCTCCAACTAATGCCGTCATCTCACCACGATTAATCGTTAGCTTGATGTTATGCAATACTGAATGTTTCTTGTCGTAACCAAAATCTACAGACACAAACTCAATCGCTCGCTGTAACTTGGAAAACTGAAGTTTGCCATTGCGTAAATACGTTTTGTTATCAGTCCGCAACAGCTCTTTAATATTGCTGAACGATCCCTGAAAACTGCTGAACTTTGCCCTGGCTCCATCTAATTGACGGCGAATTGGCATTAGACGTAACAAGACAAACAGAAATGTCAGCAAACCTGCTGGTTGCAGTTGTCCGTTTGGGATTAAAACAGCAAACGCTAAAAACAAAATGCCAAACAGGATAAAAGTAGCTATCCCTTCCGAGACAGGTTCTACTAATGCTTGGGCAGCTCTGGATTTAGTACTAGCTTGCAATAGTTGCAAACTCGCATCGTGAAATCGCTTGCGCTCGAAGTCCTGAGCGGCAAAAGCTTGAACGGTGCGAATCCCATTGATAAATTCCAACGCTACTGAAACATACCAGCGTCGAGCCTTTGTGGTAGCAAAACTCGCTTCTCGGATCTGCCCTAATAGACTTGTTATCCCTACCGATAGCAAGCCGAATAGCATGGCTGTAATAATCATCAGCTGCCAAGACAGCATGAACATGGAGATCGTATATGCGATGAGAGTCGAACCCCGCGTGAAAAAAGTAGCTAGGACATCAAAAGCCAGCGTAATTTGATTGACTTCGCTCGTCAGGCTGTTAACTAAATTTCCCGCACGGGTCTTGGTGAAAAAACTTAAGCTGAGTGCTTGCAACTGCTCGAAAACTTGCAAGCTTAACCGATATCCTAAAGTATACTGAGCCGTAAAAACGTAAAGCCGTCCTAAGTACGTCAAGCCCAACCGCAGTAGAGTTGTGAGCAGAACTAAAGCAGACGAGCGGAAGAGTCGCTCGCTAGTAGAAGCATTGACCGCTAAAATCCACACATCAAACCAGCCCACCCCAGTTTGAATTGGTTTGGCGTTGGGATTGAGTACGCTATGTAAGACAGCTAAGATAAACCCAACTCCAAAGCCCTCCAATACTGCCGCTGACAACGTGAAAACTGCTGCCAGAATTGCAATTTGCCGAAAGTGCTTGAACTCGCGCAGGATAAAATAATATTCTTTCCAAAAGCTCGTAGCTACTAGAAAATTGCGAACTGGCGTGGGAAGTTTGATATGCATGTGATTTCTAGATATATGATTTCTAGATAGTGGTTGCGATTGAGCGATCGCCAAAACTGAGCAAAATAAGTCAGAAGTCAAAATGAAGGAGTTGTAAGGGCGGGTTCACCAGCTATATTGACTCCAACAAAGAGTTCGGGTAAACCCGCCCTTAGAGAAGCTAGCAGTGATGGTAGTTGGTAGTTGGTAGTTGTTGCTCCTAGTCTCTTCTACCCTGCTCCCTGCTCTCTACTCCCTGCTCCCTGCTCCCTGCTATTTAGCTATTAGCCAATTAGAAAAAAGCCTACGTATTTTATTCAAACCATGCTGCGGCTGGGCGAGATAAAGGGTCGTATGGTAGACAAAGCTAACCATGCCGCGTTCGTCTGCCCAACGAGCGTGCAATTCCTGTAAATCCACAAGCAGTTGCCGATGCGCTGCTCCCTCTTGAGGGACAAACGATTTACTGAGCGCGTAACCGACTGTCCCCACCAAATCTAACTCGTGCTTGTAAGTAAAAGTATGGCGACGGACGCGCCCGAAATTTGAACTTGACATCAAGATCCGAGCAACTGAGTTTTGCGGCTTGGTCGTTGGTAACTCGCTCATCGATGCTTTCACGAGGCGATCGAATTCTACAGAAAATTCGTCATCTGCTGCTCGTTGATTCCAAGCGATCGCCAGCCGTCCAGATGGTTTGAGAATGCGGTGGAACTCGGCTAGGGTTGGCTGAGGATTAAACCAATGAAAAGCCTGGAAGGATGTAATCAGATCGACAGATGCGGTTGGGAGATGAGTGTGTTCGGCGCTAGCATCGCAGAATTTTACCAGGGGATGATTTTGGGCAGCGCTGCGCATTGAAGTATTCGGCTCGATCGCCCAGACGTGGATACCGCGCTCTGCTAGCAACCGCGAGGCTATACCCGTACCAGCTCCCACATCTGCTGCTGCTAGCTGCGATGGTTCGCCCAGTTCTTTCAAAATAGTGTCGATGACGCTAGGCGGGTAAGTCGGTCGGTATTTAGCATAATCTACTCCGCGCTCGGAAAATGCGCTGAGTGGATCGATCTCGTAATATGCTGAATTATTCGCGATCGTCATGAAATTGCTTAGTTTGTAAAAATGTAGTTGTATTTGTTGTTCGCTACTGGACGTGCAACAACTGCTCGTTGCCTATGGCGATCGCATCTAGTTCGATCGCTTGTTTAATCCGATCTGCCAGTCGCATTGCTAAAGCAACAATAGTCAGAGTTGGATTGGCAGCACCCCCAGTAGGAAAAACAGAACTGCCTGCGACGTACAAATTAGCAATGCCATGAATACAACAGTTTTCATCGACCACACCTTGCTTGGGATCGACATGCATTCGCGTTGTTCCCATGTGATGCATTCCACCGTAGTATTTGGGTTTAGTACGTCCGGTCAGTTCGCGCCATGACTGAAACTGACCGAGATCGGCTTGAGCAATTTCTTCTCTAAGGATTTCTTCTACCTGCAAGTTGCTCTGAATTTCTAGCTCGCTCGAATGCCAGCGGATGTGTTGTATTCTCCTGAGTCCCAGGCGATCGCGTTCCTCGCCTAGCGTGACTCGAATGTCTGGATTCGGTATTTGCTCCGTAGCCGCCCAAACTTCAAACGCACCAAATCTTTTTTCATTATTTTGAAAATACGACCAACCACCCTCGCTAATGCTATAGGGTGTTTCTTCAATTTTAAAAGTGCGTCTATAGATATGAGATTTAATTTCATCTATACCATTAATTGCTGCTTGCAAATGCGATCGCGCCTGTGGTACTTTGCCCTGTCGTATTGATGAGAGAAAAGTTTTCAATGACTTAACAGCGGGTGACTCATATGCTAGCGATCTAGGGACGAGAATTAGGCTCGTATTTAATAATTGCTGCTGGCGCATCACTGCGTCTGTCAGACTCAGTTTGCCCATAACTAAAATATTATTTGCCCAGCGGAGATCGTATAGTGCTGTTGAATTAAATAACTGTCGATCTTTCGGTCGAAACACGCCAATTTGAAAAATTGGATGTTCCATAAAAAATCTGCCAACTAGATCGTTTTGGTTGCCTAATCCAGCCTTTTGAGCCTTGTTTGACAGCAGCAACAAGCGGGCATTTTCAATTCCACCTGTGGCAAGAACGAAGATTTTGGCGGCTACCCAAAATTGATTTCCCGACAAACAAGCGACTCGGACGCGAGTTATCGCTTTAGCCGTATCGTTAGTTTCAATCTCGACAACATTCGCATTGAGATAAGTTGTAATGTTTGGCGATCGCGCAATTTCGCTTTTGAGTTCGTGCGTGAAGACGTTGCGCGGTCCAAACTGATACATAGTCGTTTCAAGCCGCCCCTCAGCTAAAGGTAGCCGTGGAGTGCGATCGTCTTCCCAGTCTTCTGCATGGTAAGCGAAGGGTCGCAGTCGGCACAGGTGTTGAGCGCGTTCGTAAAACGGATCGAGGTGAGATTTGTCAAACGACCAGCCGCTATATGGCAACCAATCTCGCCGTTCAAAATCGATTTTGTCTAGCGGCAGCAGTCTGACGCTGTAGTGGTTTTCTCCGGTTCGATCTCTCCAGAGGTTAGCAGTGCCACCAAATTGACGGCAGCGAGATCTGTCAAGCTTTTGTTTAATTTCTTCAACTATCCTGCCCTGGGAGAGAGACTGCGTGGCTTCATCCAGCTCGGTTCCGCCGCTTTCGAGCAAACAAACGCGAAAGTTCTGCGATCGCAACTCATGTGCCAGCGTAGTTCCGGCGGGACCAGTACCGATGATGCAAACTTCGCTGTCAATGACTGTATCTTCTGGTAATGTCCTAGCATCAACAAACATAATAAATTTGGCGAATCAAATTCGCGGCTACACACACAGACCCGCCATGCGGGTTGAATATCTTCTAATTGCTGGGGCTGGGTACGAGGTTTGACTCTGCTAGACTACTGCGCAGTTTCACGACACGAGCAGGCACGCCCAAAGCGATCGCGCCCTCCGGTATATCTTGCGTCACAACTGCACCAGCACCAATGACAGCACCCTTACCAATGCGTACCCCATCTAGAACGATGACCCCAAAGCCTAACCAGACATCATCTTCGATCGCGATACCTCCTTTGGTCTGTAAAGGTTGCTTCGCGATCGGCAGATCTGGCGCAATCGCATGATCGTAGGGATAAAAAGCACAATTTGGGGCAATCAAGACATTGCTGCCAATTTGAATTGCTGACTTGTATGCTGAAAACTGGCAGCGGGGCTGAACGGATGTATTCTCTCCGATTTGCAAACTGCCACCATTCCCCGTCTGAATGCAAATATCCTGATGCAGGCGCACCCGATCGCCTAACTGAACTGAACCACTATTGCGATCCTCAAAAATTAAAACGCGATCGCTAATAAAAACGTTAGCGCCGAGTTTCAATTGGGAGTGATACACGGTGGCACTAGGCGCAATATATCCTTTTGAGTTGTATTGAGCTAAACGACGACGCTCGTAGTAGGGTGGAATGAACCAGGTAGCAAGCCAAGTAGCCAATCGCCCGAAATAGCCTAATCCAGCAAATTTCATCCAAAAGCGCGACCAGATAGTTACGAGAAAGCTGAGTAATTTATCTGGTTGTCTTATTTTGCCAATTTGAGTCCAGATATTTTGAGTTAAACTGCGATCCATATATTCAGTCACAACTGTTACTCTTTTGAATACGTTCGGGTGCAAGTGGAGAATTATTTAAGACTTGAGTGTCAAGTAAGTCTAAGATTTCACTATCTATCTCGGCATCAAATTTTCTGGCAAAATGAAAATTACCGTTAGTGACGCTCGGGTAGTCTGTAACAGTTAGCAACCTAGCATAACCTCCAAGTTCTAGAGGATAATCATAATAACGCTTGTCATCATTACAAAGATTGAACTGCTGACTATTAACTAATACGGTTTGAATCAGAGATTCTTCAGGACCGATCGTTCTTTTGTAATATCTCAATATGTTAGGATGTTCGCTCAAGTAGTTAATTAGAAATTTGATACAGTTTCTTGAAAGCGTATTCCAGTACCATCCTCGGTAACATTTAAAATTGCGATCGAACGGAGTTTTTGTTTTCAGCCCGACCATAGAGTATCGCCATTTTACAATCAGTGGCGTGTAGTGTTCAATTTTTCCAGAATACTTTCTTAATAGCCAAGCAGTTGAGTCTGGAAGCTGCACGTACTGATGAAAAAATCGCTGGATACTCTTCTCATTCCATGCAGATTTTTCTGCTAGCGGGTCGTAATAGCGAATGAAGCCATCATATTCAGTTTTAGATAAAAATTGCTCAATTTTAGATATGGGTTGAGTTGGATAATCTTGACCAGAAAGGCAAATCAGCCAATCAAAGTCAAAACCACGATCGCCTAGCAATCTGATGGCTTCTAAATAAGTTTCTAGAATCGATGAATTGGCGCGTTTAATCGACTTACTTCTTTGAAGTAGCTCGATTCCTGAATAATTACCGACATCTCTTAAATCTAAATTTGAAATACCAAAGTTATGATTTACTAATACTTGAGAATTAGGGTTACCTTGTTTAATAGCTCTAATCAAGCGGCAAATCTGCTCTGGGTTTTTATGACTTTGAATAAAATAGCAAATCTTCATTTTTCTGCATAGTTAGATAGATGAACGATGCAGATTGCCCCCTGACAGAAGTCAAAATAACTTCGCCTTACTTGTGATTTTCATTCTTGTTTGTAAATGCTTGCTGTGTAATTAAAATGCTATTTCGACATGTAAGGACGCACATCTGTGCGCCCTTACCCCTTGCACTAAAGTGCTAAAACTTGATACTTGATACAACCTTGCAATCGTCCCCAGCGCCGACCGAAGTACGCTATCCATCTAACACGGTTTTGCTGAGAAAAAATCTGCGGGCATTGCTTCAATATACGCCACCAAGCCTTTAAGCCTGCTTTCCAAGAAAGCTTAGGCATACCCAGCGCTTGGTATTTTTTGTACAGGAGAACGTTGTACTCTCCGGCAAGGCGCGCCTGACGGTAGATAGCCCTGATGCGATCGCGCAAGCGGTAGTGAACCACTGCCTCTGGGACAAAATGGAGTTTTGTGCCAGCAAGTTGTACCCTCCAGCAATAGTCGGTGTCTTGGACTTTGAGCATAGTCTCGTCAAACCCACCAACAGCTTCATGAATCGAGCGTTTGATCCCGAGGTTGCTGCTAGAGGCATGGGGTAGATAAGGGGGATGGCTAGTTAGCAACTTATCTACCTGAGTCAGAGGGCGATACGAGAGCGTCCAGGGTTCGTTGAGTTTTGTGTACTCGCGTTTGCCAGCCACAAAATCATGCTGGGAGAGCGCTTCGCCCATAGCCGATACCCATCCAGCAGCCACCTCGTCATCAGCATCGCAAAACGCCAATGCCTCACCCGCAGCCACAGATGCAGCAACATTTCTAGCGTGTGCCGCACCTTGCCGATCGGATGAGTCAACAATACGTAAGTTAGGTAATCTTTCCTGATATTGCTCGGCGATCGCGACTGTTTCATCTGTCGAACCGTTATCAGAAATAATAATTTCCCAAGGTTGATACCACTGTTGGATTGTCAGTGCTTCAAGTTGACCGGAAATAGTGCCAGCTTCGTTGTAAGAGGGAATGATTACAGTTAGTTTCATAACTCTTTTTAGATGCACCCAGTTTGCGTTTGACGTTTAATCTTGTGCTAGGCGACTTTAAATAGCGATTCTCTATTAGATCGCCATAAATCGTAGGGGCGCACATCTGTGCGCCCCTACTCGCGGATCTCATCCTATGGAATAGTCGCCGACACAACCGCGGGTCGAGCAAGTTACCCGATCGCTCCTGCTGTGGCTTCAGCACGACTCATCTGCTCTTGAATTCGATCCGCTAGCCGGATGGCTAGAGCCACAATCGTGAGTGTGGGATTGGAGAGTCCGCTGGTGGGGAAAACGGAACTACCAGCGATATATAAATTGTGAATTCCATGCACTTGACAATGCTCGTCAACCACACCTTCCTTGGGATTGTTACTCATGCGGGTTGTGCCGATGTGGTGGTAAGAACCGCGCAGCGATCGCCAGGAAGCGTCATCGTCACCCATTTCAATTTGCATTTTCCCAAGTCCAGACCGCTCGAATTCTGCCGCAATTAATTGCTGCGATCGCTTAATCGTATACTTGTCAATCGGACTCAAACGCCAGTCTAACTGGACGCGATTCATCCCTAATTTATCGCGATCGCGGCTGAGGGTAATTCGGCTATCGGGATTTGGTGCTTGTTCGCCAATTAAGTGAGTTTCGCACAATTGCGGCTGTTTCGAGGAGCCTTTTTTCAGCAACTTCTGATAGGCTTTAGCCGCAATCCGATCGACATTGGCGATCGCCGTCGTCAGATCTTGAATTAAAGTCGTGTCATTGCTGTGCTTGTTACCTTCCTTAATGCTAGGGAAATACTTCCGCCTTTGTTCCTTATGTTCCTGAAGCTTGGGAAAAGCTTGATGTCCTACCGCGCGCGGTTTACCTAAACGCTTCAACCGCGTCACCGCTCGTACCCATTCTTCCTCGTAAGGTATCAGTCTCGCGGCAAAGTTGAGCATTTGCTCGCGCTCTTGCACTTCTTTCGATAGTCCTAGAGCTGTCGCCACAAATGTCTCGTCAATCTGACAATTTCTGCCCGTGTATAAGGGGATTTGACGGGAAGGCTGTAGTTTCCCAGAAATTAAATAGGGATGCTCCATGAAGAATCTGCCCACCAAATCGTGTTGGTTGCCGACTCCACCACTTTGCACCCGGTTGGAAGCTAAGAGCAAGCGAGGATTTTCAATTCCACCTGCTGCCAACACGAAGACTTTTGCTGCTACCGAAAACTGTTTCCCATCGGAGCTTGCCACCCGCAGCCGCGTCACGGCTTGAGCGCTGTCGTTGGTTTCAATCTCCAGCACGTTAGCATGGAGATAGGTGGTAATATTACTTGCCTGCTCGATCTCGGCGCGATACGCTTCGCCAAAGCGCAGGTGGGTTGATGGGATAATCTGCCACAGATAAGTAGCCAGCTCGTCTGTCGAAAATGGCACTTGTCGCCGTTGCTGTTGCGCCAATCCCTCTTGCCAGTATGCCAAATCGTATTCAAACGGACCCAAATGACAAGCAGTTTGCGCCCGTTCGTAGTAGGGGTCTAACTTCGCCTTACTGAAACACCAACCGCTATAGGGCATCCAGGGACGATGCTCAAAATCAATTTCATCCATCGGGCGGCTCCAACCGCCCCAGAGGTTAGTCGAACCGCCAAAATAGCGCCCTCGCGCTTCTTTCAAGGGAAAATAAGGTAGACCTGTATTCTCTCCCGCATACAGCGATTGAATCTGTTCCTCATACTCGAGTCCGCCACTTTCAAGCAAACAAACTTGTTCTTGGCGATCGCGCAATTCGCGTGCGAGCGTGATTCCTGCCGCACCAGCACCGATAATACAAATGTCTGTTTCTACCAGCGTTTCTGCTGGTAATTTCAAAGCATCAACTAACATGATTACTCCCAGTCAATTCTGCTGTATTTAATGCGGCATCTAAGCTAGCTCTTAATTTCTCGGTCAAGCCTGCGACATGAGGCTCTTTGAGCATAGAGCCGTGATGACCGGAAACGTCGTGGCTTGCCAATTCTCCGACGAGGTTCCCCCAGCCGTATTGCGGATCTCGGTCGTACCAATCATCGGGTGTGGGAAAATCTCGTCCCATGTAGTACCACCCCATCGGGGGTTCGCTAGCGCGAAACAAAGTCACCTGACCTGGGTAAACTTGCGGTACGTAAGCTTTTACTGCACGCCTGATACAAATTCCTATATATCTTCTTTTCCGTTCGTAGGGCCAGTCCAGCCAGTTAATTCTGAATAATTGATATAGCCGACAAACATTTTTGTTGTATACTCTCAGCCATGCACTTCTGAGCATTTTTAAAGGATATTTGGCTCCCAGTCGGAAAAGGTTGCGCCAGTGACGCGCCAGTCTTTCTGGAATTGATACTGATGGGAAACTACCAGGTACAAAGGTATCGAACAAACCTAAAAAAGCAACTTGCTCGCCTTCTGCGTGCAACTGCTGGGCGATTTCAAACGCCACCAAGCCTCCAGAAGAAAAGCCGCCTAAAAAGTAAGGTCCTTGCGGCTGGATGGTACGCATTTCTTGAATGTAGAAAGCCGCCATATCTTCAATTCGATCTAAGGCTGCTTCTTTGCCATCGACTCCGCGTGCTTGCAATCCATAAAAAGGTCGATCCGTTCCCAAATGGTTAGCTAATTCGTTAAACACAAGCACGTTTGCGCCATTACCATGAACGCAAAAAAACGGTGGTTTAGAGCCATTTGGTTGAATTGGTACTAGCGAAGACCAAGATGGTGATGTTGTTTCACCGAGAACGCTTGCTAGTTGTTCCACCGTGGGAGACTGGAGCAAGGTCGATAGGGAAAGACTTTTGCCAAATGTTTGCTCGATTTGAGCGAATAAACGGACGGCAAGTAGCGAATCTCCCCCAATCTCAAAAAAGTTGTCTCTGATGCTGATGGGCGTAATTTCTAAAAGCTGTTCCCAGATCTCTACCAGTTGAGTTTGGGTAGAATTCTGGGGTGCTACATAGTCTGCTTCTAAATTGGATTGGTCTAATCTAACTGTTTGGGCAGAATGGCTCATAAGAAAAGATGAGAATTGTGGAAACTGCTTAGCTTCACGTCGAGGGAATGCGATTGCGGCAAAAGAGATCCCCCCTAGCCCCCCTTGAAAAAGGGGGAACAATACTTTAGAAAAGAACAAAGCCCCCCGAAGATCGGGGGGTTGGGGGGATCTTCTGCGGCGTAGACGCTCAATTTCGACGTTTGAAAATATTCCCCAACGATTTGAGTACGCCGCCGCTTGTATCGTTACTAGGCACTGATGTTGTAGTGACTAAAGGAATTGGTTTGGCGATCGCCGGGACAGTACTGCCTTTTTTCAGCGCCGCTTCGTTGGCTGCTTCATCGCGCAAAACTCGCTTCAACACTTTGCCTGTGGGGTTTTTGGGAATGGAATCGACAAATTTAATCGCCTTTGGCATCTTGTAAGCTGCCATTCTCTCGGCGCAGAAAGCAATCATCTGTTTTTCGGTGACGTTACAATCCGGCTTCAGGATGATGTTAGCTTTGACGATTTCGCTTTTTTCTAAATCGGGAACGCCATAGACAGCAACTTCGGCAACGGCTGGATGTTCGTAGATTACGTTTTCGACTTCCGTGGGATACACTTTAAACCCAGCTACGTTGATCATGTCCTTAGAGCGATCGACGATGTAAAAGAAGCCGTCTTCATCCATACGTCCGATATCGCCAGTGTAAAACCAACCATTTTTGATCGTTTCGGCGGTTTCAAACGGACGATTCCAATAACCGAGCATGACGTTTGGTCCCCGAATTGCGATCTCGCCTACCTCCCCTGGCTCGACTTCTTTGCCATTGTTGACGACTTTCATTTCCACATTTTCGATCGCCGTCCCAACTGACCCAGGTTTGTAGATATAGTCGTGGTTGTAGCTGGCGCAGGGAGATGTTTCGGTTAAACCGTAGCCTTGATGAATTACCAACCCGTACTTGTCGTACCACTTCTGAGCAACTTCCGTTGGGAGGGGTGCGGCGGCGGAAAAGTAAAACCGCACGGACTTGAGTTGGTCTTTAGGCAGATCCATATTCAGCAGCACCAGGAAAACTGTCGGCACGCCGAAAAACATGGTAATTTGTTCGTCAGCGACAGATTTCAGGATTTGCGTCAGATCGAAATTGCGGTGCAATACCAGCGTGGCACACGCATTGAATCCGGCATTCAGGACGGCATTTTGTCCGAAACAATGGAATAGTGGCAGATAAAGTAAGATCCGATCCTCTGCCTGCATTCCACAACAATGCTGCTGCGAGTAGCTGTTGGAAATTAAATTGCCATGAGACAGGGTAGCTCCCTTCGGAAACCCTGTCGTTCCCGAAGTATAGACGATCGCCGCCGGAGCGTAGCGATCCATTTCCACGCCACGGGCGCTGGGTGAAGCATTTGCCATCAGTTCGGCGAGGCTAGTTCCCTCAGTAGCCGTACCTTCAGCAATCAGAACGTGTTTGAGCTGCGGTAAGTCTTGTTGGGGAACGTTTTTCACCAGATCTGCTGTCGTCACCACAGCCTTAGCACCGCAGTCGTCGAGGATAAACTTGACTTCACTGCTTTTGAGCATGGCATTGAGCGAAACGGCGATCGCGCCCAGTTTCAAAATGCCCAAATAGGAGATGATAAATTCGGGAATGTTGGGCAAAAACAAGGCAATGCGATCGCTGCGGTGAACGCCTAAATCTCGCAACCCGTTGGCAACGCGATTAGCTAGCCGATCTAACTCAGCATAAGTAAAAGTCGTGCCCTCAAAAATCAATGCAGGTTTATCGGGAAATAAATGACAACCGCGTTCTATATGCTGTGTGATGTTCATGGCATTGGCATACTTATAGGGCTGTTGCATGAGATCCCCAACCCCCTTCAAAAGGGGGCATTCATTCCCCCCCTTTTTAAGGGGGCTAGGGGGGATCTCTTCTGTCGTAGTCAAACAGAAAATTGGTCTTACTTCAAACTCGACAAAACACTTTGCATTGCTGCCACAATCCGACCTCCAGCTGCAATATCAGCGGCAATGCGAGCAATATGATCGTCTAGCGGTTGCTCGTTATCATTGCGGATGTAGGGACGATCTGCTGAAGGTGGAACGCCAACGACCTCGCGCACGGCTAAGTATAACTCTCTAGTTGTAGGTGAAACGCACTCGCTTGCGTCGTAATGTTCTGCGATTAATTTTGTCCGCAAGTCTACAGCTTGAACTCCAAACATCAGCGCCACTGCCATATATTGCTGGAAGATCTCGATCGATCGCCGTGCTAAATTGGCGGAAGCAAATCCTTGACTGTTGATATTTTGGTTGAATTGTTCGGCGTGGGTGGGGTAGCGATCGGCGATCGAGTTGCCATAGAACGATAGTATGGGCATGATCGAGTTGCCAGTAATTTGCAGTGCCTTCAAGCCCATATTGACGCTGCGATCTCTGTTACCAACTAAAGACGGTGACAGTCCGTGGTTAAATTCGGGAGCGACCAAAAGCGCAATTTGGACATCGAGATGCTTGGCTAACATCCCCATGTGGTAGCGCAGGCGATCCATTCCCATGCCTACGTACTGTCCGAGGAAGTTGCCACCATGGTAGCTGGCTTGTTGCTCGGCATCGATCAGGGGATTGTCAGTCACCGAGTTCATTTCTTGCTCGATTTGAGCGGTAATTTCTGCCAAACCATCGACGATGGGACCCATATACTGGGGCAAGCAACGCAGGGAATAACGGTCTTGGATCGGATCTCCACCGCGATAGTCATGCGTACCATTCAACTCATCGCGGATTAACAGCGAACCCACCAAAAGATCGAGCATTTGGCTAGCTGCCCACTTTTGACCGGGATGCGGTTTGCGATCGTGGATAAACGGGTGGAACGATTGATTCGTGCCATGCAAGCCTTGAATCGCAAGTGCGTGCGCCCCCATTGACAGTGCGAGGAGAACTCTTGCGTCGTAGACGCAATTTGCGGCAATCCCTGTCATTACCGAAGTTCCGTTCATCATCGCCAGCCCTTCTTTAGGTAAGAGTGGCAATGGTTGTAGTCCCAGTCGATTTAGAGCCGTGGGAGCATCGACTTCTTCCCCGTTGAAGTCAACTTTATAACAGGTATCGAGTCCAGTAATTGCACCAGTGATGTATGCCAAAGGCGTGAGGTCGCCACTTGCCCCAATCGAGCCAAATTCATGTACGTGTGGCGTGACATTGGCATTCAGGAAAGCTTCCACGCGCCGGATCAGTTCGAGCCGAATCGCTGACGCACCGTACATATGGGAATTAGCCCGCAAGAGCATCGCCGCCCGCACATCTGGTTTCGACAACTTTTGTCCCGCGCCTGCCTTGTGATACCAAATCAAATTATTTTGCAACAGTTGAGCAGATTCCGGCGAGATTACGACATTCGCCATTCCACCAAAACCAGATGTCACGCCGTAAATTGGCGCTCCCGATGCCACTGCATCAGCAATATAGTCGCACGATGCCTGAACGCCTTGCAAAACATCTTCGCGATCGCTCAAGCGCACTTTTGCGCCATGCCGTGCCACGCTCACGACATCATCTATGGTCAGGCTATTGTCACCGACAACGACAGTCTGATTCGGATCGTTAACTAAAGGCAGTGACTTGTTTGTTTGGAAATCAACTACGTTCATGTAGAAATTCTCTGTAGAGGACAAAAGCAATTCGCAATTCGCAATTAAATTCAAGTGCGCTCCGACTGATTTACCCAATCGCGCTGTTTCGACAATCAAATGTTCAACTCGCCTGTTTAAAAGGCTGATTCACCCGCATGACCTGTGCGAAATGTTAGATATGCAAAAAAGGCGCGAAATATCGCGCCTTCATACAGCTCATATTAAAAATTGTTCGAGTCGTGTTGAGGATGGAACTATTGTCTGACTATCTGACCGAGCAGCTCATTTCCGAAAAGTAACAATACTTCTAACTCACTAGGACTGTTAAACTGCACTCTCGGTGTCGTTTCTAACAACCCACAATGCCATGCACTGGGATAAGTAAACTAGTAAATTGTATATTTTACTTATAACGAAAAGTACTGCGATTGTCAAACAATTATTCGTATAAACAGACTCACCAGTAAACATCGTTCATGCGGTTGGATGCTCGATCGGCTGTGACAATACGTATTGTTCTGGGTATTGTTCGGGATCGTTCGGAGATGAATCGATCGCGGTAGCACTCGTAGTATTGTGAAAGGAAAATATACCGCGAGTGTAGTCCCACACTAGAGCGATCGCAAAGATCGTAATTATCAGTAAAAATCCCACTAGCAGTAAAATCAACAACATTATTACGTCCTTTCAGCAAAAATTCTGCAACTGAATATACGCAAACAGATCGTCACTCTAAACACTGTATTGTTTTTGACGCTCTAACTTAGTGAAGACTTAGTAAAGATGTCGATGAAAAAAGTTTTCTAACTGCGCCAGTAGCAAGGGAGAATCAAATTTTTTCCCGTGTCCGCCGCCTTTCACAATTTCTAACGACACCTCCACTCCCGCCTGCTGTAGCGCCTCAAACAATAATTGACTTTGATTGAGCGGCACTATAAAGTCATCATCTGCATGGAAAATCGCGAAAGGGGGAGCATCTTCATTGACATAAGCGATCGGGTTTGCCTGCATTGCTTTTTCCTGATTTTCTTCCACAATTCCGCCGATCAGCAATGCCTCGGGAGCATCAGCTGCGCTATGAGAGATCTGCCGAGGAAAGTCATTTATGCGGGTGAAATCCGTAGGAGCAAACCAGTCGCACACAGCTTGGACGCGGCTAGAAAAATTCTCCCAGCCCCCCTCACCTTCCAATTCTTCAACGCCGCCAGTTGTTCCCAAAAGCGCCGCTAAATGACCACCCGCCGACCTACCCCAGACCCCAATGCGATCGCGATTTAAATGCAATTCTTTCGCATGAGCGCGCAAAAAACGCACTGCACATTTACAATCTTCAATTTGGGCTGGAAAAATTGCTTCATGACTCAAGCGATACTCAATACTAGCGCACAAATACCCTTGGCGAGCAAAGGGCAGTAACAGTTCGATTCCTTGCTCTTTACTTCCTTCCATCCACGCTCCACCATGTATCCATATCAGACCAGGCATGGGCATTTCAGGTAAAATTTTAGGGTGAAGGATGTCCATTTTCAGCGGGCGTTGTCTACCCCGAGTAAACACGATGTCCCGCCGATGAATTAAGTCATGAGGAATTTTAGTTTTCTTGAGTTTGGGGAGTCGTATGGGCGGGTTTCTACAGGATATCCCTGAAAGAACCCGGAATTGTGCGGATAAACCCGCCCGTACCAGAGTCGGGAGTCGGAAATTGCTGATTAAGTTAGCTTTTAGATAATTCATCAGTAGTAGGGTGGGCAATGCCCACCTTACGCTTATTGACTGTGTTTCCGGTTGGGCATCACCCATATCTAATGCTTCAATTTCAACGCTTAAATTTTACTAAATATATATTTTCAACTTTGCCGAGTCAAACAATATTAGTTTGAATAATATTAATTCATCGAATTGGTAGATGCAGCCCGTGAAAGTGAGCCATCTCAATAATAGCCTTTATTCGCTACTGAATAATTTTCTACTCAATCGCGCGGAGCAATATCTTCGTATCTAGCGTTAGCATCTCCAACCCTAACTTCATCAAAATAAAGTTCTCTTTCGCTAACGATCGATTTATCTGGCTGGTTTTTCCAATCACCCTTATATATTCCAATTTTGAGATATGGTCCCCTCGCATCATTATAGTTATTCGGTTCATTTCTTCTCACAACTAATTTGCCATCTTGCCAAACCTTCAATCGACCATTTGAACCACTAGACCACTTAACATGAAACACGAAGTCCGTCCACTTTCCGGTTTGGTAAAGACCTAAATCTATCGTCTCTTTACCTTCTGGTACATTATCTACTGTAACCCGCTTTGAATCCCATCTTCTATTAACAAGAAATCTACCGTTGTTTGTACTGAGAGAAAGAGCTGGAGATCTCCAAGTTTCACCTAAGCTTTTATCCGGTAGATCGTGCCATTGAGCGATAATTTCACCAGATGGATCTTGCTGGTAATCGGAAGGTAAAAAAATACTAAAACCGTACCATATTTCTGAATTTGCTGGAACTTCTCCAAGTTTCAATTCGGCACGCTTAACACCATAAAGGTGAGCATCCTCTTTTTTCAGAGTAAACTTAATAGCTTGGTTTCCTGCGCGGACAGGAGAGTTTACAATCTCAGCTGAATAGTTACAACAAAGTTCTGTTCCCCACTCAGAGTAACCCGATTCAAAATCACTGAGAAAAACGAGAGTGTCACTTTTGACTTTACTACTCAAAGGCATCAACCAAATTGTTACCAAGACTAGAATTAACTTCGTTATCGATCTAAGAAAGCCAAAATCTATCCGCTTTTGATATCGATCGCGATGATTTTTAAACATTCTCTAACCTCTAAATTATGCCAAGTGGAGTGACTCCACTTTTTCAATGGATTAGTAGAAATGCTGAGGTGATTTAACATAATTCCTCCCCCTGATTTGTAATGATAGGTTCAACTATTATTAGACGAGAACTGGATTTAAGTTCCTAATTCCCTGAATTGTAGATAGTAGATCGGCTTCATGTTGGCTTCTACTTTCTACATGGTCGGGATAAAAGAATTGTTGTACTATGTCGCTACCGAAGCCCAGAGTACAACGGGTATCTAAAACAAACTCCAACGTTAAACAAGCAGAGCTAAATGTAAAAACTCTGGGATTTTGCAAATTAGATGATTCTGGATTTAAGAAGACTTTCATGAAAATTAATTCAAATGGAAGATAAAACAAAAAGTCTTCAGCTAGCAGAATTACATCTGCATAAAGATCGCTAAGATTAGCCTTTAATTGCAGTAGCTTCTCTCTAGAATTTCTAGGGTGTGGTTTAATTAAGAGAACTTCATCAGGACGAATTCCTTTAGTTACCAAAAACTCTCGATAGGCAGCAATTTCATTTTCTAATGAGATCCTGCCCGATTCAGAAAAATTGCTTGTGAGTAAAATTGACGTGGGAGCAGTTCGGATGCGATCGCATAGGTTTTCGATATAACTAACATCGATAAACTCAGATAGCTTCGCGCTTAACTTGTGAAAAGTCTCTCGGTAAACATCCCTGTCAAGAATAACTACTGGAATTGCAGGTTCTTGTCCAAAAGCAAATGGAAGAGAGAAATAACCAATGTCTAGCTTTTGTTCGCTCAACGATCGCTTTCGAGGTAGAAACTCTCTGATTTTTTCTTTTGACAACTTATAGATAAAATCTAGATAATTCCGCGAATCTCTCAATAAATTAGCTTTCGGAAAAGCCGATTGTGCCGTGTAAACTCCAATGCCATTACCGTAGCAAATCTTTTCGGCATCTTGATAGAGATTCATCACCAACTGGTCTTCAAAATCGTATTCATGCGCCAGAAAGATTTCATCAAAATGCTGACTCCCGGTTAATGCATGAACCAAGTCAGTCACTTTAGATAAACCAGACTGCTTCACTTGTTTGGAAATTGCTTGTTTTTGCTCCAAGGGCATATAAGCAACTTTTTCCCAAGTACAAATCGACCGAGCCATTTTTTCAATCAAAGCAGCAAATTCCTCACTTTGCCCTTGGGGAGAAAATAGAGGAGTAATTAGCAGGTAATTTTCATACTGCAAATTCCGATCTTGTCGCGTCTTCTCTCGATAATTCATGACTGACAAAACCGTGACGAATTGAATGCTACCAAAGCAAACGATAAGTCGCTTAATTGTTTTTGATGTTGACATACTTTATTTTTGTGCAAGTGAATTTATTTCACCGTTTGGAGGGCAACAATGAGATCGCAGATTTCACGAACTGCTCCTTGTCCTCCAGGTAATTTCGTGACGTAAAGAGCGCAGTCTTGATTGGCACGCATGGCATCAGCTACTGTTAAAGGACAGCCAACAACGTGCATGACTTCTAGATCGTTAATGTCATCACCAACATATGCCACTTGAGACAAAGATATGTCTAAGTTTTGACACAGGTGAATTAGAGTCGGTAATTTATCTTTAATCCCCAGATAAGCGTGAGAAATTCCTAAATCTTTGGCGCGATGAAGGGTGGATGAAAAGGACTTAGCTGTAATAATGGCAACTTCTACGCCAGAGTACATCAATCGCTTTAATCCTTGTCCATCCTTAATGTTAAATCGCTGTTGAACCTCACCGCTTTCCGAGTAGTAAAGACCCCCATCTGTGAGGACACCATCAACATCAAGAACTAACAATTTGACTTGCGACAAGCGCGCATCTCTTTCAGAAATCTTGTGCGAATCTCCTTGAAAGTTGCTATGCGATCGCAGTTCGGGTTCAAATTCAAAAATGGTTGTCATGTTACACAAGAGCGGGAGTTACTTCTAAACAGTTACGGATGCTGACAATTTGTCTCAACACCGTTTCCAATTGAGCCAGGGGAATCATATTTGGACCATCACTTGGTGCATTGTCTGGATCTTCGTGAATTTCCATAAATAAGGCATCAATTCCAATGGCGGCGGCGGCTCTTGCCAAGTAAGGTACGAATTGGCGCTGTCCGCCAGATTTATCACCTTGTCCCCCCGGCATTTGAACGCTGTGGGTAGCATCAAAGACTACGGGATAACCCAACGATCGCATTTGTGGTAAAGACCGAAAATCTACTACCAAAGTGTTGTAGCCGAAACTCGTCCCGCGCTCGGTTAAAAGAATGCGGTTGGTTCCACCTGCTTCTAACTTGCGCACGACTTGCCTCATATCCCAAGGTGCGAGAAACTGACCCTTTTTGACATTGACAACTTTACCTGTTGCTGCTGCTGCCAAAAGCAGATCGGTTTGCCGACACAAGAAAGCCGGAATTTGTAAAACATCGACGACTTCTGCTACAGTCACCGCTTGGTGGCTTTCGTGAATATCGGTGAGTACTGGGACTCCGACTTCCTCTTTTACCCGTTGGAGAATTTTGAGTCCAGATTCTATCGGTTGTCCGCGAAAAGAATTAATTGACGTGCGATTGGCTTTATCAAAGGAAGACTTGAAGATAAAAGAAACACCCAAGCGATCGCACACTTTAGCAATTTCCTCTGCCATTTTCAGCGTAAAGTCCCCCGACTCAATCACGCAGGGACCACCAATTAAGGTGAGAGGACAGCCATCGCCAATGGAGAGAGTTTTGGAAATTTGGGTTTGAATCATGAGATTTCTAGTTTCGATGAGCGATAAAATTCTACACAAGGGACAATAGTTCAGGCGAATAGAATTCGCAGCTACACAAGCAAAGTCCGCCTGCGCGGACTGAGGAACAATAGCACTCTTAACCCGCGCAAGCGGGTTTTGTACGCGGCTAAGGTTGGGCAACCCGTTGCCCAACCGCCCGCTTCTGTGTAGTCGCGACTTACAGTCGCCCCGTACGAGAGATGCTTACCTAGCGATAGGAGCAACGTCTTTGTTGTTAGCGCGATCGCTGCCCGCAAATGGTAAGATTTTCTTTGCAGGCTGTTTCTTCTGCCAAGAAATCCCTTCATAGTTAGCCAAGCCTGTAACAGCAGAATCGCTGCTCAACCGCACCAAGTCGAGAACGGCAACGTGACTCTTGAGTCCTTGTATGTTGCTGAATTCCGGTCGTTTTTGAGTAATCGCTAGAGTTTGGCATTCATTCAACACGCTATCGATATCTGTGCGCAAAATGCGATCGATTTGCGGTAGCTGGCGTTGCAGGTATTCTAAGTTACTGCCCAATAGCACTTCTAGATTTACGTCTGGATCGTAGACCGATATTTCTAAGCCATCCTGCCACAACTGACGGATGAGGCTGATGACGGGACTTTCGCGCAGATCGTCCGTACCTGCTTTAAAACTCAAACCCAAGATCCCGACGTGCTTAGCACCAGTTTCGTGAATTTTGATCCGAGCTGCTTCGATTTGCAACGTGTTGCTGGGTAGCACCGAGTCTAGAATCGGGATTTCGACCCCCAACTGCCGAGCGTTGAAAATGAGAGAGCGCAAGTCTTTTGGTAAACAAGAGCCACCAAAAGCAAATCCGGGCTTGAGATAGGCAGGGGAGATGTTGAGCTTAGTATCGGCACAAACGAGCTGCATCAGGACGTGACTATCTATTCCCAGGCGATCGCAAATTCGACCAATTTCATTACTAAACCCGATCTTGAGGGCGTGAAATGTATTGTTAACTACCTTCAACAGTTCCGCTTCCTCTAATGCCACGCGATGTAAAGGAGCCTGGATATTGCTATAGAGTTGAGCGATCGCATCACCCGAGCGTTTGTCTAATTCACCAATTACGGTATAAGGAGGCGCGTGAAAATCTGTGACTGCTTCAGTCTCGCGCAGAAATTCTGGATTGACTACCAAACCAAAGTCCTCACCAGCAGAACGGAGCGAATGCTGTTCTAGCAATGGTAGGAGAAAATCGCGGGTCACGCCAGGAAAAACCGTGCTGCGGAGAACGACAACGTGATAGCGTTGCGAATGCTTCAACCCGCTACCGATCTGTTGGGCAACTCCTTTTATATAGTTGAGCATTGGACTACCATCAGCCATGCTAGGCGTACCAACGCAGATGAGAGAAGCATCAGCTTCAGCGACGTATTGTTCGCCATCCGTTACAGCACGCAACCGTCCTTGAGCGATTCCTTGCTGAATTAATTCATCGAGATCGGGTTCTTTTAACGGACTGCGCCCGCTGTTAAAGACTTTTACCTTTTCTGGGTTGAGTTCTACACCTATGACATCATGTCCGGCTTGCGCCAAGCAAGCAGCAACAACTGTACCGACGTAACCTAAACCCCAAACGATAACGCGCATTGTTATTTTCCTATTAAGTGAGTAGGGAGGAGTGAGGAGTGAGGAGCGAGGAGTGAGGAGCGAGGAGTGAGGAGTGTGTTTTGACTTTTAACTTTTGACTTCTGACTTACGACTTCCGACTTACGACTTCTTTCATGGTGCTTTGAGCTATTAAGGCTTGCGCTTGTAGCAGATCGCTCGGCGTGTTGATTTCCAGTACGGCTTTTTGAGTTTGGCAAACGACGATCGAATAACCGTGTTCGAGTACGCGCAACTGTTCTAAACCTTCGCAGTGTTCTAATGGTGTCGGAGTCAGCTGAGCGTATTTGGCGAGAAAATCGCGACTAAAAGCGTAGAGTCCGAGGTGATGAAATACTGGTGCAGAACCCGCATTACGGTAATAAGGGATGGGAGAACGGGAGAAATAGAGCGCCCGATCGCGGCGATCGCACAGGACTTTGACAGCGTTAGGATCGTTGTAGCTCTCTTCATGCAGCGGACAGGCTAGGGTCGTCATATCGGGTGACTCTCCTTGCAAGTAAGGAGTGACGAGCTGAGTCAGCATATCGGCGGTGACAAAAGGTTGATCGCCTTGGACGTTAGCGATCGCCGTCATTTCAGGATATCGTTCTGCAACCTCTGCAACTCGATCCGTACCTGTTTGATGATCGCTGCGGGTCATTTCTACCACCCCACCAAACCGACGCACGCAGTCAGCGATCGCCGTGCTATCTGTCGCCACCACAACTTGACTGAAAGCCGGACAACGTTTAGCCGCTTCATAAACCCATTGCACCATTGGGCGATCGTCAATTCTGACTAGTGGTTTGCCAGGAAAGCGTTGCGAGTTATAGCGAGCTGGAATCACAGCCAAAATATTCATAATTTTCAGTTATTAGGGAACAGGGGATAGGGAGCTTCTGAGCAGGGAAGAGAGCTGCTCTTGAGCTGAGGGAGAAAAAACAACCGTCAACCAACAACTACGAATTACCACTCCCGATTTAAATACCGCTGCGGACTATATCGTGTACCCGAATTAAACCGATACACCGCTGTTCCTCAACTACGGGCAAGATAGAAATTTGGGAAGGGCGATTTTCCATCAATTCCAAGGCATGGTAGGCAAGTATATCGGGGGCGATCGCAATTGGATTTGCTGTGGCGATCGTCCCTGCTGTCAGCGTTTCCAACTCTTGATGTTTGACTTTTTGTAGCAATCGTCGCAGATCGCCATCTGTAATAATTCCGACTAAACAACCCAGATCGTCTACGACATTGACAGCACCCAAACCACCTTCGCTGATTGCACTCAAGACTTCAATCCAAGCGGCTTCAGGCGAAACAACGGGATTGTGCGCGCCAGCGTGCATTAAATCTCTTACCCTAAGAGTCAAGCGTTTGCCCAATCGTCCCGCTGGATGGTTAAATGCAAACGCTTCTGGGGTTAAACCTTTGACGTGCATCAGGGCGATCGCCAGTGCGTCTCCAATTGCTAAGGCGACAGTTGTACTGCTGGTGGGGACTAAATTAAACGGACAAGCCTCGCGATCGACTGCTGCATTGAGGCTGACATCAGCATTGTAAGCAAGCGTGGAACGCAGTCTGCCGACGATCGCAATAATTGGGATCTGCCGACATTTAAGATAGGGCAACATGGCAACCAATTCATCGGTTTCGCCACTGTTACTCAAGATGACAGCAACGTCACCTCCAGCCACAATTCCAATATCACCATGCAAGGCATCAGATGGGTGCAGAAAAACCGCTGATGTCCCCGTACTGGTTAGAGTTGCAGCAATTTTCTGGGCGATAATTCCTGACTTGCCAACACCCACCAAGACAACCTTACCGTGACAATCAGCCAACAGCTCAACTGCCCGTTCTATACCCTCTGGCTGTAACTGATTTGCTGTTTTGATAATTGCATCTGCTTCTTGTTTGAGCAGCTCGACAACTTGTAAAACATAAGTTTTAGGCTCTGGCTCTATGCATTGCATATTTTCAATACCTCGATCTGGTGCGTGGTGCGTGGTGCGTGGTAGTACGGGCGGGTTTTGGGCGTAGATTCTCGGTGATGGCGATCGGACTCGACGCTAAACCCGCCCCTACAATTGGCGTACGGGCGGGTTTTGAACGCGGATTTATCGTCCTCAACATGAATCTTTTGCTAAACCCGCCCCTACTAACTGATTTAATGCCTCGCTCAGAATTTGCCGTCCTTCATTCCGCCATGCTGTATAGGTGGCTAATCCCGCACTCGCTGCTTGACGGCGTGTGTTTGTATCTTGTAAAGCTCTAAAGGCTGAGACAAATTCCTGCGTGCTGTGACAGGCATAGTAAGCTCCTGGTGTTGGTGGTACGCCGCGAAAAGTCTGAGGCAAACCAATCACAGGCAATCCCGAAGCCATTGCTTCTAATACTTTGATCTTGCATCCCCAGCCAATTTCCACTGGCAAACAAGCAATATCGATGTTGTCGCGCATGAAAGCTGACAAATCGTCAATAAAATCGTGAATGACGATCGCGTTTGAGGCATACTGGCTTAAATGCTCGGCACAACCCTTACCAACAAAGTGAAAGCGGAATTGATCGGGCATGGCTTGCTCGACTGCCGGAATGACTCGTTGTAGCAGCTGTCGCACTCCCGATAGATGAGTCGGACTGACGTAATTGCTGCTGATGTAGACGACATCGAGCGGTGATTTGTTATCTTTTACCGGAATGCGTTCCCGTTCTAAAAAAGGGACGACCCAATCTTTGCGGACAGTCCCACCGTAGAGCCGCGACATAAACTGCATGTCGCTGTATGCATTGAAGAAAATCCGGTCGGAAATTCGATGCATCTGGCGCTCGGAAGCAAAGGCTTGGGTTGTTTGTTGTAAGAGTTTTTTGCTCCACTTAACGGTTTGTTTGAAAGTGTTATTGTTCCACCCAGTTTTCCAGGGTCGAGAGGCGATCGCTGTTTCTATATTGTGCGCCAGTTCAAAATCGTGCGGTCGGAACCAGAGGTGCGCTCCTTTTAAGTCGAGTTGAGAGACTAGCGGTACGAGATCGGAATAATTACACCAAACAACCTGGGGTTTGCAATCGTCAATCAGCGTTTGTAACTTGTGCAGATTTTGCGCTGTATGCGGATCTTTTGCTACAGAATAACGAAAACTGCGTTCAAATAGGTGAAATTCTATATCTATTGGTAAGTCAATCCCAGGTTCACCATCGGCTTTAAAGATTCTCTGTCCGGGCCAATTGTATGCAGCAACAACGACTCGCCAGCCAGTTTGTTTGAAGAACAGAATCAGCCCCCAAATATGAACTCTAGTTCCGTTGGTTGGGGGATATGGGAGAGGACAAATGACTAAAATAGTATTTGTCGCAGGTGTGGTAATAGTATTTGTGATGTCAGGGGCGAGCTTTTCGGTTTCGCTATAGATCATGTGCTGAATAAAACCTCTTTATATGAGTCGATTATTTGGCTGCCAGAGCTACTTTCTTGATAGCGTTTTCTAGTTTTTTGATGTATTTCGTTTTGAACGAAGGTAATTCTTGATATTGCGTAGGATCGAATAAGGGCTGCTTGACTTCGCCAACCAAATTTACAAAATAGCGGGGAGAATCTGTGAGCGATCGCACGCTAACACCATGTAATGAATAAACTGAGTTCAGGAATAATATGAGAACGTTGCGATCGTAATCGATTGTTTTGACATGCTTGATGTAGGAATCATCAATTGCACTGCTTCTAAACCCGTAAGGCTTGTCGTTCTTAAATTTATAAACCTCTAGATTGCCCCCTGTCGATGTGTCTTGCGGATCGCGCATATAGAATAGTCCGGCGAATAGTTTATCTGGTAAATCTATGTGCGCGCCTCTGACTGCATTTGGTTTAGTAATAACGGGTGTATTTATACAAATCAGTGCGTCGAGTAATACATCTACACTTTCAAACGTGTCAACTTTTCGTAATCCAGATTTTAGCGTTGCAAACAAGCCATATTTTTGCTCAAAATCAGGATACATTTGGAGAATATAGTCTTTAAAGATAGCAATAAACTCTTGAAAGAATGTATCGGATGTATGTAAAGCAATAAACTCTTTCCAGAAAGGAGTAATTCGCTCGTCATTTAAACTTTCTTGTGCTAAATAATGCAATCTTTTATTGCTAGATAAATCCGTTCCTTTGTTGTCTTGCCCTTGCCTTAAAATTTCAATATCAGCCCATTCTGATTTCAGCTTTGAGTAAACTTCTTCATCCAAAGCATCTTTAATGACAATATGAGGAAATGGTTCTGAAAATATGTCGGTTGGTTTAACTTTAGATAAAAGCGACTTCATTACTTAACTCCTCTTAAAACTTGTGACTACAACAATTTAGCGCTAAAAATAAATAGCTCTCTCTCCAATGTCTATCGATTACAAGATTAGATTGGACACGTTTCTTGACTAGCTATCATTCTTACGATCTCTGATACATTAACCACAAAATTGCTGTTTTTGGATGTTGCCTGACCGCACCAGTATTCATAATTATGATTCAGAGATTTTGCTAAGAAGTAAAAATGCGGCAAAATCTCCTGTGTAGGAAATATTTCTAAGACATTGACTCCTTCAGCAAAAATAATATTAGAAAGTCCAGCACCATGCGAACCTATAACGTATTCGCTATCACTGAAAAGATCGATTTGATCTTCAATTGATATCTGTTCAAGTAGGTATTTCTTGAATCCGTACTTACTCAACATATCAAATAGTTCATCTTCATTCAAAATATGTCGTCCCTTTTTTGAAGCTCTTCTAGAGATAAAAATACGATTGACTTTCTTTCGCGGGCGTTGCGGCGTTACTTTCTCTGCGAAAAATCTTAAATAATCAGAAGGTAAGTATCCTGCATGGCGACGAGTTAGAAAAGAGGGAAAGATTAGATTTTCGATCGCATAATTTTTATCTGGACTTACCTTGGTAAGTTTTACGTTGTTTGGTAGTATTTTTGAGAGCAAAAACTCTTCCGATCTGGAAATTTTGGTTGAAGCCAGCAATTTAATCTCTTTTATGTCTTTATATTGCAATTGATCGAGCAAGAAAATTCGCGGAATGTTATCGATTAACTGATGATAATAGCCATTGGCAAACGAACGAAAAACAGCACAAACGCCCGCAATTTTTTCTATTTTATTGAAATAAGTATTCTCTGCAACATCGTATTTATTCTGCTCGATAGTGGTATTTATGGAGTCCGAGATAACTTTGCGCGTTTTTGTCAGCAAAATATCAAATTTTGCACAGTAAGTTACGTCGTGTAAAGTAGTCGTGTATATATCTGGAAGAGAATAAGTTGCTGCTTGCAAATGCTTAATCTCGCGGAAAAAATTCATCTGTTGAGTTTCTGGTATATAAATATTTTGACCAGAACATGGTAAATTTACTCTTTGAGAATTCTTATAATGCTCCTCAAGTTTGACTTCATGCACCAATAAATTGGTCAGATATTTTCTTGCTGTTAAATTAGATTTGTGAGAAATTTTTTCTAGAATTCTCATTTTTTGTAGCCCATTCCGTTTTGAGTATGTCTAACTTCACGAAAGTGATTTAAGACCCTTACCGTGAGGGTTGCACGCCTGAAACTTAAAGCAAGACGTTATGATTTAACAGATGACCAATCGCTAATGACAGTTATGATGAACCTGATGGAATTTCAGCTTGGTGTTGTTGTACTAACATCTGGCGATGTTTAGAAAAATAAATAGACCAGACAGATGCCTTAATTAATTCTTTAATTAATTGCTCCCAGTTCTTGTTTTTTCCTAACCAAGTCCCGAGAACTAAATAGCAACGAATTCGTTCGGATAGGCTGAGAGGTACGTCTTTAATCGCACTTAAATAATCTAAAAAAACACTCCATCTAGGAAAGACAGGTTTTTCTCCTTTGGTATCAGGGTTGAATAACCGCATACGTAAGTAGGGGCTATTCATCTCCTTACTAGAAGAACGCTGAGAATGTTCTCTGTTAAAGAACAAATATTCAGGAACTTCATAATATTTACCTAATAAAGTCATGCGAGCCAGAAAAGGCTTATCCCCACCAGAGTAATCGCCTAAAAGAGGAGTTGTTGCAGCAACACTATGACGCATGACTCCAAAAAGTTGCTGACCGCGATAGCGTCGAGAAAAAGAGTCAATTATCAAATTCCGAAAACGAATATGAGCGTGTGGTGAATTAGTGAGCAGGGGGTTTTCATCGTAGTTTTGCTCTAAAATCGTGCCATGTTCGTTAATTAATTTAGTCTTGGTGTAACACAAGACGACATCTGGATTTCGATCTAAAACTTCAACGCATTTTTCAATCCCTTGTGGAGCGCAAATATCATCGTGGGTAGCCCATCTAAAATACTCACCTGTCGCTAATTGAAAGGCGCGTCTGTAATTTCGATGAACGCCAATATTGCGCTCGTTCCGATAGTATTTGATCCGCCGATCTTTTGCTGCGTATGCTTGACAGATTTCCTGAGTGCGATCGCTGGAGGCATTGTCTGAAATAATCAGCTCAAAGTCTGTATAGGTTTGAGCCAAAATTGCGTCTATTGCTTCTGTGATAAACTGCTCGGCATTATACACGGGCATACCAATGCTGAGGCGCGGTTGCTGGTGATTCATCTGTCAGAATTGTTTAGGGGTTACGCACTGGAAGTTTTAGATCTCGATCCCCCCTAACCCCCCTTAAAAAGGGGGGAATCAGAAGCCCCCTTGAAAAGGGGGTTGGGGGATCTCTTCTACAAAATTCACGATTAAACTAAATAGCCTGAACTGCAACTGCTGGACTGATTTCAGCAGAGTTATCCAAACGATCTTTCAGGCGATCGGCAAGTCGGATCGCTAAAGCGACAATCGTGAGCGTAGGATTGGAGAGTCCGCTGGTGGGGAAAACCGAGCTACCAGCGATATATAAGTTGTGAATTCCATGCACTTGACAATGCTCGTTGACAACGCCTTCCTTGGGGTTGCTACTCATGCGGGTTGTCCCGATATGATGATACGAGCCAGCTACCGATCGCCAAGTCGCTTCATCGTCAGTTAGTTCGATGTGAATTTTTCCTAGTCCAGAACGCTCGAATTCTGCCGCAATTAACTGTTGCGATCGCGCAATTGTATACTTGTCAATCGGACTCAAACGCCAGTCAAGCTGGACGCGATTCATCCCTAATTTATCGCGATCGCGGCTGAGAATAACCCGACTATCGGGATTGGGTGCTTGCTCCCCAATTAAATGGGTATCGCAACTATTAAATTGTCGCGCCGCAATCGATTGCTGAAACAGTTTTTTCGTCATTCTGTCAGCAAAGCGATCGGGACGGCTAGCGACTTTGACGAAATCTGCAATTGTAGAAGATTTACCTACGTTCTTCCGCCCTTCTGCGATCGAGGGAAAAGCTTTATGTCGGACTGTTTGCTGAGTTCGCGATCGCAATCGCTTGTATGCTTCTAACCATTCATCAATGGCTAATAACCTCAATCCAAAATTAAGAATTTGTTCGCGTTCTTGCACTTCTTTGGACAACCCTAAGCCTGTTGCCAGAAATGTTTCACCCACGGGAAACTTAATTCGCGTGTATAACTCAGCTGAGTTTGATAACTCGGCTTTGCCAGAAATTAAATAGGGATGCTCCATGAAGAATCTGCCCACCAAATCGTGTTGGTTGCCGACTCCACCACTTTGCACCCGGTTGGAAGCTAAGAGCAAGCGGGGATTTTCAATTCCACCTGCTGCTAGTACAAAGACTTTTGCTGCTACCGAGAACTGTTTCCCATCGGAGCTTGCCACCCGCAGCCGCGTCACGGCTTGAGCGCTGTCGTTGGTTTCAATCTCCAGCACGTTAGCGTGGAGATAGGTGGTAATATTACTTGCCTGCTCGATCTCGGCGCGATACGCTTCGCCAAAACGCAAGTGAGTACATGGGATGATCTGCCATAGATAAGTGGCAAGCTGCTCTGTAGTTGCGGGGACTTGACATTGTTGCGCTAACGCCTCTTGCCAGTATGCCAAATCGTATTCAAACAGACCCAAATGACAAGCAGTTTGCGCCCGTTCGTAGTAGGGGTCTAACTCCGCCTTACTGAAACACCAACCGCTATAGGGCATCCAGGGACGATGCTCAAAATCAATTTCATCCATCGGGCGGCTCCAACCGCCCCAGAGGTTAGTCGAACCGCCAAAATAGCGCCCTCGCGCTTCTTTCAAGGGAAAATAAGGTAGACCTGTATTCTCTCCCGCATACAGCGATTGAATCTGTTCCTCATACTCGAGTCCGCCACTTTCAAGCAAACAAACTTGTTCTTGGCGATCGCGCAATTCGCGTGCGAGCGTGATTCCTGCCGCACCAGCACCGATAATACAAATGTCTGTTTCTACCAGCGTTTCTGCTGGTAATTTCAAAGCATCAACTAACATGATTACTCCTCTAAAAAGCACCAGGCGACTGTAAGTCGCCTAGCTCTCCTACTTCTGCCAATAAAAATCGCGATCGATTTGCTGAGTCCGAATC